>VGZD01000004.1 GCA_016872715.1 Planctomycetota bacterium
TGTCGGACGCGGGGCGCTGGAAGGAGGCGCGCGAGGCGGCCGAGCGGGCTTGCGCGTCGGCGCGCGATGGGACGCCGGCGGAGCGCTCGGCCTCGGCGCGACTGTGGCTGGCGCTCGCCCTCGCCGTGGGAGAGAGCGCGCAGGCCAGCGAGCGGCTCTCGAGCCTCGCCGCGGACCTGCAGATCGCGAGCGACGCCCGCGACGCTTGGCTCGCGGGGCAGGTCAAGGTCCACAGCGGGGATCTGGCGGGCGCACGCGCGCTGTGGCAGGGAGCGCGACGCGACGAGAGCGCCGACTGGGAACGACAGCTCGCGCGCGCGCGCTGCGAGCGCGCGCTCGGCGACCTCGTGGGCGCCTCGGCGACGCTGCTGCGGGCGGAAGATGCGTGCGCGGACGGAAGCGAGCCCGACGTGCTCGCCGAGCGCGCGTCGCTCTTCTTCGAGGCCGACGGCGAGATCGAGCACCCACAGGCCGCCGCGCGCAAGCCCGGAGAGCTGTACCGCAAGGCGCTCGCGCTGCACCGCACCCACGCCGCGAGCCTGCTCGGCCTGTTCGAACTCGGCCGCTTCAACTGGAATCGCCAAAGCACGCCGGCGCACGAGTGGCTCGCGCAATTGCTCGACGCCGTGCCCGACTCGATCGAGGGGCTGCTCGCGCAGGCGAGCGCCGATCTCGACGACGGACGGTTGCCGAACGTGCGCACGACCCTCGCGCGGCTCGAACAGCTCGCGCCGCAACGCCGCGAGCGGCGCACGCTCGCCGCCGCGCTCGCGTGGGTCGAGCACGAGCGCGAGGCGGCCGAGACGCTGCTGGCGGACTTGGCGCAGCAGTGCCCGACCGACGCGACGCCCGAACGCGAGCTCGCGCGCCACCTGTGCGAGCTCTATCGCTTCGCCGAGGCCGCGCCCATCGCGCGCCGAGCGACCGAGCGCGATCCGCAGGACCAGCGCGCGTTCCTCGAGCTCGGTCGCGCGCTCGCGAACATCGGCGACGAAGCCGGCGGGCTCGCGGCGCTCAAGCGCTCGGACGAGCTCGCGCGCAAGCGTCAGAACGCGTGGCGCTCGAACACGATCCAAGTGCTCGAGTCGATGCAGCGACGCTTCGTGATCGAGAGCGGCGAGGGCGACCTGAGCTATGCGTGGACTCCGAGTTCCGCCGAGGTGCTGCGCGCCTATTGGCTGCCGTTTTATTCCGCGGCCCGCGAAGAGCTCGCGCAGCGCTACGGATACACGCCCGGGCCCGTGGTGATCGAGGTCTTCGATCGCTTTCAGGACTTTTCCGTGCGCTCGACGGGGTTCGAGGGCTTTCCCGCGCTCGGCGTGTGCTTTGGGCCGGTCGTGACGTCGGTGGCGCCGCACTCGGAACTGCGCGGCCGCTTCTCGTGGGCGCGCACGAGCTTCCACGAGTTCACGCACGTCGTGCACCTAGGACTCTCTCACAACCGCTGCCCGCGCTGGATCACCGAGGGCCTCGCGACGTGGGAGGAAGAGCACAAGAACCCGGCCTGGACGCGCAACATGCGGCGCGAGCTGCTCGACGCGTATTGGAATCGCGACCTGATTCTCGTGCGCGACCTCAACCGCGCCTTCCGCTCGCAGCGCATCCTGTTCGGCTACTACATGAGCGGGCAGCTGTGCCGCATGCTCATCGAGGAGCACGGCTTCCCGCCGATGATCGCGCTGCTCGAGGCCTTCGACCGCGGCGCGGACCTCGACGCCGCGATCCACGGCACGTTCGGCCAGACACCCGAAGAGCTCGACCGGCGCTTCGCCGCGTACGTGCGGCGCATCGTCGAGCCGCTGCGCATCGAGCCGCGCCACAGCGCCGCGCGCACGACGCAGCTCAAGTTCGAACTCGGCGACACCGTGCCCGCTGACGCGGCAGCGCGCGAGGAGTGGGCCGAAGGCCTGTGCTCGGTCGCCTGGGGGTACTGGCAAGCCGGACGCAAGATCGACGCCGAGCAGGCGCTGCGCGTGCTCGCGCTCGCGGGCGCGCTGCCGCCGCGCGCCCTGTTCCTGCAGGCTGCGCGCGCGGACGAGCGCGGGGACACGGCGGAAGCCAAGCGGCTGTACGAGCAGGGACTCGCGCAGGGTGGCGAGGATTTCCTCGTGCGCCTGCGACTCTCGGAGTTCGCGCAGCAAGCGCGCGACGAGGGCGAGGTCGAGCGACAGCTGCTCGCCGCCGAGCGCGCGTTCCCCGGGTTCGACGAGCGCGGCCGGTGCGCCGAGCTGCGCCTCGCGCGGCTGTACGAGCGCCACGAGCGCGAGGACGAGCGCATCGGAGCGCTCGAGCGCTGGATCCGCTGGGATTCGGACGACTTCGCGACGCGCATGGAGGTCGGCCTGTACCACGCGCGGCGCGGCCAACATGCGCGCGCCGTCCTCCTGTTCGCCGAAGCCAACGAGATCGATCCGTTCCGGCGCGAGCTGCACCGAGTGTGGGGCCTTTCGCTCGCGGCGCTCGCGCGCCATGCGGACGCCGCGCGCGAATTCGCCGTGCAGCGCGCCGTGCCCAGCGAGCTCGATCCCGACGACGGCGAGCCGCTCGACGCTTCGGCGCGCGCCGAGTCGATGGGGCACGAGGCGCTCGCACGGGCGGAACTCGGCGAGCTCGAGCGCGCGCGCGAGCTCGTGCGCGAGGCCTTGGCCCTCGACGGCGGCTGCGAGAGCGCCGAGCGCGCGCTCCAACGGCTCGAGCAGGGCAACTAGGCTTGCGCGCGCGCCGCGGAGGAACGCGCGCGCGGCTCTGCTAGCATTCGCGCATGGCGACTCCCTGCGGCGCGCGCTTCCTCGTCCTCGACGGCATCGACGGCTGCGGCAAGAGCACGCAGGCGCGCTTGCTCGCCGAGGCGTTGACGCGCTCGCGCGGAGTGCCCGCGCTGCACCTGCGGGAACCGGGCAGCACCGCGGTGGGGGAGCGCATTCGCGAGTTGCTGCTCTCGCGCGAGCACGATCTCGATGCGGGCGTCGAATTGCTGCTGTTCACCGCGGCACGGCGCCAGACGCTGCGCGAGCTCGTGCGTCCCGCGCTCGCCGCGGGTCGCGACGTGGTGTGCGAGCGCTTCCACGCGTCGACCTTCGCCTACCAGGCGGTCGCGGGCGGCCTCGCGGAAGACCACGTGCTCTCCGTGCTCCTGCGCTGGGCCGACGATCCTCGACCGGACACGCTGATCCTGCTCGACATCGATCCCCGCGAGGCGGCGCGCCGACGCGCGGGTTTGGAGGATCGCATCGAAGCCAAGGGACTCGAGTTTCAGCGACGGGTGGCCGCAGGCTATCGGCGCTTCGCCGAGCTTCAGCCCGACACGATCGTGATCGATGGCTCCGCGCCCGCCGACGAAGTGGCGCGCGCGGTGCGCGTGGCGGTGGGACTTGGCGGCTGAGTCGGAACTGCAGCGCGCGGACTGGGGCGAGCCGCTCGGGCACGCCGCGACCGTGCGCGGCCTGTGGCAGGCCGCGCGCGCCGCGCGCTTGCCGCACGCGCTGCTCTTCAGTGGCCCCGCGGGCATCGGAAAGTACCGGGCGGCCCGCTGGTTCACGCTCGGGCTGTACTGCGAACGCGGAGTGCCGAGCAAGGACGGCGCGCCCTGCCTTGCCTGTGCGCCCTGCAAGCGCGTGACGAGCGGCTCGCACCTCGACGTTTTCGCCGTCGATCTGCTGGAGACACCGGCGGACGAGCGCCCCGAGGAGCTCAAGATCGGTCGCTTCGTGCGGCGCGAGCGCGACAGCGACTGGGACGGTCGCACGGTCGACGAGTTCCTCGCGCTGCGCGCCGCCGAGGGCGGCTGGCGCGTGGTGCTCGTGCGCGAGATGGAGCGCGCGAACGTCGCCGCGCAGAACTCGATCCTGAAGATGCTCGAGGAACCCGCGCCCAACGTGCTGTGGATCCTCGAGTGTTCCCGCAAGAACGACCTCCTGCCGACGATCGCGAGTCGCTGCGTGCAGGTCCACTTCGAGCGGCTCCCCGTCGAGACCGTGAGCGACACACTGGAGCGCCGCGGCGTGGCTCGCGAGCGCGCGCGGGCGTTGGCGCGCTGGAGTCGCGGTTCGCCCGGCGAGGCGCTGCGCGCGCTGGCGCAGCGCGAGTGGGAGTTGCGCGAGCTGCTCGTCCAAGCCCTGCGCGGCGCAGTGCCGCCGCTGGTCAGTGCCGCGGCGGTGTGGGAGCTCGATGGGACGTTCGAAGGCAAGACCGCCAAGGCGATCGAGCGCGCCCGCGCGCGCACGACCCTCGATCTGGCGCTGGGGTGCCTGCGCGACGTGCTGCTCGCGCGCGAGGGCACGCCGCTCGCGGAGCTCTCTCACGGTGACCTCGCGGCCCTCGAGCTGCCCGTCGCGCGCTCGGGAGCCACGCTGCGCGCGGCCATCGACGGCCTGCTCGCCCTGCGCCGCGACGTCGAGAGCAACATCGATCCGCCGCTGCTGCTCGATTCGGCGTTCCTCGCGCTCGCGCCGAGCGCGGCCGCATGTGCGCGCTAGCGCGAGTCTCGCCGCGCCGTGAGCGCGCGACGTCCGCGGCTAGAGCTTGCGCTCGGCGTGGGCTAGCATGGCCGACCGCCATGCAGGAACTGCGGGACCAACTGCGCAAGATCGCCTTGCAGGACGGGCGCTACTCGCCCGATGCGTTCGTGTTCCTGTTCGAGTCCCTCGACGTCGCGGTGCGCATGGCGGGCAAGGAAGGGCGCAGCGGGGCCTCGCGCCACGTCACCGGTCAGGAAGTGCTGGCTGGCATGCGCGAGAACGCGCTGTCGCGTTTTGGACCGCTCGCGGCCCACGTGTGGCGGCAGTGGGGCGTGCGCGAGACGCTCGACTGGGGGAAGATCGTGTTCCTGTTGATCGACCACAACCTGCTCAAGCGGCAGGACGAGGACAAGCTCGAGGACTTTCGCGAGGGCTTCGACTTCGACGCGGCGTTCGTGACCGGCTATGGGCCACGCCTCGCCGCGGCCCTCGCCGCGTCCGGTTCGAAGGACGGCGCGAGTTGATCGCGGGCTGGAGCACTTCGCGGCGCAATCTCGCGCTCGCCGCGGCCTTCGTCGCGCTGCTGTGGTTCGCGTGGACCGTGCGCGCGGCGCTCAACCCGCTGCTGCTCGGCCTGCTGTTCGCGTACATCCTCAATCCGATGGTGGTGCGGCTGGAGAAGCGCGGCTGGGGCCGCAAACGCGCCGTCAACGTCATCTTCGGCAGCTTCGGCCTCGTCGCCGTGCTGCTCGCGACCGCAGTCGGGCTGCAGGCGCGCGCCCTGTGGCGCGACGTGGCACAGGAGGGCGGTTCGATCGACAAGCTCCAGCGCGAGCTCGGAGAGATCATCGCCTCGACCGAAGCCCGCGCCATCGAGTTCGGCCTCGATCTGCAGGCGTTGCAAGGTCTGCCGACCGAGGCCGGAGGCGAACCTCGGGCCCCGGCGGCCGAGGCGCCGCAGAGCGCGCCGCCGCACCAGCCGCAGGCCTCGATCCCGCGCGGCTTCGAGCAGGGCTCGCTGCTCGACGAGGTCTTCCAACGCGCGCGCCGCTGGGCCTTCAGCGCGGATGGGGCGCAGGCCGCGGGCGGAGTGTGGGGGACTCTGAGCTCGGCCTTCGGCTCCCTGATGACGGTGCTGACGCTGCTGTTCCTCGTGCCGCTCTACACGTGGTTCCTCCTGTTCGAGCTCGAGCGCGTGTCGAGCTTCGTGCGCGCTTACATTCCGGCCAACCAGCGCGAGCAGTGGAGCCGCATCGGCGCGGAGATGGCCGAGATGCTCGGCGCGTTCTTCCGCGGACGCCTGCTCGTGTGCCTCCTCAAGGGCCTGGTCCTCACCGTCGTCATGGGCGTGCTCGGCGTTCCCTACGCGTTGCTCGCCGGAATGCTCGGAGGCGTGCTCGCCCTGATTCCAGTGATCGGACCGGGCGTCAGCTACCTGATCGCGTTCCTGCTGGCGCTGCTCGCGCACGGGCCGCTCGAGGCCACTTGGCGGGTCGGCGTCGTGCTCGCGCTCGGCGAGGTGGTCGAGACCTACGTTCTGATTCCGCGCGTGCTCGGCGACCGGCTCGGGCTGCCTACGGTGGTGGTGCTCGCGAGCTTGACGGTCTTTGGAGCTGCGCTCGGGCTGTTCGGGCTGCTGCTCGCGCTGCCGCTCACCGCCGGTTCGGTCATCCTCGCCAAGCAGCTGCTGCTCCCCTCGCTCAAGGAATGGGCCGAGGGGCACAAGGCCTGATCGGCCCCGCGCCCCTACCGTCGCTCGAGCCCCTGCCGTCGCTCGAACCCCTCCCGTCGCTCGAACCCGAGCTGGCGCTAGTTCTCGAGCGAATCGGCGATCACCTCGACGAGCTCGCGCAGCGTCGACTCGGACAGGCGCCGATCGGCCTTGAGCGCCGAGTTGAGGGCGTCGAGCGCATCGCGCAGGCGGGCCTTGTCGTCCCGTGCCACGGCGAGCCGCGGCGAATTGTCCGGCTGGATCGTCGCGCGGTACTCGTCGATGTCCGCGACGGAGCGGCCGAGCGAGTCGAACAGATTGCGGATGGCGGCCTGCAATTGCAGGTCCTCGACGAAGTCGCCCTGCGGAAACTCCTGACCGCGCGCGTCTTGCACGCGGCGGCGGATCTCGGCGCGCAACAGTTGGCGCACGTCATCGGGCGAGAGCGGCGTCTTGAGGCCCCCGTAGAGCTCGGCGAAGCCCGGATAAAGCGTCACGTCCTTGCGATCGTTGTCGGCGAGACGCGAGAACAGGTCCTTGTGCTCGGCCCAGTTGCGGTCGACGTACTCGCGCGGCTTGTGCAGGTCGCGCAGCTTGAGCATGGCCTCGACGCGCCAGGCCTCGAGTCGGCTCGCGGCGACGGCCAGATCCGGAGACACGCCGCCGGAGTTGAGCAGGTTGCCGTCCTTGTCGACCTCGCGGTGGATCGAGCGGTCGGTCGGCAGGTAGTAGCGGGCGATCGTGAGCTTGACGCGCGGCGCGAAGTCGAACTCGCCGTCGGCGTCCCAGTCGCGGGTGATCTTCTCCCAGTTGTCCCAGCGGCCGTTGCGGTTTTCGTCGCTGTACTGGTCGTCGCGGTAGGGCGGGAGCTGCATCAGCGACTGCACCGAGCCCTTGCCGAAGCTGCGCTCGCCGATCACGATCGCGCGGCGGTGGTCCTGCAGCGCACCGGAGACGATCTCGGCCGCCGAGGCGGTGAAGCGGTTGACGAGCACCACGATCGGCATGTCGGGCGGAATCACGGGCTCGGAGCGTGTCGCGAGCTTCTCCGTCTCGCGCAGCGGACTCTTGGTGGACACGACCAGCGTGCCCTTGGGCAAGAACAGGCCCGAGACGTTGACCGCCTCCTCGAGCAACCCGCCGGAGTTGTTGCGCAGGTCGAGCACGAGGCCCTCCATGCCGGCGGCGAGCAGCTCCTCGAGCGGTCCACGCAGCTCGCGGCTCGCCACCTGCGAGAATTCCTGCAGCACGATCATCCCGAGCTTGCCGGGCAACATCTGGTGCTGCTCGGCGGGGATCGTGATCGAGCCGCGCTCGACCTCGACCACCATCTCCTCGCTCGGACGATCGACCAGCGTCGAGTCCATGCCGCGCCGCCACACGTACAGGCGCACCTTCGTGCCCGGCCGCCCCTTCAGGCGCTTGATGATCTCGTCGGTGGGCTTGCCGAGCGTCGGCCAGTCGTCGATGCGCACGATCTTGTCCTCGCTCATGAGCCCCGCCTTGTAGGCCGGACCGGAGTAGATCGGGCGCGTGATCGTGAACAGGCCGTCCAGACGGTCTTCGCCGACGTAGGCGCCGATGCCGCCGTAGCCCGCGGCGAGATCCTGCTCGAAGCGCTCGTAGACCTTGGGAGCGAGGTAGGAGCTGTGCTCGTCGAGGCTCTGCAACATGCCTTGCATCGCGGCCTCGAGCAGCTCGTCGCGCGTGACGTCGTTGCCGTCGGGATGCGCGCGGCGGATCATCGCCATCAGGTTCTTCAGCCGATCGAACTCCTCGTTGCTCGGAGCCGCGGGGTCCTTCTCGCCGGCCTCCAAGCGCTGCAATTCGGCGAGGTTCTTGAGCTTGCGCTCGCCGACCTCGCGCGTGCGCTCGCGCTCGAGGTAGGCCTGCGCGAGCAGGCCGCGCTCGTCGGGAGCCACCGCGAGGCGTTCGAGTTCCTCCTGCAGCTTGCCGGTGACCTCCGCGCCGCTGCGCGCGAGCGCGAGCGCGCCGAGCGCGCGCAGCTCCGCGGCGCCCGACTCGAGGAACTCGCTCATCAGTCCGCGCGCCTTGCGCACGTCGTCGCCCATCCCGATGCGACCCTGCGCGAAGGCGGCGTCCAGCCGCAGGGCGCTCGTGCGCGCGGCGTCCGCCGCCAGCGCGTGCAGGCGGTCGAGCAGCCCGCGGCGCGCCTCGGGCTCGAGCGTGCGGAAGGTCGTGTTGGCCGCCAGACCGCAGGCCGCGCGCAGGATCGCCTCGTCCTTGGAGCCGAGCAGGCCGTTCAACGCGTCGGCGAGCTTGACCTTGGCGGCAGCGGCGTCGGCGCCCTCGAGGCGCGCCGCGACGAGGGCCAACGTGGCGCGCGGCCCACGCTCACCATCTCCGAGGGTGCGCTCGAGCACCACGTCGACGTCCCCGACCTCGAGCTCGCGCGCGGCGTCGCGCACGCGCGACGCGCAACGCCAAACCGCGTCGATCGAGTCCTGCCGTTCGGCGCGCTCGAGTTCCTGGCGCAAGAGCCCCTCGAAGTCGGCGCCCTGCGCGGGCGCACTCCTTCCCGAGAGCGCGGCGGGCGAGGCGTGAAGGTAGCTCGGGGCGAGCGATAGAAGCGGAAGAACCGCGGTCAGCACAAGGCGCATCGTGTCTCCTCTGGGCACCGGACAGTGGACCCTGAGCGAAGCAAGATCGACCGTGGGAGGCCTCGATCCCAAGCCGCGCGGGCTCCGGTCGTGCGCTACTCTAGGCTCGACCGGGTGCGCTCCGCGCCCGGGAACGAAAAACATACCGAGCCGGACCACGTGCGATGTCGCAGAGCGAGAACCCGTCGAATCCCCTGACCCACGTCGCGCAGGGAGCGGCGGGGAGCGAGTCGCGCATGGTCGACGTCGGCGCGAAGCCCTCGAGCGTGCGCCGCGCATTGGCCCGCGCTCGCGTGCGGCTGGGCGCTGGCACGCTCGGCGGCGTGCTCGCCGGCGCGGGTCCCAAGGGCGCGGTGACGGAAGTGGCGCGCGTGGCGGGCATCCTCGCCGCGAAACGCACGGCGGAGTGGATCCCGATGTGCCACACGCTCGCGCTCGACTCCGTGCGGATCGAGTTCGAGGAGCGCGACGGGGACGTGCTCGAGATCCGCTGCGAAGCGCGCTGCACGGGCCGCACCGGCGTCGAGATGGAGGCCATGGTGGGGGCGAGCGCCGCCGCGCTCACGGTCTACGACATGACCAAGGCGCTCGGGCACGGCATCTCGATCGAGCAGGTCGAGCTGCTCGAAAAGGACGGCGGCAAGAGCGGATCGTGGCGCCGGGCGGCCTCGACAGGCACCTCGACAGGCACCTCGACAGGCACCTCGACAGGCATCTAGGGCAGGGCAGCTAGGGGAGGGGCCTTCGGGGCCAGGGGCCCCGCGCCCGAGGGGGCGAACCGCGGCCGCGGAGTCGCTAGGATGGTGGCCTTCCCAAGTCGCCCGCCCGCCCGAACCCGCAGCCCCGCCCCTATGGCCAAGAAGAAGGCAATCAAGAAGGCCTCGAGCCCTGCTCCGTCGACTCCGGCGCCCCGTGCAGACGTGGACCTCGCCCTCGTCGAGGCCCTGCTGCGGCTGATGAAGGACTCGGAGGCGACCGAGCTCGACATCGACAACCAGAAGGTCGGCCTGCGCGTCCACCTGCGCCGCGGCTCGAGCGCTGCGGCCGCCGCGGCTCCGGTGGTGCACGTCCTGCAAGGTGGCGCCATGGCGGCCGCGCCGCTCCCCGCCGCCGCGCCCGCTCCGACCGCCGCGCCGCTCCCCGCTGCCGCGCCCGCGGGGCCGCCGCCGGGGACCAAGGAGTTCAAGAGCCCGATGGTGGGCACCTTCTACCGCTCGTCGTCGCCCGACGCGGAGCCCTTCGCGAGCGTGGGCAAGTCGGTCAAGCCCGACTCGACCCTGTGCATCATCGAGGCCATGAAGGTGATGAACGAGATCAAGGCGGAGTGCTCGGGGACGATCGTCGAGGTGCTCGTCGAAAACGGCGCCGCGGTCGAGTTCGGGCAGCCCCTGTTCCTGATCAAGCCCTGATCGCGCTCGGAGCGCCCACCCCATGTTCGGACGCATTCTGATCGCCAACCGCGGCGAGATCGCGCAGCGCGTGATCCGCACCTGCCGCGAGCTGGGCATCGAGACGGTCGCCGTGTACTCGGAGGCCGACGCCGACGCGCTCTACCTGCGCCAAGCCGACGAGACGATCTGCATCGGTCCGGCGCAGAGCGCCAAGAGCTACCTCAACATCCCGGCGATCATCAGCGCCGCGGAAGTCGCCGACGTGGACGCGATCCACCCCGGCTACGGGTTCCTCTCGGAGAACGAGCACTTCGCCGAGGTCTGCAACTCCTGCAACATCACCTTCATCGGACCCGATCCGGAGTCGGTGGCCGCGGTCGGCAACAAGGCGCGCGCGCGCGCCATGGCGGTCGAGGCGGACGTCCCGGTGGTGCCGGGCTCGGACGGGCCGGTGCAAGACGAGCGGACCGCGCTCGAGGTCGCGCAGCGGCTCGGCTATCCGGTGATGATCAAGGCCTCCTCGGGCGGCGGCGGGCGCGGCATGCGCATCGCGCGCAACGATCCGAGCCTCGTCTCCGGCTTCCACGCCGCGCGCGCGGAGGCCGAGGCGGCCTTCGGCGACCCGACCGTGTACCTCGAGAAGTTCGTCGAGAATCCGCGCCACATCGAGGTGCAGTTGCTCGGCGACAAGCACGGCAACGTGATCCACCTGTTCGAGCGCGACTGCTCGGTCCAGCGCCGTCACCAGAAGCTGATCGAAGAGGCGCCTTCGCCGTCGCTGACGCCGGAGCTGCGCAAGCGCATGGGGGAGGCGGCCGTGCGCCTCGCCAAGCACGCCAAGTACCACAACGCGGGCACGTGCGAGTTCCTGCTCGACCGCAAGGGCAACTTCTACTTCATCGAGGTCAATGCCCGCATCCAAGTCGAACACACCGTGACCGAGATGGTCACCGGCGTGGACCTCGTGCGCGAGCAGATCCTCGTGGCGGCGGGGGAGAAGCTGTCCTACCGGCAGGAGGACATTCGGATTCAGGGGCACTGCATCGAAGTGCGCATCAATGCCGAGGACCCTGAAAAGGACTTCCAGCCCTCGCCCGGCTTGATCCAGATGTACGCCCCGCCGGGGGGACCTGGCATCCGAGTCGACAGCCACGCCTACAGTGGCTACCGCATCCCGCCGAACTACGACTCGATGATCGGAAAGCTCCTCGCGCACCGCTCGAACCGCGACGCCGCCATCGCCACGATGCTGCGGGCGCTCGATGAGTACGTGATCGTCGGTCCCAAGACCACGATCCCGCTGCTCTCCAAGGTGCTCGACCACGCCGAGTTCCGCACCAGCCGCCACGACACGGGTTTCGTCGAGCGCTTCCTGAGCGCGCATCCCTCGGCCAAGCACAAGCAACCATGAGACACCTCGCGGCGAACCTCGCGGCGAAGCTCGCGGCGAACCTCGCGGCGATCCTCGGGGCGATCCTCGGGGCGCTCTCGCTCGCTTCGATCGGCGCGGGCTGCGTGGCGCGCGACACCCAGCGCTGGCCCGGCCCGTTGCGGTCGACGCAGGATCCACTGCCGCCCGGCGATGCCCTGCGTCACCCCGCCGGACCCGAAGAGGTGTCCGTGCAGCGGCACGCCGATCCGGTGCAAGTGCGCCCGGCGGGAGCGCTGCGCGGCTACCCGCTGTCGTTCTTCGACAAGCGCGCGCGCCTGACGGCCGGGGGCGGCGTGATCGTCTCGCCCGGTGGTCGCGCCGAGGTGATCTGGCCCGATGGCGCCAACGTGGTGCTGTCCGGCGAAACGGTCGGCTGGGTCGGCTCGCCGTCGCGCGGCGAGCCCGTGTTCGAGTTTCAGGAACTCGACCGCGCGCGCATCGAACTGCGCGAGGGCATGCAGGTGCGCCTGATCGGCGGCGCGCTGCTGACCGGCAACTCCGGCCCCTACATGCTCGACCACGGGCCCGACGAGACGCTCTCGGTCCGTAACCAGAGCAAGGCACCGCTGCAGATCGCGTTCCGCGACGAGCGCATCGAACTCGCCGCCGGTCAGATCGTCGTGCTGCCGCTGCTCTCCTCGGGCGGCGCTCCCACCGGCAGCTCGTCCGAGCTCTCGCGCTTCCAAGGTCAGGGCTTCCTGCTGCGCCTCGCGGGCGAACCGGAGTGTCGCGAGGAAGAGCAGCGCGTGATCGTCTCCGCCGCGAGCGACCGCCCGGCCGAGATCCACACCTTCGGCGTGCGCGTGCGGCTCCCGGCCCTCGAGCGCGCCACCTTCTCCACGCCGTCGGGAACGCCTCCGACGCCGACGCCGCGCGATCCGCGTGGCCAAACCCCCTAGAACGTGAACTCGATGAGCCACAAGAAAAAGCGCGTCGTCATCACCGGCGGAGCCGGTTTCCTCGGCAGCCACCTCTCCGATCGCTTCCTGGCCGAGGGCTGGGAAGTGATCTGCATGGACAACCTGATCACCGGCGACCTGCGCAACATCGAGCACGTCACAGGTCGCAGCGATTTCCACTTCTATCACCAGGACGTGACCGAGTTCATCCACGTGCCCGGGCGCGTCGACGCGGTCATGCACTTCGCCTCGCCGGCCAGCCCGATCGACTACCTCGAGCTGCCGATCCAGACGCTCAAGGTCGGCGCCATGGGCACGCACAAGGCGCTCGGCCTCGCGCGCGAGAAGAACGCGCGCTTCCTGCTGGCGTCGACCTCGGAGTGCTACGGCGATCCGCTCGTCCACCCGCAGAAGGAAGACTACTGGGGCAACGTCAACCCCGTCGGCCCGCGCGGCGTGTACGACGAGGCCAAGCGCTTCGCCGAGGCCATGACCATGGCCTACCACCGCTACCACAAGGTGCAGACGCGCATCGTGCGCATCTTCAACACCTACGGACCGCGCATGCGCCTGAACGACGGACGCGCGCTGCCGGCGTTCATGAGTCAGGCGCTCAAGGGCGAGGACGTGACGGTGTTCGGCGACGGCTCGCAGACGCGCTCGTTCTGCTACGTCGAGGACTTGGTCGACGGCATCTACCGCCTGCTGCACTCCGACGAGGTCTACCCGACCAACATCGGCAACCCCGGCGAGATGACCATCCAGCAGTTCGCCGAGCGCGTGATCAAGCTCACGGGCTCCAAGTCGAAGATCGTCAACAAGCCGCTGCCGGTCGACGATCCCAAGGTGCGCCAACCGGACATCTCCAAGGCCCGCCGCATCCTCGGCTGGGAGCCGCGCTACGACCTCGACGCGGGGCTGGCGAAGACGCTCGACTACTTCCGCTCGCGGATCGACGCGCCGCTGGTCGGACCGCTGGTCGGACCGCTGGTGGGCAAGCAGGGCTGAGACCGCCATGTGCGGCATCGTCGGAGCCTTCTCGCGCAACGGCGCCGTGCTCGACGGCATGCTCGCGGGCCTGCGGGTCCTCGAGTACCGCGGCTACGACAGCTGCGGCGTCGCCGTCGTCGAGGGCGAGAAGGTCGAGATTCGCCGCAAGGTCGGCCGCCTGACCGAGCTGGAGAAGCTGCTCGGGGACGGCGCGCTCGACGGAGCGCGCATGGGCGTGGGCCACACGCGCTGGGCCACGCACGGCGCCCCGTCCGACGAGAACGCTCACCCGCACTCCGACGGCAGCGGACGGCTCGCGCTGGTGCACAACGGCATCATCGAGAACTTCCTCGAGCTGCGGCGCGAACTGCAGGCCGAGGGACGCGTGTTCACGAGCGAGACGGACACCGAGGTGCTCTCGCACCTCGTCGGTCGCGAGCTCGCGCGCGGCGCGACGCTCGTCGACGCCGTGCGCGCGGCACTCGCGCGCGTGCGCGGCTACTACGCCATCGCGGCCATGTCGCCGACCAACGGCGGCGCGCTCGTGTGCGCGCGCCAGGGTCCGCCGCTGGTCGTCGCGACCACGGCCGACGGGGCCTACCTCGGCTCGGACGTGCTCGCGCTGCTGCCGCACACGCGCGAGGTGGTGTACCTCGAGGACGGGGACGTCGCACAGCTCACGCCGGGCAAGCTGGTGGTCACCGATCTGGCGGGCAAGCCGCTCGCGCGCCGCGCGCGACGCGTCGAGTGGGACGCCGAACAGGCGAGCAAGGCGGGCTATCCGCACTTCATGCTCAAGGAGATCCACGAGCAGCCCGACGTGCTCGCGCGCACGGCCTTCGATCGCATCCTGTCGGCCTCGGGCGACGTCTCGTTCGAGCACGGCGACTGGAGCGATGCGCGGCTGCGCACGTTCGAGCGCCTACAGGTGATCGCCTGCGGCACGGCGCTGCACGCCGGCATGGTCGCGAAATACTTGATCGAGCAGCTCGCGCGCCTGCCGGTCGATCTCGACTACGCCAGCGAATTCCGCTACCGCGAACCCGTGCTCGCGACCTCCACGCTCTCGCTCGCGGTCTCCCAATCGGGCGAGACCGCGGACACGCTCGCGGCGCTGCGCCTCGCGCGCGAGCTCGGCGCGGCGACGGCCTCGATCTGCAACGTGATGGGATCGACCGTCGTGCGCGAGAGCGACGCGACGATCCTCACTCACGCGGGTCCGGAGATCGGCGTCGCGAGCACCAAGGCCTTCGTGGCGCAAGTCGTGGCCGCGTTCCTGCTCGCCGTGCGGCTCGGACGCGCTCGCGGCACGCTCGACGCAACTCGCGGGCGCGCGCTGCTCGACGAGCTGCGCCGGTTGCGCCCGCGCATGGAAGCGCTGCTCTCGCCACAGACGATCGAGAAGGTCGGCGCGATCGCGCGCGCCCACGTCGACGCTCAGGGCTTCTTCTTCCTCGGGCGCGGGGTCAACTTCCCGATTGCTCTCGAAGGCGCGCTCAAGCTCAAGGAGATCAGCTACGTGCACGCCGAGGGCTACGCGGCCGGCGAGATGAAGCACGGGCCGATCGCGCTGATCTCCAAGGGCATGCCGATCGTGGTGGTGAACGCGCCGGGCGCCGTCGCCGACAAGGTGCGCAGCAACCTGCACGAGGTGAAGGCGCGCGGCGGCCACGTGATCTCGATCGGTTCCGACGCGGCGAGTCACGAGCTCGCCGACGAGTGGATCGAGGTGCCCTCGGCCATCGAGCCGCTGTCGGCCGTGCTGAACGTGATTCCGCTGCAGCTGTTCGCGTACCACCACGCGCTCGCACGCGGCAACGACATCGACAAGCCTCGCAACCTCGCCAAGAGCGTGACGGTGGAGTAGGGGAACGAAGTGGCACGCATCCTCGTCACCGGCGGCGCCGGGTTCATCGGTTCCCACACCAGCGAGCGGCTGCTCGCGCGCGGCGACGAGGTCGTCGTGCTCGACAACTTCAACGACGCGTACGACCCGGCGATCAAGCGTGCGAACGCCTCCGCGCTCGCGGGAGCGCGCATCGTCACGGGCGACATCCGCGACCGCGAACTGGTGCGCAAGCTGTTCGCCGAGGGGCGCTTCGACGCCGTGGTGCACCTCGCCGCGATGGCGGGAGTGAGACCTTCGTTGCTCGACCCGCTGCACTACGAGGACGTCAACATGCGCGGCACGATGACGTTGCTCGAAGAAGCGCGCGCGCGAGCCGGGCTGCGCTTCGTGTTCGCCAGCAGCTCGTCGGTGTACGGTGCGCGCGACAAGGTGCCGTTCAGCGAAGCCGACGACATTCCGCACCCCGTCTCGCCCTACGCCGCGACCAAGCGCGCGGGCGAGCTCATGTGCTACACCTACCACCATCTGTTCGGCGTGCCGGTGTCCTGCCTGCGCTTCTTCACGGTGTATGGCCCGCGCCAGCGCCCCGAGATGGCGATCGCGAAGTTCACGCGCTCGATTCTCGATGGCGAGGCGATCCCGTTCTTCGGCGATGGTTCGACGCGCCGCGACTACACCTACGTCGACGACATCGTCGACGGCGTCGTGGCCGCCCTCGATCGCTGTGAGGGCTACGAGATCTACAACCTCGGCGAGAGCGCGACGACCACGCTGACCGAGCTCGTCGACGGCCTCGCGCGCGCGCTCGGCAAGCCCGCGATCCTCGACCGCCAGCCCAACCAGCCCGGCGACGTGCCGCTCACGTGCGCCGACGTGTCCAAGGCGCGCGCGAGACTCGGCTACGAGCCGCGCACGCCCGTCGCCGTCGGCCTCGCACGCTACGTGGCGTGGTACCGCCGCCAACTCGCCCCCGCCGCGCGCTGATCCACCTCGCCAACGTCCAAGCTCCAGCACACGGAGAGCTCCCCATGAAAGGCGTCATCCTCGCAGGCGGTCTGGGATCGCGGCTCTTCCCGCTGACCAAGATCACCAACAAGCACCTGCTGCCGGTGTACGACCGGCCGATGATCTACTACCCGATTCAGGCGCTGGTGAACGCCGGGGTGCGCGACATCATGATCGTCACCGGCGGGCGCAAGTCGGGCGACTTCCTCTCGCTGCTCGGAAACGGCTCGGAGTTCGGGCTCAAGCACCTCAACTACACCTACCAAGAGGGCGAGGGCGGCATCGCCGAAGCGCTCGGCCTCGCGTCGCACTGGGCCGCGGGGGAAAAGGTGTGCGTCGTGCTCGGCGACAACATCATCCAGTACAACATCGCCAAGGCCGTGCGCGACTTCGAGGCGCAGTCCAAGGGCGCCAAGATCCTGCTCAAGGAAGTGCACGATCCCGAGCGTTTCGGCGTGGCGGAGCTCGAGGGCGAGCGCGTCGTGCGCATCGTCGAGAAGCCCAAGGCGCCGAAGTCGAACAAGGCCGTGATCGGCGTGTACCTCTACGACGCGCGCGTGTTCGAGATCATCAAGACGCTGAAGCCCTCGGAGCGCGGCGAGCTCGAAATCACCGACGTGAACAACTGGTACATCCGCGACGGCTCGATGACGTTCGAGACGCTGCAGGGCTGGTGGACCGATGCGGGCACCTTCGAGTCGCTGCACCGCGCGAGCTGCCTCGTCGCCGAGGGCGGCGCCAACCTGATGGACGATCCGCGGCTCTCGCCGGGGCGCGCGTCGAAGTGAGCGGCCGCGGCGCAGCGCGCGTCCTCGTCACGGGCGCGGCCGGAATGCTCGGCAGCGAGCTGTGCCTGCGCGCACCGCACGGCTACGAGGCCGTCGGGACCGACCTCGCCGCCGGCGCGCTCGTGAGGCTCGCGGGGCTCGACCTGTGCGACGAAGCCGCGCTCGAGCGCGTGTTCGTCGAGCATGGACCGTTCGTGGGCGTGCTGCACTGCGCGGCCTACACGGCCGTCGACAAGGCGGAGAGCGAGAGCGCGCTCGCGCGCCGCGTCAACGTGGACGCGACACGCGCGCTCGCCCGCGGCTGCGCGCGCCACGGGGCGTGGCTCGTCGCCGTCAGCACGGATTTCGTGTTCGACGGCGCGGCGAGCGTGCCGTACACCGAGCGCGACGCGCCCGCGCCGCTGTCGGTCTACGGGGCCACGAAGCTCGACGGCGAGCGAGCCGCGCTCGAGGAGAACCCGGGGCGCACCGCGATCGTGCGCACGCAGTGGCTCTACGGGCCGCGCGGCAAGCACTTCCCGCGCACGATCCACGCGCTCGCGCGCGAGCAGGGGCGCCTGCGAGTCGTGAACGATCAGTACGGCTCGCCGACCACCACGCTGGAACTCGCGCCCGCCCTGTGGGACGTGCTCGCGCTGCGCGCAAGCGGCGTCTTCCACGCGGCGTGCGAGGGCTCGTGCAGCTGGCACGAGTTCGCCGTCGCCATTGTGTGCGCGACCGGCCTCGCTCACGTGAGCGTGGAGCCTTGCCGGACGCAGGAATTCCCGCGCCCTGCCCGCCGTCCGGCGTACAGTGTCCTCGACAGCGCGCGCCTCGCCGCGCTGCGCGGTCGGCCGCTCGCGCCCTGGCGCGAGGCGCTGGCTTCGTACCTGCGCGCGGAACCCTTGGCATGAAGACCCTGATCGTCACCGGCGGCGCCGGCTTCATCGGCTCCAACTTCCTGCAGCTCTTGGCGGCCTCGCGGCCGGACTGGACGGTCGTCAACCTCGACGCGCTCACCTACGCGGGCAACCTCGAGAACCTGATCGCGCTCGAAGGCTGGAAGAACTACACGTTCGTGCGCGGGGACATCGCGCAACGCGAGGATGTCGAGCGCGCCTTCCACGCGGCGGGCGAGTCAGGCACGAGCGTGTCGGTGGTGCACTTCGCGGCCGAGAGCCACGTCGACCGCTCGATCGAGTCCGGCCTGCCGTTCGTGCGAACCAACGTGCTCGGAACGCAGGTGCTGCTCGACGCGTCGCGCGCGCACGGGGTCGAGCGCTTCGTCCACGTCTCGACGGACGAGGTCTATGGTTCGCTCGGCGACGCGGGCTACTTCACCGAGGAGACCCCGCTCGCACCCAACTCGCCATACTCGGCGAGCAAGGCCGCGAGCGACCTGCTCGTGCGCGCGGCCGTTCACACCCACGGCTTTCCCGCGCTCGTGACGCGCTGCTCGAACAACTACGGCCCGTACCAGTTTCCCGAGAAGCTCATCCCGCTGATGATCGCCAAGGCCAGCGACGGGGAGCCGCTGCCGGTGTACGGCGACGGGAAAAATGTTCGCGACTGGCTGTACGTCGTCGATCACTGCGAGGCGATCCTCGCCGTGCTCGAGCGCGGCCGCGTGGGCGAGACGTACAACATCGGCGGGCACAACGAGTACGAGAACATCGCCATCGTGCGGCGGGTGCTCTCGGAACTGGGAAAGCCCTGGGACCTGATCCGCTACGTCAAGGACCGCCCCGGGCACGACCGCCGCTACGCGATCGACGCCTCGAAGATCGAGCGCGAACTGGGCTGGAAGCCGCGCTACCGCTTCGAGGACGCGCTGCCGCTGACGATCGAGTGGTACCGATCCCACGCTGCGTGGTTGCAAAGGGTCCGCAGCGGTGCCTACCGTGAGTACCTAGCCCGCCAGTATGGGGGCTAGGCCGCACCCCTTTCCGCAAGCTCCGGGCCGTCCCGGGCCGATGGAGGGGGGCGCCCTGTCCCCTTGGGGCAACCAAGCCCCCCCGATCCATGACCACGGCCAAGCACTTCTGGCTCACTGCCCTGCTCGTCGCCATCGCGCTCGCGACGGGCGCGTGCAGCAGCACCGCCCCCGACAAGCGCGTGCTGCAGTACCTCAATGACAAGGGCTTCGGCAACCGTTACACGGGCAACGCCGAGGACCAGAACTACGTCACGATCGGAGACACGATCCAGATCGGTGACGCGTTCAACACGGAGATCAACCAGACCGTGCGCATCGAAATCGACGGCACGGTGGTGCTGAACGAGATCGGCGAGGTGCACGTCGCTGGACAGACGCGCTCGGAGCTCGAGGCCTTCCTGACGCAGAAGTACGCGCCGTACTTCGCTCAATTGAAAGTGGAAGTTCGGATCCAGACCGCCGGCAAGGTGTACTACGTATTCGGCGAGGTCGCCGGTCAGGGCCGCAAGCAGTTCCCCGGCGACCTGACGGTGTTCGACGCCGTGATGGACGCCAATCCCGACCCGCAGACCGCCAACCTCGCGCGCACGCGCGTGATCCGCGCCGATCCGCGCGATCCGCTGGTCATCCCGGTCAACATCTCGGCCATGCTCGATGGCAACGGCGACTCGACCGACAACATCCAGCTGCGCGAGCGCGACATCATCTACGTGCCGCCCACGATGATCGCGGAGTTCGGCTACTTCCTCGCGGACTTGATGTTCCCGATCACCAACGTGCTGCGCAACATCGCCATGTCGATGTGGATCATCAACGGCGGCGGCTTCGGCGGTCGCGGCTTCCGCAACACGAACAACAACCAGAACGGGTTCTTCTAGGGAACTGCGTGCCATGGCGCCCGCCAACCAGAGTCAGAACCAGTTGATGGAAGTCGCGTCGGCCGTGCGCCGGCGCCTTGGTCGCGTGCTCGCGCCGACCGCGGTGGTGCTTTCGCTCGGCGTGCTCGCGAGCGGTCTGGTGCCGAAGAAGTACACCGCGTACACGGCGCTCGAAGTGCGCGACGTGCCGCTGCCGTTCAGCGGACAAGGCGGCATGGACACGACCGCGATCGTGCGCGACGTCACGGCGACTCCGTGGC
Organism: Planctomycetota bacterium; assembly: GCA_016872715.1. Lineage (GTDB taxonomy): Bacteria > Planctomycetota > UBA1135 > UBA1135 > F1-120-MAGs118. The sequence continues at coordinate 20,197 of VGZD01000004.1, forward strand.
AGATCAAGCAGTACGAACGCGTGCGGCGCGTGATCGAGAAGCTCGAGTGGCCCGAGTACACCGCGCTCAACCCCTCCGAGCAGAACGACTTCGTGCGCAAGCAGATCGATGCCATCGGACTGACTCCGCTGGCCGCCAAGAACCCGGGCGGCTCCAGCCTGATCGGCATCTCGTACACGATCGACGATCCGCAGCGCGCCGAGCAGTTCCTGAACCGGCTGCGCGATGCGTACACGCAAGAGGTCCTCGATCGCTACCGCAAGGACGCACGGCTCAACCTCGAGGTGCTGCGCAACAACATGGCCGCGGCGGCCAACGAATTGAACAAGCGCAACGAGGAGTCCGCCAAGTTCCAGAAGGACTACGCGATCTCGGCGACGCAGCAGGCCCCCGGCGGCGGACGCCAGCGCGACGAGGATCCGGTCTTCACGCGGCTCAACCAGTCGATCGTGAAGCTCGCCGAAGCCGAATCGCAAATCACCTCCGACAAGGCCGCGCTCGGCGCGCTCGGCGAGCAGTACGAGGCCGAGCCCCTGACGCTCGCCGACGCCGCGGCGCTCTCGGGCGGAGTCAGCTTCGACGACGAGCTCGCGCGCATCGAGCAGGAGATCGCGGACCTGCGCGAGACCCAGCGTCCGTACAAGGAAATCGCGACGCCCTATCAGGTGGCCGAGCGCAAGATTCGGATCCTCGAGGAGAAGGCGGCTCAACTGCGCTCGCGCGCCTCGGCGCCCGAGTTGCGCACGACCACGCGCCCCAATCCGCGCCGCGATCAACTGCTCGGAGAGATCCAGCAGCGCGAGCTGTCGCTCAAGCAGGCGGAGGCGCAGCGAGCCCAGCTCGACCGCGATGTCGCGGCGTTGCGCATCCAAAACGCGGAGCGCGTGGAAATCTTCAAGGAGCTGCGGGACCTCGACGCGCGCGCGACCGTCGCGAACGACAACTACCAGAAGGCGAGCGCGGCGTTTCTGGCGCAGAAGCGCTTCGTGGATCAGATCACGGAAGGCACGTCGAGCCCGTTCGAAGTGACCGAGCTCGCGCGTGCGCCCACCGACCCGAGCTCGCCGTCCGGCGCGATCGTGATCGCGGGATCCGCCGCCCTCGGTCTGGGGCTGGGGCTCTTGTGGGCGCTCGCCAGCGAATTCGGTCGCAATGGATTCCGCGGGGCCGCCGACGCGGGGCGTGCGCTCGCCGTCCCCGTGCTCGGCATCGTCAACGAGATCCGCACGCGCAGCCAGCGTCGCGACGACGCCACTCGCCGCGCCATCGCGGTCGTTGCCACCCTCGCCTTCGCCGGTTCGATCCTGTGGGTGGCGTGGGCCTTCGACAACCGCCCGCAGTTGCTCGGCTCGGGGCTCGCCAGCGCGCTCGACGATCTCCGCGAGGCGTTGCGCTAGAGGGTCACGTGCCCGTCGCGCTCCACACTCTCGGTGCGATCAAGACGCGGGATCGCCGCGGGAGACGGACCTAGCCCGTGCGCGACGTCCTCTTTTCGCTGGTGATCTTGGTGTTGCTGCCGGTCTGTTTCCGGCGGCCCTTGATCGGCGTGCTCTCGTTCTCGTGGCTCGCCTACATGCGCACGCAGGATCTGTGCTGGGGATTCGCGCGCGAGCAGCGCTGGTCGTTCTTGATCGCCGGCGTGACGCTCGCGGGTCACCTCGCGCGCCCCGGATCCAAGTGGCTCGAACGGGACCTGCGCTCGACCGTGATGGTCTTGCTCGCGATCTGGGTCGGCTTCTCGATCCTCTCCGCGGGCGACTTGGATCCGATCATCATCGACCTGTACGTCGAGTACTGCAAGATCGTCGGCATCGCCCTGTTCACGACCGCCGTCGTCACACGACGCGAGCATCTGCGCGTGTTGATGTGGGTCATCGCTCTCTCGTTCGGATTCTACGGCGTGAAGGTCGGGCTCTCGGGCGTGCTCTCTTTGGGCCGCATCAAGGTGCTGCAAGGGCCCGGCGGCATGCTCGAGGACAACAATAACTTCGGCCTCGCGTTGTGCATGGGCCTGCCGTTGCTGATTCAGATCGCGCTGGCCGAGAAGAACCGCATTCTGCGGCGCGGCTTCATGGCCATGATCCCACTGACGGTGCTGACGATCATCCTCACGCACTCGCGCGGCGCGTTCCTCTCGCTGTGCGCGCTCGGGGCCACGCTGATCTGGCGCTCCCGCAATCGCCTCGCGGGCCTCATGATCGCCGGCCTCGGCGGCTTGGTCACGCTGGCGTTCGTCGACCGCTCGTACGTCGAGCGCATCTCGACGATTCAGGACTACCAGACCGATGGTTCGGCCATGGGCCGACTCGCGGCCTGGAAGACGGCGCTCAACATGACCGAGGCCAATCCGGTGTTCGGAGTCGGCTACGGGATGTTCCAGTGGAACTACTGGAAGTACGCCTCGGGCGCCCAGAGCGAGGGGCGGCGCGTCGCGCACAACGCCTACCTGCAGATTCTGGCGGAGTGCGGGCTGCCCGCGTTCTGTCTGTACATGACGCTGATCGTGCTCTCGTTCTGGAGCCTGTGGCGCATTCGGCGGCGCGCGGCGCAAGCCTACTACGCGAGCTGGATCCTCGAATACGCCACGATGTTCGAGGCCTCGATGGTTGCGTTCGTGGTCGGCAGCACGTTCCTCAACCGCGCGCAGTTCGACCTGTTCTATCACTTCGTGGCGATCATTCTGGTCTTCGAGCGCATCGCCATGCGCGAGATGGAAGGGCTGGTGCCCGACGAGGGTCCGCGCAGTCACGGCGGCGAGCTAAAGCTCGTGGAAGCGCGCGGTTTCCGGCGCGCGGCGGGACGCAACGGCTTCGTGCGCGGCACCCTGCAAGAGATTCGGAGCTGACGCCGTGTGCGGTCTGTGCGGCGTGGCCTTCGACGACCTGACTCGGCGTCCGGACCCCGAGCGTGTGCGCGCCATGACGCGCACGCTCGCGCTGCGCGGCCCCGACGACGAGGGAGTGTGGACGCGCGGTCCGCTGGCGGTGGGATTCCGGCGGCTCTCGATCATCGACCTCTCCGGCGGTCACCAGCCGATCGAGAACGAGGACGGGACGATCGCGCTCGCGATCAACTGCGAGATCTACAACTTCGTCGAGTTGCGGGCGGAACTCGAAGCGAAGGGGCACCGCTTCCGCACGCGCTGCGACTCGGAAGTGGTCCTGCACCTCTACGAAGAGCATGGCGAGCGTTGCGCCGAGCGGCTCGTCGGCATGTACGCGTTTTGCCTGCTCGACCTGCGCGATCCACTGCGGCCGAAAGTCGTGCTCGGTCGGGACCGACTCGGCATCAAGCCGATGTTCTACGCGCGCACGCGCGAGGGGCTTGTGTGGGGCAGTGAACCGAAGGCGCTGCTCGAATGGGGGGCCACGCCGCGCGAGCTGCGGCCGCACAAGCTGCTCGACTACCTCGTGCTCGGCTACACGGGCGGCGAAGAGTCCGCATGGAGTGGCATCCGGCGATTGCCGCCCGCGAGCACGCTGACGTGGCGGCCGCTCAGCGAGCCCCTCGTGCGGACGTACTGGGATCTGCCGACGGATGCGCTGAGCGCGCCGACTTCCGACGAGGAGGTACTCGACTGGCTCGATCGCGTGGTCGAGGACGAGCTGGTTTCTGACGTGCCTCTGGGAGCGTTCCTGTCAGGAGGCATCGACAGCACGGCCGTGGTGACGAGCATGGCCCGCGCTCGATCGGCGCCGGTCGTGGCGTGCTCGGTGGGCTTCCAGGACGAGCGGTACGACGAGCTCGATCTCGCTCGCGACACCGCGCGACGCCTCGGTGCGATTCACCACACCGAGATTCTCGAGCCCGATCCCAAGCTCGCCACCGAAGTGCTGCCGTGGATTTTCGACGAGCCGCTCGCGGATCCGTCGACCCTGCCGACGTACCTCGTCGCGCGCATGGCGCGCAGGCACGTGACCGTAGCGCTCAGCGGTGATGGAGGGGACGAGACGTTCGCCGGCTATCGGCGCTACGTCCACGACGTGGCGGAGAATCGCGTGCGGCGCGCGCTCGGTGCAAGCGGGCGCGCGCTCGCCGGAGCGGCGGGTCGGGTCTATCCCAAGGCCGATTGGGCACCGCGCTGGTTGCGCGGGAAGACGTTCCTGGAGAACGTGGCGCGCGAGCCCGCCGATGCGTACTTCCACAGCGTGACCCAGCTCGCGCGCGTCGAGGCGCTCGCATTGCTCGCGCCCGACCTCGGCGCGCACCTCCTTCGACACGATCCGGCGGCGGAGTTCCGCCGCTGGTATGAGCGCGTTCAGGTCGACGATCCGCTGTACCGCGTGCAGTACGCCGACTTCCACACGTACTTGCCCGACCAGATCCTCGCCAAGGCCGATCGCGCGTCGATGGGCGCTTCGCTGGAAGTCCGGCCGCCGCTGCTCGACCATCGCTTCGTCGAGCGCTTCGCGCCCTTGCCCGCGGACCAAAAAGTCCGCGCAGGCCGCGGCAAGCACGCCCTGCGCGAGGCACTGCGATCGCGCGTGCCGAGCGAGATCCTCGACGGACGCAAGCGCGGTTTCGACACGCCGCTGCGCGCGTGGAGCGCTGGACCGCTCGGAGCGAGCATCGAGGATGCCATCCACACGCTGCCCAGCGAGTGGTTCGCCAAGGACGTGCTGCGCGCGCGGCTGGCGGAGCATCGCTCGGGGCTGCGCGACCACGGACGATTGCTGTGGAGCCTCCTCGTGCTCGAGCACTGGCGCCGACGCCACGACGTGCGGGGCCTGTCCGCGTGAGGATCACGGTCCTCACTTCGCTGTTTCCGAGCGGTCCGCGTCCGCGCGAGGGCATCTTCGCCGAGCGACGCTGGGCGCTCATGCGCTCGCGCGGCCACGACGTACGCGTCGTGCAGCCGCTGCCTTGGGCTCCCCTCAGCTTGGGCCGAGCGGCGTGGCGCGAGCTCGCGGCGATGGCGCCGGTCGAGACTCGCAGCGGCCTCCACGTGACGCGTCCGCGCTACCTGCACGTTCCACGCCTTGCGCGCTTCAATGCCGCGAGCTTCGCGCGCGAGGGACTGCGCGTGATCACGCGTGGAGAGCGACCCGACGTCGTCGTAGCGGACTACGCTTGGCCCGCGAGCCAAGCCGCCGCAGCGCTGGTCGCGGCGGGCATCCCGTGCGTCGTGAACGGTCGCGGCAGCGACGTGCTCGCCGTGGCGGGCGAGGCTGGACTGGGCGATGAACTCGCGCGCAACCTGCGCGTGGCGGGGCACTGGTGCGCGGTCTCCGAGGACTTGGTGCGACGGATGGACGAGCTCGGCGGCGCGCAGCGCGGCGTGTTGGTCGCCAACGGCGTCGATGCCGAGCTCTTTCGACCGCGCGAGCCGCTGGTGTGCCGCCGCGAGCTCGCTCTCGCGCCACAGGGCGAGCTCGTGCTCGTCGTCGGACACCTGATCGAACGCAAGGACCCGCTGCTGGCATTGCAGGCGTTCGCCGCGGCGGCGCGCGCACTGCCCAACGCTCGCATCGCGTTCGTCGGACGCGGTCCGTTGCAAGATGCGCTGCTCGCTCGCGCGGTGGAACTCGGCCTCGAGCGGCGCATGCAGCTCGTCGGCGAGGCGCCACCGCAGACGCTCGCGCTGTGGTACGGAGCCGCTGACGTGCTGCTGCTCACCAGTCGTCGCGAGGGCCGTCCCAACGTGGTGCTCGAGGCGCTGAGCTCGGCTCTGCCCGTGCTCGCCACCGATGCCGGCGGAACGCGAGAGCTGCTGCGTGCAGTCCCCGGCGCGCTGGCGGAGTCACGCGACCCCGACGTCCTCGGTGCGCGACTGCGCGAGATCCTGCACGCTCCCCCCGATCGGGAGCTCTTGCGCACGCAGGCCCGCAGTTTTGGCTGGGAGGCAGGGCTCGACGCGCTCGAGGCGCTGCTCGCCAAGTCCATCGAGGCCGCGCGATGAGGATCCTCTATCACCACCGCACGAGCGCTGGAGACGGTCAAGGCGTGCACATCCGCGCCCTGCAGCGTGCCTTCCGCGAGCTCGGCCACGAGGTCTTCGAAGTGAGCATCGCCGCCCGTCGCGACGGTGCGGCGGCCACCCCCGCGCGCGATGTGCGCGCTCGCGCGCTCGCACGCATGCCGCGCTTGGTTCGCGAGCTCGGGGAGTACGCCTACACGAGCTTCGGCCGACCGCGCATCATCGCGGCGGCCAACGCGCACGAGCCCGACTTCATCTACGAGCGCTACGCCTTCGGAAATGCGGCCGGCGTTCTGGCGGCCCGCAAGCTCGCGCTCCCCATCGTGCTCGAAGTCAACTCGCCCATGGTGCTCGAACTCGAACGCACGCGCGGACTGTCGTTTCCGCGCACGGCACGCAGGCTCGAGGACTTCATCTGGAAGTCCGTCGACCGAGTGTGCGTCGTCACCGCCGTGCTCGGCGACATGGTGGCGGAGCGCGGCGTGGATCGCTCGCGCATCTTCGTGACACACAACGGGGTCGAGCCCGAGCTGTACGACTATCCGCCGGACGCGCGCGAACGAGCCCGCGCCGAGCTCGCGCTGCCTGCGCTGCCGGGCACCGTGCTCGGCTTCGTCGGCTTCTATCGCGAGTGGCATCGCCTCGACCTCGTGCTCGACGCGCTCGCGGGTCCCGCGCTGTCGCAGGCGCGGCTCGTGCTGGTGGGGGAGGGACCGGCGCACGACGCGCTGGCGTCGAAGGCGCGCGCGCTCGGAGTCGAGCAGCGCGTGCACTTCGCGGGTTCGAGAACGCACGACGCGATTCCACGCTTGTTGCCAGCCTTCGACGTCGCGCTCGTTCCGGCCATCAATCCCTACGCGTCGCCCCTCAAGCTGTTCGAGTACATGGCCGCGAGCCTCCCGACGATCGCGCCCGACCAGCCCAACTTGCGCGAAGTGCTCGAGCACGAGCGCAACGGCTTGCTCGTGCCTCCGGGCGATGCTGCCAGCTTGCGCGCGGCGCTCGAGCGCCTCTCGTCGGACGCAGCACTGCGACTGCGGCTCGGCGCGCGCGCGCGAGCCGATGTTCTCGAACGCGACCTCACGTGGTGCGGCAACGCCCGCGCGGTGGTCGCTGTCGCGAGCGAACTCGTGCGCGAGCGGCGCGCACGCAAGGGAGCGCGCTAGATTGGAGGCCGTGAAGAGCACGACCCGCAAGCTGCATGCGATGAGCTTCGACGTGGAGGAGTACTTCCAAGTCGCCAATCTCCGCGCGCATTTCCGACGCGAGGACTGGGACAGCGTCGAGCCGCGGCTCGACGTCGGCATGGAACGCATCCTGCGCGCGCTCTCGCAACACCGCGCCCACGCCACGTTCTTCTTCCTCGGCTGGATCGCCGAGCGCCATCCCAAGTGGGTCGCGCGCTGCCTCGAAGAGGGTCACGAGGTCGCGAGCCACGGCTACGAGCACCTGTTCCTGCAAGACCTCGGGCCCGAGCAACTCGACTCCGATCTCGAGCGCACCGAACAGGCGCTCGCGGCCGCCGGCGCGCCGCGCCCGATCGGATTCCGCGCGTCCACCTTCACCTTGACCCGCCGCACCTGGTGGGCCTTCGACACGCTCGTGCGACGCGGCTACCGCTACGACTCGAGCGTGCACCCGATCCGCCATCCGGTGTACGGCGTCCCCAACTTCGAGCCCGGCATCTCGCGCGTCGAGGCTGCGGGCGGGAGCGTGGTCGAGTTTCCAGTGTCCACCTACCCGCTCGCGGGCCGCAACCTGCCCTTCGGCGGCGGCGGCTATTTCCGGCTACTTCCGCTCGCGGTGACCCGCGCGGCGCTGCGCTCGTTGGAGCGAACGGGTCGCGCGGGAGCGTTTTACCTGCACCCGTGGGAGTTCGATCCGCAACAGCCGCGCGTACGTGCTTCCGCCACGCGGCGCTTCCGCCACTACCTGAACTTGGAGCGCACGCTGCCACGCCTCGAGCGCTTGCTAGCCGAGTTCCGCTTCGGCTCGCTGCGCGAAGTCCTCGAGCACGAGGGCTGGCTCTAGCGCGCGGCGCCTCAGGGCTTGTTGCCCAAGAAGCGCGCCACGCCGGAGAGCGTCACGAGCACGTTGCGTTGCAGTGGGTCGCTCACCAGACGCCGCGATTCCTCGATCACGGCGGCGGCCTTGGCTCGATCTGTCATGTCGTAGCGTCGACACAGCGCGAGCGCGTACAGCGTGCCGATCTCGCCGACCTCGCCCGGGCGATCGATCGCAGCGCGACCCTGCCACGCTCGCGAGAGCAGGTCGATCGCCTCGGACACGCGCGCCGAGTTGCCTTGCATCAAGGCGCGCGCACGAGTCAGGGAGAGCGAGCGATCCTCAGCGGACGCACCGGCCAAGCGACGCGCGTCTTCGATGAGACGCGCCACCGACTCGAACGGATCGCCGCGGCGCGCGGAGAGCTCGGCCAAGCGGCGCGCGCTCGCGGCGTCGGGGAGCATGCGAACCGCGGTTCGCGCGGCCTCGAACGCCGTGTCGAGCCGCGCAGCGCGCTCGTTGGCGATCGAGAACGCGCGCCACAGTTCGACGGATGCGGGAGTGTGGGCGAGCTCCTCTTGGAGCAGCTCGCACGCGCGCTCGGGTTCGAGCGTCGCGAGGAGTTCGGCCCATTCGATCGCACTGCCCGGACGCAGGTGTTCCAGCGGAGTCTGCTCGGCACGGCGGCGCAGATCCGCGAGCAGGGACTCCACGCGCGAACGGGCGCCGCGCGGATCGGGCGGCGCCTCGCGCACCGCCGCGCGAGCGAGCGCGAGTGCGGGGAGCGGATCGGTCGGGAAACGCCCGAGGAGGAACTCGATTTCGAGCTTGATCGTGCGGTCGAGCACGCCGGCGGAGCCGACGCGCGCTTCCTCGCACAGTGCGAGGAATTCCTTGACGGGCACGCTGTCGCTCTCGCCGCCGGTCGCGAGCTCCATCCCGGCGTGGAACGCCGCGAGGGCGCCCGCCCAGTCGCCGCGCTTGCGCAGCACTTGGGCGAGTCGGCGCTGAGCGGGAGCGCTGCGCTCATCGAGCGCCACGGCACCCTGCGCCGACGCGAGCGCCGCGTCGAGATCGCCGCGCTGCTCGGCGAGGCGTGCCTCCGCCACGAGCAAGTCGACCGTGGGCCGCGCGGGTGCGCCCAGCGCGGCACGCCGCTCCGCGACGACTCGCAGGAGCCGCGGATGGTCCGGCCGCCGCAGCTCCTGTTGCGTCACCGCCTCGAGCTGGTCCCAGCCGAGCTCGAAGCTCGGCCATGCCGCGACGAGCGCGCGCGCGCGAACCTCGCCCTCGCGCGTGTCACCGAGCCACGCCAGACCGTGAATCGCGAGGTAGTTGGGCCAGAGGCTGCCGGGAACCGGCGGCTCGACGCGCGTGAGGTCCGCGATCGCCCAAGCCGTCCAGTCGGGATGCCCCATGGCGAGCAGGCGCGACAACAGTCGTCGCGGATCGCGCTCGATCGTCCCCGCGGCCGACACGCCAAAGCCCTCGGCGCCAGTGAGTTGAGTCGCTTCTTCTCGCGCGGCGCCCGCTTCGCCGCCGAGTGCGGCGAGCGACGCTGCGAGCAACTGCCACAGCCCGCGCTCGGCTTCGAGCGGCGCGGCCGTCGCCGCGGCGGACCGGGCCTGTGCGACTCGTTCGCCGAGGGCGGCTGCAGCGGCGTACTGCAGCGCAGCGGGCGTGAAGCCCGAATGGGAGAGCTCGACCACCGCGCGCGGAAGTGCGCTCCACTCGCGTCGCTCGACATGCAACAGCAGCATGCCGAGCTCGGCGGCCCCGCTCTCGTCGTAGGCGAGCGCGCGCTCGAGCGCCTCCTCGGCGAGTTCGAGCTCGCCGGCGAGCAACGCGACTTGCGCCTCGCGCACCAAGAGCGATCCCGTGCGCAGCTTGGAGCGCGCTTGCATGCGCGCCACGAGCTCCCGTGCGCCGTCCACCTCGCGCAAGCTGAGCATGTGATCGACGCAGCCCTGCAACTCGGGGCCGTCGACCTTCACCTTCGCGTCGAGCAGTCGCATGAGGCTCGACACGTGCGCGGAATCGCGCTTGGAGATGCCGATGTGCAGCGCGAGCGGCAGGGCGCGCGCGAGCACGTCCACGTCGGTGCTGAGCTTCGCCAGCGTCGCTTGAGCGCGTTCGAACTGGCCTTGGTCATAGAGCATCTGCGCCAAGAGCAGGTGACCTTCATCGCCCAGACGCGCGACAGCGACCCGCTGCAGTCCCGCGACGGCTTCGCCCACTTCGCCTCGATCGCGCAGGTCTTCGGCAGCCCAGCGCCGTCCCAAGCCCTCCGGATCGAGTCGCACGAGGTCCGCGCGGAGCGGACCGTCGAGCACGTCCTCGCCGAGCGCGAGAATGCGCGCGAGCACGCGTTCATCGGGTCCGGCGCGCTCGAGCAACTCGCGCAACGCCTCGATCGCGTCGGCCGGAGCGTCGGCGGCCGCGTAGGCATCCGCCGACACCTCGAGCGCGGGCATCAATCCGCCAAAGGTCGTGAGCGCGCGACGAGCCAGCGCGAGGGCGAGCTTGGGCTGCTCGCGCTCCAAGGCGATCTCCGCCATGCGCACGAGCTCGAACGACGTGCGTTGACCGTCGGGAACCGAAAGGCCGCGCCGCTCGAGCGACTCGGTCTCCGCCGACAGATCGAAGTTCGAGCTCGCGGCCACCTGCGCGCCGCGCTCGCGCCACAGTGGCTCGAGTTCCGCGCGCCGCGCGGGCGCCAAACGCAGCGCGTGGGCTGCGTCGTCGACCGCCGTCGAACGACTCTCGCCGCCTTGACGCCACTCCAGCTCCGCGAGGCGTGCCCAGGTATCGCCGACCTTTGGCGTGAGGTCGGTGCTCACGCCCAGCGAGCGCCGCAACGCGGCGAGTTCCGCCGCCTCGTCTCCCGCGGCGGCGTTGAGCTCGCCGAGCGTGCGCCATGCGAGCGCGAGCGCGCCCTCGAACGGCTCGACGGGCGGACGCGAAACGTAGCGCTGGAGCGCGTCCTTGGCCTCGTCGCGCTTGCCGAGCTTGAGCTGCGCGATTCCCAGATAGAGCCACGCGCTCACGCGCTGATCGTTCTCGCCCCACTGGCGCAGGTGGTTCGCGATCGGCGCGAGCTCGCGCCAGCGCTCCGCGTGGTACATCGCATCGGCCCACGTCCCGAAAAAGGTCGCGTCGGGAGCCGTGCGTCGACCGAGGTCCGGTGGCACGACCTCCATCGCCGCCTCCGAGCGACCCGCGTCGATGAGCAAGCGCATCAAGTCGCGCTGGTAGGGCCAGTGGCTCGAAAGCCACGGCGTGCGCACCAGACACAGTCCCAGATCCGCCGCCAGATCGGGTCGACCCGCATCGGCGAGCAGGCGCGTGTACGCTTCCATCGCATCGCGGCGCACCGAGCCGCGCATCGACTCCGCGATCGCCTCCGGCACCTGCGCGAAGAGCGCGCTGGCTTGGTCGAGCTCGCGCTGCGTCTCGCGGGCGCGGTCGCGATCCTCCGGAGCGAACAGCGAGAGCACCTGCTCGAGCTTGCGGGCGCGGGAGGGGTCGTCCGGCGCGAGCACCGCGATGCGGCGCAACAGCGTGTGCGTGGGCTGCGTCGCATCGACGAAGGACGACATCCCCCCGCTCGCCTGCGCTGCCGACAGGTGCTCCTCCGCGAGTCGCACCAAGGCCATGGCACGCACGCCCCAGGCATCGGGCTGAGCGCGGTCCTGCGCGAGCACGCGCGAGGAGCGCTCGAGCGCCGCCGCGAGCTCTCCCGCGTCGAGGTCGACGGCGGCGAGCTGGGCTTCGACGGAGAGCGAACCCGGACGCAGGTGCGTGAGCACGCGCTCGAGATCCGCGCGCGCCTGCGCGTAGCCGCCGGTGCGACGGAGCAGCTCCGCGCGCGTGGTGAGCACTTCTTCGATCAGCGCGGGATCCTGCTCCTTCTCGGCGGCCTCGAGCGCGAGTTCGAGACCGCGCAGCGCGGCACGGACGTCGAGTTCCGGCCCGCTCATGGCGCCGCGCGCCTCGTCGAGCAGCGTGCGCGGGTCGGCATCCATGGCCTGCTTCCACTGGTAGCCCAGCCACAGGCACAGGACCAGCGCCAGCGCGGCGTAGATCGCGGTCAAGGGTCTCATGAATGTCGGGGGCTCTTGCTCGCTGCGGGCACTATGCGGACGCGCGCTTGGCGTGTCCAGCCGCGCGAGGCGCGCCGCAGGGGAAGTCGAGCAAGCCGTGCTTGCGCATCTTGTTGAACAGCGTTGCGCGGTTGATGCCGAGCAGCGCCGCCGCGCGCGCTCGACGGCCATCGCAGGCCTCGAGGGCGCGACGGACGAGTTCGCGCTCGGGCTCCTCGAGCGCGCGCTTGAGGGCGCCTTCGCCCTCGCCCAAGCGCGCGAGCGTCGCGGAAGTCTCGCCCAGGCCGAGCTCCGCGGCGAAGTCCTCGCGCCGCAGCATGGGGCCCTCGCCGAGCAACACGGCGCGCTCCACGGCGTGCTGCAACTGGCGCACGTTGCCGGGCCACGGTGCGGCACACAACGCGCCGAGGGCGCAGGGCTCGATCGTCCGCGCCGCTCGCGCATGTTCGCGGGCGAAGCGCAGCACGAACGCCTCGAGCAACATGGGTACGTCGCCGGGGCGCTCGCGCAGCGGAGGGAGCTCGAGCGACACCACGTTGAGGCGCCAGAACAGGTCCTCGCGAAAGCGCCCCTCGGCCACCTCGCGTCGAATGTCGCGGTTGGTCGCGGCGATCCAGCGCACATCGGCGCGGCGCGTGCGCGTTTCGCCGACGCGCTCGAACGAGCGCTCCTGCACGACTCGCAGCAACTTGGCCTGCACGTCGAGCGGCGCGTTGGTGAGCTCGTCGAGAAACACCGTGCCACCCTCGGCGGACTCGATCAGGCCGGGCTTGTCCTTGACCGCGCCGGTGAACGCGCCGCGCGCGTGCCCGAACAGCGTGCTCTCGAGCAAGCTCGGCGGAACGGAGCCGCAGTCGAGCACCACGAACGGTCGCGGCGCGCGCGAGGAGCGCGCGTGCAGCGCGCGCGCGAGCATCGACTTGCCCGTGCCGCTCTCGCCCGTGATCAGCACGCTGGCCGTGGTGTCGGCAACGCGCTCGACGACTTCCATGTTGCGGCGCATGCGCGGGTCGCGCGAGAGCGGCTCGCCCGCTTCGACGCGCGCGACGAGCGTGTCCTTGAGCCGCTCGTTCTCTCGGCGCAGCTCGCGCGCCGCCAGAGCGCGGCGCAGCGCGTGCAGGACATGGGCGGGGGACGTCGGACGCGACAGGTAGTCGAACGCGCCGCGTCGGATGGAGTTCACCGCGTCTTGAATGGTGCCGAACGACGCGATCAACACGACGTCGGGCGCGTCCGGCCGCGCGCGCAGCGAATCGAGCAGCGCGTCGCTTCCACGCGCCTCGGCCACCACGACGTCGGCGCACAGCTCTGCGTCGGTCCAAGTCTCGAGCGCATCGACCTGCCAGCCCTCGGGATCGAGCGCAGCGAGCAAGTCGTCGCGCTCGCCGCCGGGGGCGAGGCACACCAGCACGCGCACGCGCTCCGGTCGTCGATCGATGTGGACGCTCTCGCCCATGGCGTCGAGATTCTTCGACACTCGCTGGGGGCGCTCTTGAAGGGAACGAGCGCGGGACGCGCGCTCAGGCGAAGGGATCGAGCGGAGTGCCAGCGTTTTCCGCGCGCGGCGGCGCCGCTTGGGGCTGCGCGCCGGGCTTGCCAGCGCCGCTCTCGAGCGCGGGGACGTCGCCCGCGACGGGCGCGGCCGACTCCGCGCGCGGCAGCGTCGGGGCGAGGGCGGGCAGGCGCACCCGCAGGCGCACCTGCGCGGGGGCAGCGGCCTCGATGCGCACGCTGCCGCCCTGACTCTCGACGCCCACGCGCGCGGAGAGCACGTCGGCGGACCACACCTGCGGCAGCGGCGCGCACAGGGTCCGCACGTCGTCGAGCGCCGCGTTGGAGAGCCCCGCGAGCGGGCCGGAAGGAAATTCCACCTGCACCTCGAGCTCGCCGCCTTCGACGAGCGCGTACAGCACGCGCACGGTGCCGCTCGCTCCGGCGCACAGCCGCGCGAGTTGCAACAGCGTCTCGAACGCGCGCGCGATCACGGCGCGATCCGCGCAGGTGGGAAAACGCGGCGAGCGCGGACCGCCGGGCGTGCGAGCTTGCAGTCGCGGCTGCGTTCGCGCGCCGGTGGAAAGCACGGCGAGTTGCTCGTCGATCAGCGCGACCAGATCGAACTCGTCGCGGCCGCGCGCGGGCGGCTCGAACAAGCTGCCGAGCGTGCGCGCGAAGTGCGTGAGCCGCCGGACGGACTGCGCCATGCTCGCCAAGGCCTGCTCGTCGCCGCTGCGACGGTCGAGCAGCAGTGCGTAGGCGCCTTCGAGGCTGCCGACGAGCGCGCTCAAGACCTCGACGTGCTCGCGCGCGAACAGCTCGGGCAGTGGCGCGCACGCGGAGGGGACTGGAGCGCAGGCCAGAGTGCGAAAATCCTGCAGGTCGAGGGGCCAGGGCATCCAGCGCGCCTGCGCCAGCGCGAGCAGGGCGCGCGCGGCGCGGCACGACGGGTCAGGCCCGGTGCCAACCAGGGTCCAGCCCGGTCGACTCGCAAGAATCCGAGCCAGCCAGCCGATCTCCTCGGCGGTCCCATGCTCCACATGCAGCACCACGCGCACGAGCGGCGCACGCAGCGCCTCGAGCTCCGCGAGCGAGTTCGGCCGCAGCACCACGAGCGTCGGATCGAGCGCCGCGAGCACGCGCGCGTGGTCCTCCCGCTCGCGATGCGGCAGGATGGCGCAGGCGGGCCGTGCGGCGGCGGAGCGCGAGTGGGGGGTGCTCACGGGGGCGTCCTCACGGAGCGACATCCTAGCGCGCTCCACCACCACGGCCAGACGTCCAGCCCTTTCCGATGCTCCAGCGGCCAGTGTTTCGCCCGGAGGTCGGCCGCGGGTTAGCTTGCACGCCGCGCTCATGGCCATGAACGTTCGTCCCGAGATCTCGATCGTCGTCCCCGTTTTCAACGAGGACGAGAGCCTCGAGCTGCTGTTGGCGGAGGTGCGCGATGCGCTCGAGCCCACCGCGCGCAGCTTCGAGCTGATCCTCGTGGACGATTGCTCGACGGACGGGAGCCTCGCGCTGATGCGCGCCTTGCGCGAGCGCGACGCGCGCGTGCGCGTGCTGCACCTGAGCCGCAACTTCGGCCAGACCGCGGCGCTCTCAGCCGGGTTCGACGCCGCGCGCGGACGCATCGTGGTGACGATGGACGGCGACCTCCAAAACGACCCGGCCGACATTCCGCGCATGCTCTCGCGCATCGACGAGGGCTTCGACATCGTCGTCGGCTGGCGCAAGGACCGACAGGACGGCTTCATCCTCCGCCGCCTGCCATCCCTCGTCGCCAACCGCATGATCGCCTGGCTCACCGACACGCCGATCCACGACACCGGCTGCACGCTCAAGGCCTTCCGCGCCGCGCTCGTGCGTCGCCTGCCGATCTACGCCGAGCAGCACCGCTTCCTCCCCGCCATGTCGCGCGGCAGCGGGGCGCGCGTGACCGAGATGGTCGTCCACCATCGCGCGCGCCGCTTCGGAGTCAGCAAGTACGGCATCGGACGCGCGCAGCGCGTGCTGCTCGACATGTTCGCCATCACGCTGATCGCGCGCTTCGCGCGTCGGCCGCTGCACTACTTCTTCATCCTGTCGATGCCCTTCGGCGTCCTGGCGCTCGCGTTGCTCGCGATCGAGGTCGACTGGCACGTCGTGACGATCGAGAACCTCCCGCAGTGGCCGTTCATGGCCTTCGTGCTGTGCCTGCTGCCCGCGGCGCACTTCCTGATGCTCGGGCTCTTGTCCGAGCTGATCGTCAACGCCGGCCGCGTGCACAAGGACAGCCTGCTGCAGTCGCACGACACCGAGCGTGGGGAGCACAGCGCGTGAACGAGCTCGACGTCACGATCGTCGTGCCGATCGACTCTCCCGACGCGGAGATCGAGCAGGTCGTCGAGGCCTTCGCGGGCCAGCTCGAGCGACTCGGCCGCAGTTGGGAGTGCGTGCTCGTCTTCGACGGCGTGCGCGGCAAGGCCTGGGAGCGCGCGAAGGCGCTCGAGCAGCACTTTCCCGGACACCTGCGCAAGCTGCACTTCGCGCGCCACTTCGGCGAGTCGGAGTGCCTCAAGGCCGCGCGCGAGATCGCGCGCGGCGCCGTGCTGTTCACCACGCCGCAGTACGTGCAGGTCGACCCGATCGAGATCGGGAGCTTCCTCGCCGAGCTCGACGGGGGAGCGGACATGGTGGTGCCCTGGCGCCAGCAACGCGTCGACCCGTGGCTCAACCGGCTGCAGTCGGCGAGCTTCAACGCGCTGATGCGCAAGATCAACAAGTCGACGTTTCACGACCTCAACTGCTACTTCCGCGCCTTCAAGCGCGAGCGCGTCGCCGACATCGAGCTGTACGGAGACATGTACCGCTTCTTGCCGCTGATCGCTCAGCGCGAGGGGCTCGTCGTGCGCGAGATCGACGTGCGCCACCTCAAGGAGTGGGGGCGCGCCGGATTCTTCGGGGTCGGCGTCTACGCGCGGCGCTTCCTCGACGTGGTCGGCGTCGTGTTCCTGACGCGCTTCCGCATCAAGCCGCTGCGCTTCTTCGGCTCGGTCGGACTCGCGCTCTCGCTCGTCGGCGGCCTGATCCTCGCCTACACGATCGCCAATCGCATCCTGACGCCCGATTACGGCCTGCAAAACAAGCCCGCGTTCCTGCTCGGGCTGATGCTGTTCTCGCTCGGCGTGCAGGTGATCGGATTCGGGCTCGTGGGCGAGATCATCATCTACTACACCCAGACGCGAAACCTGCGCGAGTACCGCATCGGACGGCGCTTCGAGGAGCCCGCTCCCGAGGAGAGCGTCCATGACGCCTGAGGCGAGCGGCTGGACTCCGCGGGAGTCGGCGGACGAAATCGAGCCCCAGCTGCGGCTGGGCACGAGCGCGGACGACGGCGCGCGCGACGACTACGTTCGCGCGCACAGGCAGGGCACGTTCTTTCACCTCGCGGGCTGGCGCGACGTCATCGAACGCGAGATGGGGCACGAGCCCGCGGACCTGCTCGCGTTCCGCGAGGGTCGGCTGGTCGGCGTGCTGCCGCTGATGCGCGCTCCCGGACCGGTCACGCGTCGCTCGCTGATCTCGATGCCGTTCGCCGTGTACGGCGGCCCGCTCGGCGACTCGCCGCTGGTCGCGCAGCGCCTCGTGCAGGCGGCGATGGAGGCGGCGGAGCGCGGTCGCGCGGGGCGGCTGGAGCTGCGCTGCATCGAGGATGGCGGCCTGCCGCTCGCGCCCTGTGAACTCTATGCGACCTTCGTGCGCGACCTGCCGCGCCGTCCCGAGGACGTGCTGGCGCTGATGCCCAAGAAAGCGCGCGCCGAGGCGCGCAAGGCGCGCGAGAAGCACGCCTTGGTGCTGACCGAAGGGCGCTGGTATCTCGACGACTTCGTGCGCATGTTCCACGAGAACAAGCGCAAGCTCGGCTCGCCCGGACTGCCGCACTCGTTCTTCTGGGCGCTGTGCAAGCGCTTCGGCGACGACGTGCGGATCCACATGGTGCATCGCGGCCGCGAACCCGTGGCGTCGGTGATGAGCTTCCTCTACGGCGGCGACCTGCTCGCGTACTACTCCGGCGCCGTCGAGGGCGCCGACCGGCAGTGCAGTGCGAGCAACTTCATGTACATGGCGTTGCAGGAATGGGCCGTCGGTCAGGGTTTGCGACGCTTCGACTTCGGCCGCAGTCGGCGCGACTCCGGCGCCTACACGTTCAAGGAGCATCAGGGCTTCACGCCGACCCCGTTGCAGTATCGCTTCCACTTCGTGCGCGATCGCGCGCTGCCGACGCTGACTCCGTCGAACCCGCGCACCAAGATCCTGCGCGACACATGGGCGCGCATGCCGATGCCGATCGCGCGCAAGCTCTCCGAAGAGCTCTGTCGCTACCTGCCCTGAGCGGCGGCGGCGAGGATCTGCGCGCTCGCCTCGCCGAGGTCGCGCGCGACCGAAATGCGCGCGCGAAACTCGCGGTCGAGGCCCGCGAGCTCGCGCTCGCCCTTGCCCGTCAGCACGAGCACCGCGCGCGCGCCGAGCGCGAGGCCCGCCTCGAGGTCGCGGCGCGCGTCCCCGACGATCCAGCTGCGGCGCGGATCGAGGTCGCGTTCGAGGCTCGCGCGCTCGAGCAGTCCGCTGCCCGGCTTGCGGCACGCGCACGCGCGCACGTAGGGCGGCAGGCCGCGCTCGGGATGGTGCGGACAGGCGTACGAGGCCGCGATGGGGAAGCGCCGCGCGAGTTGCGCGTGCAGCGCGTCGAGCTCGCCGACGCTCACGGCGAGCGAAGCCACGGCGCTTTGGTTCGTCACGACGACGAGTTCGAACCCCGCGTCGGCGAGCGCGCGCAGCGCGGGCTCCACGCACGGGAAGAACTCGAGTTCGGCGAAGTGCCGCGGGGCGCGCTCGAGCTCGCGGTGCAGGGTGCCGTCGCGGTCGAGGAAGACCGCCGCGCGTCCGCCCACGGTGCTAGCGCCCGCCGCTCGAGCGGCGCGGGCGATCTTGGGCTTCGACCAGACCGAGCCGCACGTAGATGCGCTCGGGCTCGCTCGAGCGCTCGACCTTGATCGGGAACAGACCGTCGCGGGCGTTGAGCCACAGCGGGAAGTGCCACGACTGGGCGCTGATCCAAGCCTCATCCCACAGCACCAGCCAAGTGTCGCCGCCCTCGTCGATGTGCACGCTCGCGGGCTTGTAGCCCTCGAGCACGAGGTCGATTTCGTGAGTCTGGTGAGCGAGGTCGAGGTGGCAGGGCGTGACGAAGCCGGAGTCGGCGCCATCGACGATCACGCGCGCCCCCGAGGGTTGGCTGGCGAACATGACCCCGGGCGGGGATTCGATCGAGACGCAACTGGTGGCCGCGAGCACCGCAAGGAGCGCGAGGAAGAGGGACGGGCTGTGCACGGGGGAATTCATCGGCACGCCGAGTGTTGCCAACGGAGGCCCACTTTGAAAGGCTCGTCTGGCTTGGAACGCAGCACGTTCAAATCCGGGTCCGGGGAGGCCCTGCCCCCGCGCTGGGTGGCGGGGCTCGCGCGCGCCCTGCCGTGGCTCGTCGCGGCGGCGTGCCTGCTGCGGCTCGTCGGGCTCGAGCGCTGGGGCCTGTGGATCGACGAGGCCTTCACGCTGCACGATTCCGGCTCGCTCTCGTGGACCAAGGTGACGGACTTTCCGTTCAACCTGTTCTTGATGTCGCGCTGGCTCTCGTTGCTCGAGCCGCCCCACGGCGAGGCGAGCCTGCGCGCGCCGGCCTGTCTGTTCGGCGTGCTCTCGATCCTCGGCACGGCGTGGGCGTTCCGACCGCTCTTGGGCGCACCCCGCAGCTGGCTCGCCGCCGCACTGGTGGCGCTCTCGTCCAACCACCTGTTCTGGAGCCAGTCCGCCCGCCACTACACGCTGGCGCAGGCACTCTCCGTGCTCGGCACCGGCGTGGCGCTGCGCGCCATTCAGGGCGGCAGCGGCTCGCGCTTCGTCGCGGGCGTCGCGCTGGCCCTCTCGGCCGCCTTCGCGCACCCCTCCGCGGGTCTGGTCGTTCCGGCGCTGCTCGTGGCCCCGTGGCTGTGCGGAGCGCTCGGCGCGCGGCTGCCTTGGATGCCCTCGCGGCGCTGGATGGTGGCGCTGGCCGTGGCCGGACTCGCGCTCGGCCTGACATGGGGCGCGGACGTGTGGGCCGAGTACGCACGCAAGAAGTCGGGCTCGAGCGTGCTGCACCTCGCGCTGACCACCGGCTTCTACTTTGGCCCACCCCTGTCCCTCGCCGCGGCGTGGATGTCGCTCGAGGCCCTGCGCCAGCGCAAGCCCGCCGGCGTGCTGGTGGGCCTGGTGCTGGTGGTGTCGTTTGGCCTCGCGCTGGTCGCGGCGCTGCTCGCGCGCGTCGCCGCTCAGTACGTGTTCGTGCTGCTGCCGTGGGCGGCGGCCGCCGCGAGCGGCATCGCGCCGTTCGAACGCCGACGCGGCAAGCTCGCCCTGTCCCTGCTCGTCGCCATGCTGGCGTGGGGCAGCATCGACGTCGCGCTCTACCTGACCGTGCGACATGGGGACCGCCCGCGCTGGAAGGAGGCCTACGCACTCGTGGCGCGCCTGCGCGGACCCGACGATCTGGTGTTCGGCATGGCCGCGCCCGTGGGGGAGTACTACCTCTCGCCCGGCAGCACCCGCCTGCGCGAAGCGAGCAGCCTCGCGCGCCTGACCGACTTCGAGGACCACCTCGTCGATGTCTGGGCGCGGCGCGAGCGCCGCATCTGGATCGTGCTCAATCGCGAGGACCTGCTGGACTGGACCCGCGAGAAGCGCGAGCGCTTCGAGCGCTTCCTGCGCGAGCAGTGCGAGCGCGTGCGCACGTTCCCGGTGGCGTGGACGCCGCGCGAGCTCGACGTCGAGGTCTATCTGAGGCCCTGAACGACGCGCTCAGGCCCGCCGAAACGAGCCCGCGGCAGGCGACGGAACGAGCCCGCGGCAGGCGACGGAACGAGCCCGCGGCAGGCGCCGAAACGAGCCCGCGGCTCAGTCGTTGACGCGGCCGAGGAACTCGCCGTCCTCGGTGCGGATCTTCACCTTCTCGCCCTTGCTGATGAAGATCGGCACGCGGATCTTGAGGCCCGTCTCGACCACCGCGTCCTTCTTGACGTTGGTCGCCGTGTTGCCGCGCACGGCCGGATCGGCCTCGATCACGGTCAGCACCACCGCGGCCGGGAGCTCGACGCCGATCGGGCTCGCACCGTGGAAGGTCACGACGCAGGTCGTGTTCTCCTTCACGTACGGCATCTTCTCGCCGATCAGCTCCTCGGGCAACGTGAACTGCTCGAAGCTCTCGTTGTCCATGAACACGTAGCCGCCGACGTTTTCCTTGTACAGGTACTCGCAGTTGCGCTTGTCGAGGAAGGCGACTTCGAGCACGTCGCCGGACCCAAGGCGCATGTCGCGCGTGCCGCCGGTGCGCAGGCTCTTCATCTTGACGTGGATGATCGCGCGCAAGTTGCCCGGCGTGTGGTGCATGTAGTCGGTGATGAGCCAGAGATCCTTGTCCTGCTCGATGACCGTGCCCTTGCGCAGTTCGGTGGCCTTGACGCCCATGATGCTCGTGCCGTGAATTCGGAGAAAGGTCGGTCGGAGGTCCCGATCGGTGATCGGGGGCGAACAGGATAGCAGCCAGCGCGGGGAGCCGCATCCTCGCGCGCCAGGGCAGCGGCCTATTGGAAGAGCCTGCGCTGGGTCGAGGAGGGGATCGAGAGGGCCTTGCGGTACTTGGTCACCGTGCGGCGCGCGATTTGGATCTTGTGCTGAGCGCAGAGCAGGCTCGCGATCTGGTCGTCGGAGAGGGGATTGTGGCGATCCTCCTTGCCGACGAGCTCCTGAATGCGCTGCTGGATCGAGGCCTGAGCCTCGACTTCGCCGTCGCTGGTCTCGGTGCCGCTCGTGAAGAAGTACTTGAGCGCCAAGGTGCCGTGGGGCGTCTGGGCGAACTTGCCCGAGACCGCGCGGCTGACGGTCGAAATGTGCACGCCGATCTCGTCGGCGACCTGCTGCATGCGCAGGGGCCGCAGGCCGCGCACGCCCTTTTCGAGGAACTCGCGCTGGTGCTCGAAGATGCGCTCGGCGAGGCGCAGAAGCGTGCTCTGGCGCTGCTGCACGGCGTCGATGAACCAGCGCGCGCTCTCGAGCCGCTTGCGCACCCAGTCGCGCTCGCCCTCGCCCTTCTTGGCGAGCTTGAGGTACTCCTTGTACTGCGGCGAGAGCACCA
This sequence comes from Planctomycetota bacterium, assembly GCA_016872715.1. Lineage (GTDB taxonomy): Bacteria > Planctomycetota > UBA1135 > UBA1135 > F1-120-MAGs118. The sequence goes on from VGZD01000004.1 coordinate 41,921, forward strand.
AGGTCGGCACGCGCTCGCGCACCAACCGCACGCCGAAGCGCACGCCGTCCTCGCCGTCCTCGAGCGCCTCGACGATCACATCGGGCAGGATCGCGACGGCCGACTCACCGCCGTAGTTGGCGCCGGGATTGGGCTGGAACGAGCGCAGGATCTCGAGCGCTTGAACGACGTCGTCGAGCGTTCGCCCCGTCGCCTTGGCGATGCGCGGCAAGCGGTTGGTGGTCACGTCGTCGAGGTGCATCTCGACGATCGCGCGCAAGAGCGGGTCGTCGAAGTGGTGGGACTCGAGCTGGAGCAGCAGACACTCGCGCAGGTCGCGCGCGGCGATCGCGGGATGGATCAAGTGGCGCAGCTCCGTGAGCGCGCGTTGCACCGTCTCGACGCTGGCTCCCGCGACGCCGCAGTCGCGCGCGATGTCCTCGGGCGCCGCGGCGAGGTAGCCGCGGCTGTCGAGCGAATTGACCACGTACTCGGCCACGGCGCGGGTCGCCTCGTCGAGGTCCGAGAACGCCAGCTCGGACGCGATGGCCTCGGCCAAGGTGAGGGCCGAATCCGGCGCGTTCTGCAGCGCTTCCTGCTTGCGATCGGAGTCTTCCTCGCTGCCCAGCGGGCCGCGATTCCAGCTCTCGCGATCGACGCGCTCGAGCTCCTCGAGGCGCGCATCGGCGATGGTGCGCTCGGGCTCGCTCCCCCAGGCGCCCTCCTCGCCCGAGCCCGGCTCGGCCTTTTCCAGCAGCGGATTCTCGTTCAGCTCCTGCTCGATGCGGTCGGAAAGATCGAGCGACGCCAATTGCAGGATCTGCATCGCCTGAATCATCTGAGGCGATTGCAGGAGCCGCTGCTCCATGCGTGCGGACTGGTGGAGGCCGAGCTTCAAGGCGGGTCGAATCCTGTGCGGAGTGGAGTTCTAGTATAGGCCGAGTCTCGCCGTTCAGCGCGCGGGCGAGAGCGTGAGCGAGAGCGCGGGGTGCGCGGGGTCAGGGGGCAGGAGTTCGCGCGTCGAACCCGCGCCGACGCGGGCCGCGAGCACCGTGCGAGCGTTCTGCTGCAGGGTGAGTGCCCCGAGATTGGCGCGCGTCTTGTCGACGCGCACGTCCGGTTCCGAGGCCACGCGCCAGCCCCGCAGCGCGAGCGCTCCGCCCTGCACGTGGCCGTCGAGGACCAGTCCCGACAGCACGCGGCGCACGCGCGGCGTCGGAATCCACGCGTCTTCCGCGATCTCGACGTCGTAGTCGAACAGCGCGGTGCGCTCGTCCACGGCGAGCACGCGCACGAAGCTCCCGTCGCACACCGGCAGGTGCACTTCGAGCGCGCCCTGGCGCACGAGGAGCGCGTGGGAACGCGTGCGCTCCGACTCGCTCGCCTGCACGAGCGATTCGACCTCGGCCACGGCCGCGGTTTCACTCGCGGGGAGCAGCAGCAAGCCTTCGCCCCACACGGGGCCAAGGCTGCCGCTGGAATCGAACGAGCCGAGCTTGCCGCGCTTGGCCGCGCCGAGCGCGGACGCCGCCACGCTCGCGAACTCCGCGGCCGGCAGCGCCTCGCGCAGGTGCTCGGGCTCCGACTCCTCGAACAGCGCGTCGAGGCTCGCCTCGGGCATCGGCCAGTCGAGGAGCGGTTGGGCGAGCGCGGCGACGTCGAAACCGCGCCAACGCAGCGTGCCGCCCGGGTCGCTCGCCGTCCTCGCCGCCACCAGCAGCACGCCGTCGTGCTGGCCGTGGCCACGGATCGAGACGGCGAGCCAGCCACCGCTGGCGAGCTGGCCGGCGAAGGCGACCTGCACGGCGCCGACGCGCGGCTGTTCGAACACCCCCAGATCGGAGCTCTCGGGATCGAATTGCAGGGCGGGCAGCTCGAGCGAGAGATCGAGCAGGCCTTCGCACAGCACGGACCGGCCGCCGTCGACGCGCGCGACGCGGGCGTGCAGCGTGCGACCGCTCGCCACGCGGCCGATGCGCGGCTCGGCGACGTTGGCGTCCGAGGCCACCTCCACGTCGAACGAAACCACGCAGGTGCGCTCGGTGCGCCGTCCGAGATCGACGCTGCCGCCCGAGCGCACGACGGCCGCGCCCAGCGGCTCGGCGGTGCCGATGCGCGCGCGGGCGGCCGCGTCGTCGGGCCAAACGGGCAGCGGATCGGACTGCGGCAGCCACCACGCGCGAAGCTCGATTTCGAGCGCTTTGCCGAGCGCGTCGAGATCCGCGAGCGTGGCGCGCGCGCGCTCGAGATCGGCCTTCGTGCCACGCGCGAGCAGCGGCGGCGCGGTCCCCAAGAGCCGCAGCGCGCCGTCCTCGCGAGCGGACTCGTCGGCGAGCAGGTAGCCGAGCTCCGCCGCCCCGAGGGCCGCCTCGGCGGGGCGCGGCGTGCACTCAGAACTGAACGTGTCGAACAGGATGTGGTAGCCACGCTGCAGGCGCTCGATCGGATGCACCGGCGCCAGCTTGGGCGTGCACAGCGCGGGCAGCGGCAAGGCCGTCCAGCCCTCCTGCGGCCGGGGTCGGGCGACGACGAGGGGAAGGGCGAGAGCGAGTGCGAAGATCGACATGCGGCAGGCCTCCGATCGAGGCAAGATAGTCCGCCGAAACGGGGGACACTACACGCGGCAGGCGTGCATCGCGCGCGCCGATGCGCTATCCCTAGCTCCATGACCTCGGCTTGGATCGACCTCACCGACGCGCGCGGAGTGCGGCAGCGGCACCCGCTGCGCGAAGGCCTGACGACTGTCGGCGGTCGCCGGGGCGATGTCGCGCTCGAAGGCACCGGCGGCGACCAACTGCACATCTGGGACCGGCCACCCAAGCTGCTGTTCGTGGGCACGGGCGAGCAGCCGCGCATCGGCACAACCGCGCTCGAGGAGCACGCGCTGCGCTCGGGCGACGTGATCGAGTGGTGTGGAGCGCGGCTGGAGTTCCGCGGGCTCGGCTATGCGCAGCTCGAGGAAGTCGAGCTGCCGAGCGAGCCGGCGGGCGTGGCGGCGCCGCACGGCGCGGCGAGCGCGCCAGGCGAGGATCCCGCGTGGCGGCGCCTGCGCGCCGGATTGCTCGTCGAGCTCGGGATCGCCGACGCCACGGCCGCGCGCCGCTGGCAGGACGCGATCCTGCGCAACGAATTCGAGCCCGAGTCCTGCGCGCGCGACCTGCTCGCGAGCTCCCCGCTCCCCGCGGGCGATGCGCGCGTGCTCGAGCGCGCGACACGCCTGCAGCGGGACTTGATCATGAGCCCCGTCCAGCGCGGCGTGCGCGGGGGGACGCGACGGCTGCGCAGCGCGGCCAGCAATTGGTTCGCGATGGCGCTCACGCAGTTGTTCGTGCTCGCCCTGTTCGTCGCGCTCTTCGCCGTCGCGCTGTTCATCGTGCGCGTGCGCTGGAATTGGAGCGTCGACGCCTACCTCGATCGCATCGCGGCGCTGCTGCGCGGCGAATAGACTCCCGAATAGACTCCACCGAGCAGTGCCAAGGACCTCGCTTCCCATGTCCGACCTCCAGAGCGCGCAATTTTCCGACGGCGATCCGGGCCTGTTCTCGCTGTCGCAGATCCAGCACCTGATGCGCATCGAGTTCGGCCGTGCGCAGCGCTACCGCTACCCGCTGTCGGTGTTCGTGATCTCGATCGATCGCCTCGACCACCTGCGCGATCTGTACGGCTACGAATCGAAGGAGGCGGTGCTCGACGAGGTCGGACGCGTGCTGCAGGGCCTCGCGCGCAGTTGCGATTTCCTAGGGCGACTGGCCGACGATCGGCTGATGGCGGTCGTTCCGCACACGCCCGCACCCGGACTCAAGGTGCTCGCCGAGCGCGTGCTCGCGGGCGTGCGCACCGTGCAGTTCGAGAGCGACGGCAAGCGCATCCCGATCACGGTCTCCGTCGGTGGAGCCACCATGACCGATGGGCAGACCCTGTTCTTCGACCAGCTCGTCGCCGGGGCCGAACTCGCGCTCGAGGAAGCGCTGGCCGCGGGCGGAGATCGCTTCGTCGTGCGTGACCCGGGCCTCGCCTAGGCGCTAGGGACGCGCCATGCGGATCCTGCTCGCCGAGGACGAAGTCACCATCCACGTCACGCTGCGCGATGCGCTCGAGGATGCGGGGCACGTCGTGCTGCACGCGCCGGACACGGCGCAGGCGCTCGCGCTGCTCGATAGCGCGCGGCCCGATGTCGTGCTGACCGACATCCGCATGCCCGGCGAGGGCGGCATGGCGGTGCTCAAGCGCTCGATCGAGCTCGATCCGCAGCGGCCGGTGGTCTTGATGACCGGCTACGGGACGATCGACCAAGCCGTCGAAGCCATGCGCATCGGCGCGGTCAACTACGTGCAGAAGCCGTTCCGCAACGAGTCGATCGTGCAGATGGTCGGCACGTTTTCGCGCGTGCGGGAGCTCGAGGAGGAGAACGAGTTGCTGCGCGCGCAGCTCTCCGCCGCGGCGCCGATGGAGGACTTCGTCGGCAACTCAGCACCGATGCGAGTGGTGTTCGAGCGCATTCGCACCGTGGCGCGCAACGACGCGACGGTGCTGATCGAGGGCGAGAGCGGCACGGGCAAGGAGCGCGTGGCGCAGGCGCTGCACCGGCTCTCGCCGCGCGCGAGCCGTCCGTTCGTCGCCATTTCGTGCGCGGCGCTACCCGAGACGCTGCTCGAAGCCGAGCTGTTCGGCCACGAGCGCGGCGCGTTCACCGACGCGCGCCGCGAGAAGAAGGGCCGCTTCGAGCTCGCCGACGGCGGCACGATCTTCCTCGACGACATCGACGACATGCCGTTGGCGATGCAAGTCAAGCTCCTGCGCGTGCTGCAGGAGCGCAAGTTCGAGCGCCTCGGCTCGGAGACGACGCGCGCGCTCGACATCCGCGTCGTCGCCGCGACCAAGGTCAACTTGCGCGAGCACGCGCGGCAGGGGAAGTTCCGCGAGGACCTCTTCTATCGCATCAACGTCGTGCCGATCACGCTGCCGCCGCTGCGCGAACGCGAGGGCGACGTGCCGCTGCTCTTGACGCACATGCTCGCGCGCCACGGCGGGGGACGCGCCTACAAGGTCAGCGCGCCGACCATGGCCGCGCTCGAGCGCTATCCCTGGCCCGGCAACGTGCGCGAGCTGGAAAACGCCGTGCAGCGCGCGATCGCGCTGTGCGAGCCCGCGAGCGGCACGTCCGCGGGCGAGTTGGCGCTGCGGGATCTCGTGCCGCTCGATCCGCGCTGGCGCGGCGCCACGGAGGTCGGCTGCCCCGTGCGGCCGCTGCGCGAAGTGCTCAAGGAGGCCGAGAAGAACCACCTCGTGCGCGCGCTCGAACAGACCGGCGGCCATCGCTCTCAGACCGCCGATGCGCTGGGAATCTCGCGCAAGGTGCTGTGGGAGAAGATGCGCGACCACGGGCTCCTCGTACAAGGCGAGAGCGTGCAAGGCGAGAGCGCGCAGGGCGAGAGCATGCAGGGCGAGTAGGCCGAATCGTCGAGCGCGCGTCGTCTGCTAGTCTCTGCGGCATGTCGGCGGAGAGCGATGCGACGCGCGCGGGCGGGGCGTGGCCCGAGGTCGAGCTCGCGCCGGGCACGCTCGCGATCGCCGACGCGCACCTCGACGCGGGGCCGCACGCGCCACCCGCACTCGAGTTCGAGGCCTTCCTCGAGCGCGCGCGCACGGCGCCGCGGCTGGTGATTCTGGGCGACCTGTTCGACGCCTGGGTCGGACCGGCCCACGCCGAACTCGCGGGCGCGCGCCGCGTGCTCGACGCGCTCGCGAGCCTCGTGCGCGCGGGCACGGCGCTCGACATCGTCCACGGCAACCGCGACTTCCTGCTCGAGGAGTCGTTCGAGCGGCGCACCGGAGCGCGCGTGCATCCTGCCGGATTGGTCGGGCGCTGCGGCGGCGTGCGCACGCTGCTGGTGCACGGCGACGAACTGTGCACGCTCGACCACGGCTACCAGCGCCTCAAGCGCGCGCTGCGCTGCGCGCCGATCCGCTGGCTCGCGCCGCGCCTGCCGCGGCCGCTCGCGCTCGCCGCCGCGCGCCGACTGCGCGCCGCCTCCGTGACGGCCGTGGCACACAAGCCAGCAGAGTCCAAGCGCCAGCAGCGCGCCGCCGCCAGCGCGCTCGCCGCCTCCGCCCGTGCGCGCCAGCTCGTCGTCGGCCATGCCCATGAATTCCGGGACGAGGAGGACGGGGAGCTGCGTTGGATCGTGCTCGACGCCTTCGGCGGGCCCCGCGACTGCCTGCGCTGGGGCCCGGACGGGGCTGTGGAGGCCGTTTCCAGCGCCGCCGCGCCCCGTTTCTAGCGCCCGCGCTTCCCGCGGCCCGAGCTCGCCCGTACACTCTCCGCCCCCTTGCAATCCATGATCGTCGCCATCGACGGACCCGCCGGGGCCGGCAAGAGCACCGTCGCGAAGTCGTTGGCGAAGCGTCTGGGCCTGCACTTTCTGGACACCGGCGCCATGTACCGCGCCGTGACCCTGCAGGTGCTGCGCCGCGGGCTCGATCCGGCGAGCGGGAGGGACTGTGCGGCGGTGGCGGGCTCGATCGAGCTCGACTTCGACGCGCAGGGCAAGGTGCTGATCGGCGGGGTCCCCGGAGAGCCGCACATCCGCAGCCGCGAGGTCACCGGCCTCGTGTCGGCGGTGAGTGCGCACGCCGAGGTCCGCGACCCGATCGTGGCGCTGCAGCGGGCGCTCGCCGCGCGCTGGGGCGGCTTGGTGGCGGAGGGCCGCGACATGACCACGGTCGTGTTCCCCGACGCGCCGCACCGGTTCTTTCTCAACGCAAGTTCGCACGAGCGCGCGCGACGCCGCGCGCTCGAGCTAGGAACGCCCGACGACCTCGAGCGCATCCGCCTCGAGATCGAGCGCCGCGACGCGCTCGACTCCTCGCGCGGCATCGCCCCGCTTCGCGTCGGCCCCGGCGTGCGCGAGATCGACACGGACGGCAAGGACGCGACGGACGTGCTCGAGTTGCTCGAGCGCCTGATCGAAGCGCGCGCGCCATGAGTTCCGCGCCCGCGAGCTCCGCTGGCAGTGCGCCGCAGATCCTGACGCACGCGACGCTCGGCTATCACTGCGCGCGCTTCTCGACGTGGAGCTTCGGCGCGCTGTGGTTCCGCGAGCGCTTCGAGGGTCGCGAGCACTTGCCGCAGCAGGGCGGCGTGGTGGTGGTCTCCAACCACCAGTCGTTCTACGACATCCCGCTCCTCAGCCACGCGATCGCGCGCCACGTCTCGTTCGTCGCGCGCGACACGCTGGCCAACTTCGCGCCGCTCGCGTGGCTGATGCGCACCTGCGGAGCGGTGCTCATCAAGCGCGGCGCGCCCGACCGCGCGGCGCTGCGCGAGATGGTGACGCACCTCGAGCGCGGCGACTGTCTGGTCGTGTTCCCCGAAGGCACGCGCACCATCGACGGCCGCGTGAGCGGGTTCAAGGCCGGAGCGCTGCTCGCCGCGCGCATGGCGAAGGTGCCGATCGTGCCCTGCTCGATCCGCGGCTCGTTCGAAGCCCTACCCAAGGGCGCGCTCTTCCCGCGGCCGAAGCGGATCCGCGTGCGCTTTGGCGCCCCGATCGACTCGCACCTTGACGACGCCCTCGAGCGCGCCCACGCCGCGGTGGTCGAAATGACCGGCGACGGCCGCGCCTAGCCCCGGCCCCGACCGCAGCAGCGAACTTGCACCCCACGAGCATTCCCCGCCGCACGTGCGACGGGGAGCAGTTCTGAAAACCCCGTTTTCATTCCCGTCCCCAAGGACCCCTTTTCATGGCTCTCGCCTCCCGCAGGATCAAGCAGTACGACATCGACCCCGCCGAACTCGAAAGGCAGCTCGCCGCTGCCATGGGCGAGGTCACCGACGAGCAACTCTCCGTTCAGTTGCACTCCTCGGTCAGGGACATCGCCACCGGACAGATCGTCAAGGCCGTCGTGGACTCGGTCGACGACCGCACCGGCATGGTCGTGATGGACATCGGCGGCAAGAGCGAGGGCTCGATCCCGCTCGCGGAGTTCGGCGACACGCTGCCGCACAAGGGCGAGACCTACGAGGTCTTCTACGACGGTCTCGACGAGAACGACACCGCGGTGCTCTCCAAGAAGCGCGCCGACCGCCTGCGCGCCTGGGAGCGCGTCAGCCAGAAGTACAACGAAGGCGACGACATCCAGGGCATCTGCCAGCGCAAGATCAAGGGCGGCCTGCTCGTCGACGTCGAAGGCGTCAACGTGTTCCTGCCCGCGAGCCAGGTCAACCTGCGCCGCACGCACGACATCTCCGACTTCCTCGGCGAGCCGGTGCGCGCGCGCATCATCAAGATCGATCAGGAGCGGATGAACATCGTCATCTCGCGCCGCAAGCTGCTCGAGGAAGAGCGCCAGAAGCAGAAGGAGCTCCTGCTCTCCGACATCCACGAGGGTCAGGTCCGCAAGGGCGTCGTGAAGAACATCGCCGACTTCGGCGTGTTCGTCGACCTCGGCGGCATCGACGGCCTGCTGCACATCACCGACATGACGTGGGGTCGCATCAACCACCCCAGCGAAATGGTCGCTCTCGATCAGGAGATCGAGGTCAAGGTGCTGCGCGTCGACACCGAGCGCGAGCGCATCGCGCTGGGCCTGAAGCAGAAGCAGGCCAGCCCGTGGGATGGCATCGAGTCGCGCTACCCCGTCGCGTCCAAGCGCGTCGGCGAGGTCGTGAACATCATGTCCTACGGCGCGTTCGTGAAGCTCGAGGACGGCGTGGAAGGTCTGGTCCACATCTCCGAGATGAGCTGGACGCGGCGCATCAACCACCCCAGCGAGCTCGTCAAGACCGGCGACAAGGTCGAGGTCGTGGTGCTCGAGTACAACAAGGACAAGCAGGAGATCTCGCTCGGCATGAAGCAGGCCGAGACCAATCCCTGGGAGCTCGTCGAGCAGCACTACCCGGTCGGCACGGTCATCGAAGGCACGGTGCGCAACCTCACCTCCTACGGCGCGTTCGTGGAGATCGAGGAAGGCATCGACGGCCTGCTGCACGTCTCCGACATGTCGTGGACCAAGAAGATCACGCACCCCTCGGAGATGGTGAAGAAGGGCGACAAGCTGCGCTGCGTCGTGCTCAGCGTCGATACGCAAAAGAAGCGCATCGCGCTCGGCTACAAGCAGCTCTCCAACGACCCGTGGATGGACCACATCCCGAACAACTACCACGTCGGCGACCTGCTCTCGGGCCACGTCACGAAGATCACCAACTTCGGTGCCTTCGTGAAGCTCGAGGACGACCTCGAAGGCCTGCTGCACATCAGCGAGCTCTCCGACCACAAGATCCAAAGCCCCGAGGACGTCGTCCGCCCGGGCATGAAGATCGAAGTGCGCGTGATCCGCGTCGACACCGAGGAGCGCAAGATCGGCCTCTCGTTCGTCCACGCGGACTTCGAGGAGAACAAGCCGCTGTTCGAGCAGATCGAGAAGGACCGGCTCAACCCCAAGCCGCCCGAAGGTACGCAACCGGCCTGATCTGCGTCGCTAGGATGGGGGCGTGAAGTGCCTCCCCCTCCTCGCTGGAATGCTGGCCGCCCTGCTCGCCGCATGCGCGACGCAGGGCGGCTCCGTTTCCGCGGCGGCGCTCGCGCACCTCGAGCGCGCCGAGGAGCGTGAGCGCGAAGGCGACCTCGCCCTCGCCCGCACCGAACTGGAGCTCGCCAAGCGCCAAGGGCTCGGCGTCGGACGACTCCACGATCGCGGCACGCGGCTGGAGTTCGCCCTCGCCACCGCCGAACTCGAGCCGTTCCGCGGCTTGTTCGACGAACTCTCCGCGGCGCTCGAGCGCCGCGACCACGAGCTGGCAGCGCGCCTGGTGTTGCGCGCCGACGCCCTGCGTCCGCGCGGCGCCGCGGCTCACAAGCTCACTGCCTTCCGCAACATCCTCGACGGCCGTCGCACGGCGGAGGCGCTCGGGGTGCGACTCGCGGCCGAGCCCACCGGCGCGGAAGGCGAGTACCGCGTCACGCTGCACGCGCGCCACGAACTCGCCCTGACCGTGCGCCTGCGCTGCCCGGGGAGCGCGCTCAAGTTCCTCTCGCTCGGCGTGAATGAAGCCGGCATCGAGAGCCGCGCTCGGCGCCGCGTGCTCACCGACGCGCTCGCGGACCTCGAAATCGAGAGCGGGCGCGACGTCGAAGTCGTGCTCGGCACCTACTACGTGCCCGCGCGCGGTCTGGTCGTCGCGCGCGGACGCTGGACGCTCTCGACGCTCGGCGGGACGATCGAGCTGGGAGAGCGAGTGTTGCCCGCCAACAGTTTCGTGGCCGCGGGATGCGAGGTCGTGCGCCTCGATCCGCGCCTGCCCTCGAGCGCGGTCGAGCCGGCGGAATTCGCGCGCTACGTCGAGCGCGGAGCCCCGTCGCTGCCGGCGTTGCTCGAGCGAGCGGGCCGACTCGCCCCCGAACGCCGCGACGAGGCGCTCGACCTCGCGACGCCCGCGCTGGCGCGCTACCTCCCCGAGGAACTCGAGCGCATCGCCCCCGCCCTGCGCTGGCTCTGTGGACTCGACGAGCCGCCGCTCGACGCGCGCGGCTGGAAGGCGTGGCTGGAGGCCCGCGGCTCGCGCGCGCGAGATCCGGCGCGACCGGCGCTCGACTTGCCGAGTGCCGAACGCCAATCTTGAGCGAGGGAAACCCGCCCATGAACGACTTCGAGATCCTCACCCGCAGCGCCGTCGACGTGATCGAGAGCAGCGAGCTGCGCAAGCGCCTCGCGCACGCCGCGTCGAAGCACGCCAAGCTGCGCGTCAAGTTCGGCATGGACCCGAGCTCGCCCGACCTCCACGTGGGCCACTCGGTCCAACTGCTGCGACTGCGCGCGATGCAGCAGGCGGGGCACCAGATCGTGCTGATCGTGGGCGACGCCACGGCGATGGTGGGGGATCCCTCCGGCCGCAACAAGCTGCGGCCGCAGCTCTCGCGCGAGGACGTCGAGCGCAACCTCGTCACGTATCAGGAGCAGGCCGCGCGCGTGCTCGACATGTCGCGCACCGAGGTGCACCGCAACTCCGAGTGGTTCGACACGATGCGCTTCGAGGACGTGCTGCGCCTCGCCGGCAAGGCGACGGTCGCGCGCATGCTCGAACGCGACACCTTCGAGAAGCGCATGCAGGCTGGTGAGGCGATCGGCGTCCACGAGTTCCTGTACCCGCTGATGCAAGGCTGGGACAGCGTGATGATCCGCTCCGACGTCGAGATCGGTGGCACCGACCAGCTCTTCAACCTGCTCGTCGGACGCGAACTGCAGGAAAAAGAAGGCCAAGCCCCGCAGATTTGCCTGACCTTCCCGCTGATCAACGGGCTCGACGGCCGCAAGATGTCGAAGAGCTACGGCAACTCCATCGGGCTCACCGAGAGCGCGGGCGAGATGTTCGGCAAGGTGATGAGCCTTGGCGACGACGTGATGCGCACGTGGTTCACGCTGCTGACGGACCTGCCCGAGGCGGAGATCGCGGCGCTGCTCGCGGGTCACCCGCGCGCGGCCAAGGCGCGCCTAGGCGAGGAACTCGCCGCGTTCTACCACGGCCGCGAAGCGGGCCGCGCCGCGAGCGCGGCCTTCGATCGAGTGTTCCGCGACCGCGAGCTGCCCAGCGACATCCCCGAGGTCGAACATGCGTGGCCCTCCGACGGCGTGCCGCTCGCGGTCCTGTGCCGCGATCTGGGACTCGCTCCGAGCTCGAGCGAGGCCCGCCGCACGATCGAGCAAGGCGGCGTCAAGCTGGCCGGAGAAGTCCAGCGGGACCCGAAGTTCGTCGTGCATCGCCCGAGCGCGCCGCTGCTGGTGCAGTTCGGCAAGCGCAAGCTCGTGCGCGTGCACTGAACGCGCGCTCAGCGGCGCGCGATGTGGTTCTCGAACGCGCGCTCAGCGGCGCGCGATGTGGTTCTCGAACGCGCGCTCAGCGGCGCGCGATGGGGATCTCGAAGCGGGCGTAGTTCGCGTCGTCGGTGGTGACGATGACGCGGCCAGCGAGCTTGCCGAGCGACACGTTCGCGCCCGGATCGACACTGATGCGCCAGCGCGCCGCGCGGCCATCCTGCACGGGAGCGGCGGGCTCGGTCTGCACGATCAGGCCCTCGGTGCCCGGCCCTTCGATGCTCGCGCCGGTGATCGCGATCGTCTGGCCCGCGAGCCGCGCGAAGAGCTCCGTGCGCGCGATCTCGCGACCGAGCTCGCCGTCGCGCAGGAACAGCATGCGCGCCGGAGCGACCTCGACGTCCTCGGTCGCCGTCCAACGCACCTTGACCTCGTAGGGACGGCCCTCGCCGACGCCGGAGGCGTCCGTGGTGGAGATGCGCAGCACGCGCTGCTGCGGTCCGAGCGGCAGGGGCGCTCGCACGGCGACGTGCAGGCTCCAGACCGAGGCGACGCCCATGGGACTCGCCTCGGCGAGCGTGGCGCCGATCTCTGGGCCGGTCTCCAACACGTCGAGCAAGCGTCGGCCCGAGTCGCCGATGGTGGCGATGTCGACGCGCCCGAGTGCGCCGCCGTTGCGCGGGATGCGCGCTAGGTCGAGCTCCGTCGGCACGCACTGGAAGGCGCTCAGGACCTTCATGCGCAGCTCGATCGACAGGTACGGGTCGTGGTCGTCGTCGGTCGTCAGGCGCACGACCACCAGCTTGTCCTTGTTGCGCGCGGGGGAGAGGCGGCTGTCGACGAACAGGGTGAGCTCGACCACCGCCTGCGGCGGCACCACGAGCACGCCGGAGGAAGCGCGCGCGTCGCCGACGATGCGCTCGCCCGCGGCGGTGAGCGCGGCGATCGAGGGAATCGTGCAGGAACAACCGGCGAGCACGCTGTCGATCGTGATGGCGTGGTCCTCGACGTTGCGCATCCGCACGGTGGCGGTGGTGGAATCGCCCAGCTCGAGGTCGCCGACGTCGACCCAGTTGGGGTGGGCGGGGTGCTGGGGATCGAGGAACACCAAGCCGCGCTCGTCTTGCCCGTGGACCTCGGCGCCCCCCTCCGCCTGTGCGTCGGCGTGCGCGTGGCCAGATGATTCGTGGCCGGACGAATCGTGGCCGCTGGGGACGTCGTCGGAGCAGCCGGGGAGCGACAGCAAGAGCGGAAGCAGGCAGGAGAGGATGCTGCGGGGCATGGGGGCGGCGGGCGTGCGGGGCGCGGCGGGGGAGTGTGCAATTGAACCGCGCGCCGCGCTAGGGACAATACTCGTGCCATGCACAACACCACCGCGACCAACCCCTCGAGCGCCTCGCCCCTCGCCGCAGCCCGCACCGACCTTGCCCTGTGGGGGGCCGTCGCGCAGGAGACGCACCGTCAGGAGAGCCAGCTCGAGCTGATCGCGAGTGAGAACCACACCTCGCGCGAGGTCATGGCCGCCATGGGCACGGTGCTCACGAACAAGTACGCCGAGGGCTACCCCGGCAAGCGCTACTACGGCGGCTGCGAGTTCGTCGACGTGGTGGAAGACCTCGCCCGCGACCGCGCTAAGGAGCTGTTTGGCGCCGCCCACGCCAACGTGCAGGCCCACAGCGGAACGCAGGCCAACGTCGCGGCCCTGATGGCGCTCGCCAAGCCCCGCGACCGCGTGCTCGCCATGTCGCTCGACCACGGCGGACACCTCTCGCACGGCCACCCCAAGAACTTCTCGGGCCTGTTCTACGAGTTCCAGAGCTACGGGGTCGAGAAGGGCAGCGAGCTGCTCGACATGGATCGCGTGCGCGCGAAGGCGCTCGAGTTCAAGCCCGCCGTGATCATGGCCGGCGCGTCGGCCTACTCACGCGGCATCGACTTCGCGGCCTTCGGCGCCATCGCGCGCGAGGTCGGAGCGAAATTGATCGTCGATCAGGCGCACATCGCGGGCCTCGTCGCGGGCGGAATGCACGCAACGCCGGTGCCGCACGCCGACGTGGTGACGATGACGACGCACAAGACCCTGCGCGGCCCGCGCGGCGGCGCGATCGTGTGCAACGACGAGAACGTCGCCAAGGCGATCAACTCGGCGGTGTTCCCCGGCGATCAGGGCGGTCCGTTCATGCACGTCATCGCGGCCAAGGCGGTCGCCTTCCGTGAAGCGCTCGCGCCGGAGTTTGGCGCCTATGCCAAGCAGGTGTGCGCCAACGCCAAGGTGCTCGCCGAGGCGCTCGCCGCGCGCGGACTGCGCATCGTGTCGGGCGGCACCGACAACCACCTGATGCTCGTCGACGTCACGCCGATGAAGCTCACGGGCAAGGACGCCGAGCACGTGCTGCACTCGGTCGACCTGACCTGCAACAAGAACCTGATCCCCTACGACCAAAACCCGCCCATGAAGGCCTCGGGTGTGCGTCTGGGCACCGCCGCCATCACCACGCGCGGCCTGCGCGAGACGCACATGCGCCAACTCGGGAACTGGATCGCCGACGTGCTCGCCGAGCCGACCAACGCGTCGGTGGCCGCACGCGTGAAGCGCGAAGTCGCGGAGCTCTGCCGCGCACATCCGATCTACGCCTGAGGCGCGAGCGCTGAAGCCGCCCGCTCAGGCGCTGCGGCGATAGCCCAGGCGCTTGAGCACCTCGAGCACCTCGCCCCAGGTCGGAAACGGCTTGCGCTCGCTGCGCTTGTAGGCGTCGATCGCGTTGGCGAACTCGAGCACCTCGCCGCGCGACTCGCCCGCGTCGACGAGCTGTGCTTCCGGAGGCAGGACGGGCTGCGCCTGCGGGACCTTCTTGGACTTGCGGACGCGCAGCGTGGGTGCGCGCTTCGCCCCCTTGGCAAGCGGGGACTTGCTCGGCTTGGTGGGTTCGCTCATGGCCAGTCTGTATCGGCCCCTCGCCGGGCGCCGGCTCAAGCGAGAAGCGAAAAAAACGCGCGCTCGGGCGAGGGCTCAGAGCACGCCGCCGCGCCGCAGCGCGGCCTCGACGGACTGGGGATTGGGCCGTTCGATCAGCCCGACTTCCGTCACGATGCCCGTGACCAGCCGCGCGGGCGTGACGTCGAAGGCGGGGTTGTAGATGCGCACGCCCTCGGGCGCGGTGCGCTGGCCGAAGCCGCAGGCAACTTCTTCCGCCCCGCGCTCCTCGATCGGAATCTCGGCGCCGGTCGCCATGCGCGCGTCGAAGGTCGACAGCGGTGCGCAGACGTAGAAGGGAATCCCGTGCTCGCGCGCGAGCACGGCGACGCCGTAGGTTCCGATCTTGTTGGCGACGTCGCCGTTGCGCGCGATGCGATCGGCGCCGACGAGCACCGCGTCGATGCGGCCCTCGAACATCACGCGCGCCGCCATGTTGTCGGTGATCAGCGTGACGTCGATGCCCGAGCGGTGCAGCTCCCACGCCGTGAGCCGCGCGCCCTGCAGCAGCGGCCGCGTCTCGTCCGCGAACACGCGAATCGTCTTGCCCTGATCCCGAGCGACGTACACGGGTGCGAGCGCGGTGCCGTAGTCGACCGTGGCGAGGCCGCCGGCATTGCAGTGCGTCAGCACCGTGCAGCCGTCGGGGAGCAGCTCGGCGCCCACCGCTCCGATGCGGCGGCAGATGGCCTTGTCCTGCTCGAACATCGCGCGCGCCTCCGCGAACAGCCCGTCGACGATCGGAGCGCGCGCGGCGTGGTCGCGCGTCGCGCGCGCCACCATGCGCTCGAGCGCCCAGAAGAGATTGACGGCCGTGGGGCGCGACTTGGCCAAGTAGGCGGCCGTTTCGCGCACGCGGCCGAGCGTGTCGTCGCGGTCGCGCTCGTCGAGCCGCTGGACGCCGAGCAGGAGTCCGAAGGCCGCGGCGACGCCGATGGCCGGTGCGCCGCGCACCGCGAGCCGGCGAATGCAATCGAACAGCTCCTCGACCGTGCGCACGTCGAGCACCACGTACTCGAGGGGCAGGCGAGTTTGGTCGATCAGCCGCACGTGGCCCGGACGGCCGCCTTCCCACAGGATCGTCGCGACGCTCATGGCTCGGGGCGCGGCGGTCCTAGCCCGCGCCCGCGGGCACGCGACCGGTCACCTTGCGGCAGATTTCGAGGTACTTCTCGACCGTGCGCTCGATCACCGCGTTGCTGAGCGTCGGCGGCGGATAGCGCTTGTTCCAGTCGAGCGTCTCGAGCCAGTCGCGCAGGTACTGCTTGTCGAAGCTCGGCGGATTGCTGCCCGGCCTCCACGACTGTGCCGGCCAAAAGCGCGAGGAATCCGGCGTGAGCGCCTCGTCGATCAACAGCAGCTTGCCGTTGCGCAGTCCGAACTCGAACTTCGTGTCCGCGAGCAGGATGCCCTGCGCGGCGAGCAGCTCGCTCGCGCGCCCAAACAGCGCGAGCGCCGCGCGCTCGGCGGCCTCGTACAGCTCGGATCCGACTCTCGCGCGCGCCTCGTCGGGCGTCAGCGGCAGGTCGTGCGCATCTTCCTTGGTCGTCGGCGTCAGGATCGGAACAGGCAGCTTCGATGCGAGCACCAGTCCCTCCGGCAGGGCGATCCCGCACACGCTGCGCGAGCGCTGGTATTCCTTGAGGCCCGATCCGGCGAGGTAACCGCGCACGACCCACTCGATCGGCGTCGGCTGGGCGCGGTGCACGAGCATGACGCGCCCGCGCAGACGATCGCGCCACTCGTCGGACAGGCCCTCGACGTCGTCGACGGACGTGCTGACGAGGTGATTGGGCACGATGTCGCGCGTCTTTTCGAACCAGTGCGCGGCGAGCATCGTCAGCACCGCGCCCTTGAACGGCACGCCCTCGTTCATGATCACGTCGAAGGCCGACATTCGGTCGGACGTGACGAACAGGAGGTGCTCGGCGTCGACGGCGTAGATGTCGCGCACCTTGCCGCTGGCGAGCCAGGTGACACCGGGGATCGCACGCTCGCGGCCGAGGTAGATCGCTTGGGTCTTGGTCATGGGGACGGGGCGGTCCTCTGGCCGCGGCGCGCGAGTATGCCCGCCGCTCGCGCGGGCTACAATCGCGCCGCGTGGAGCCCGCCGAGCCTGCTGCGAGTGCGAAGGAGAGGGGCGAGTTGCGCCTGCGCGGACTCGCGCCACGGGGCTGCGTGCGCGGCGAATTTCGCGCCAGTGGATCGAAGTCGATCGCCCAGCGCGCGCTCGTGCTCGCGAGCCTCGCCCGCGGCGAGACGCGCATCGCGGGCTTGCCGTCGGGCGAGGACGTGCGCGCCGCGCTGGCCGTGCTGCGCGCGGTCGGAGTGGACGTGCGCGAGATCGCCCCGGCCGCGCTCGCCGTCCGCGGAGCTCCGCCGGGGCCGCACCGCGGCTGGCGCGCGGCGGCGGCGCTGGAGTTGCACGAGAGCGGGACGCTCGCGCGCTTCGCGCTTGCCGTGGCGGGCCTGTGCGGACGGAGTGAGGACCGCTTCGAGTTGCGCGCCCGCGGCTCGCTCGCGCACAGGCGCAGTGACGCGCTCGTGCGCGCGCTCGAGGAGGCCGGCGTGCGCTTCGAGAGTCCGCCTTGGCCCGCGCGCATCGCTCCGATCGGTCCGCCGCCCAGCGTGCATTTGCGCGATCCGCGTTCGAGTCAGGAAGCGAGCGCGCTCGCGATGGCGTTGTGCGCGTGGCCCGACGAGAGCGAGCTCGCGATCCACGGCGCGCTGCCGAGCGAGCCCTACTTCGAGCTCACCCTGCGCATGCTCGCGCAGTTCGGCGCCCGCGCCGAGCGCTGCGAGGCCGGACTGCGCCTGCGCGGACCGCTGAGCGCGCCCCGAACGCCGCTCTCGATCGAACCCGATGCCTCGAGCGGCGCGGTGGCGCTGGCGGCCGCGTGTCTGGGCAGCGGGGAAGTCTGCGCGCGTGGGCTGGAGCGCAACGCGCTGCAGGGCGACGTGCGCATCGCGGAGCATCTGCGCGCGTTCGGTTGTCGCGCGCTCTTCACGAACGCTGGCATCGTCGCCGCGGGCTTTCCTCAGCACGCGGCGCGCATCGACCTCGCGGGCGAGCCGGATCTCGCGCCCGTGCTGGCGGCGGTCGCGGCGGGCGCGGCGCTCGTCGATCCGTCGCGGACGAGCGTGCTGAGCGGACTGGGCACCTTGCCGGGCAAGGAGAGCTCGCGCATCGAGACGCTCGCGCGCGGCCTGCGCGCGGCGGGCTGGAGCGCGCAGGCCGGTCCCGACTGGCTGAGCATCGGCGCGGGCGAGTATCGCGGCGGAGCGGTCGTGCCCGCGGAGGTCGAGCTCCAAGCACAGGCCGACCATCGCATGGTGTTCGCGTTCGCGTTGCTCGGACTGATTCGACCGGGCGTCTTCGTGCGCGATCCCGCGTGCGTCGCGAAGAGCTGGCCGACGTTCTGGAACGACCTTGCGGCGCTCGGCGCGCGCACGCAGGCGCGCTGAGCGGGGTGGCCGTGGAATGCGCGCGGTCGGTGCGCGCACTCGGAGGTATCTTAGAACTCCATGAGCACTGCCCCGAACTCCGTCCAAGGCCCCGTCCTCATCGCCGGCGGGGCCGGCTACATCGGCAGCCACACGGTGCGCCTGTTCCAACAGCGCGGCATTCCGGTGTTCGTGGTCGACAACCTCTCGATCGGCCACCGCGACGCCGTGACGTGCGACTTCGTGCAGGCGGACATCGGCGACCGCGCCGCGCTTGAGCGCATCTTCGCCGAGCGCAAACCGCGCGCGGTGGTGCACTTCGCGGCCAAGGCCTACGTGGGGGAGAGCGTCGGCGATCCGGCCAAGTACTACCGCGAGAACGTCGTCGCGAGCTTCACCCTGCTCGAGGCCATGCGCGCCGCGGGCTGCGGCGAGATCGTCTTCAGCTCGACCTGCGCCACCTACGGCAACCCGGTGCGCGTGCCGATCGACGAGGACCACCCGCAGCACCCGATCTCCCCCTACGGCCGCACCAAGCTGCACATCGAGCACATGCTCGAGGACTACTCGCGCGCCTATGGACTGCGCTTCGCGGCGCTGCGGTACTTCAACGCGGCCGGTGCGGCGCAGGACGGCAGCCTCGGCGAGCGCCACGACCCCGAGACGCACCTGATCCCGCTCGTGCTCGACGCGGCCGCGGGCCTGCGCAAGGACATCGCGGTGTTCGGCGAGGACTACCCGACGCCCGATGGCACGTGCGTGCGCGACTACATCCACGTCGAGGACTTGGCCGACGCCCACCTGCGCGCGCTCGCGCGGCTGCAGGGCGGCGCGAGCGCCATCAAGGTCAACCTCGGCACGGGACAGGGCTTCTCGGTGCGCCAAGTGATCGAGGCCGCGCGCGAGGCGACCGGACGGGCGATCCCCGTGCGGATGGCCCCGCGGCGCGAGGGCGATCCGGCGCAGGTCATGGCCGGTGGCACGCGCGCCCGCGACGTGCTCGGCTGGGTGCCGGCGCGACCGGCGCTGCGCGACATCGTGGCCGACGCCTGGCGCTTCCACTGCCGCCGCCGCGGCAACTAGGAAACGGCACTTCTGGCTCGATTTGGGCGTCGGCGGCGCCAGAATCTGGGCTCACCGCGCAGGGGCGCGGGCGACCGAGGCCGAGCGCGCGTGCGCCCGGCGCGTGCGGATCGTCCGCGACGGTTCCCTCGCGGAGCAGCGGCCGCGCGTCGGCCGCCCATCGCACCGATGCCCGAGCGCAAGCAGTCCTCCAACAAGTCCTCGTTGCTCCGCCTGGCGCTGGTCCTCGCGCTGAACGCGGCCGCCGTGCTCGCGCTGTGGCGCATCTGGCCGGGCGGCGCGAGCACGCCGAGCGGCGGGAGCGTGCAGGCCGCGAGCGTTCCGCACGTCGTCGAGGAACTCCCGCAGGGGCCGCCGCCGCTCGCGGCGCAGGCGCGCCGCGAGCTCGAGCGCGACCTGCGCGCGATCGTCTCGGAGTGGGTCGAGCGCGCACGCAAGGAGAGCAAGAACAAGGTCCATCAAGGCAACGCGGCGGTGGCGCTGCACGTGCGCGAGGTGGGCTGGGGCGCCGCGGGGGAGATCGCGCTGGGCTCCGATCGACTCCTGCGCCCGGCGTCGAACCTGAAGCTGATCACGACCGCGGCCGCGCTGGTGCTGCTCGGGCCCGACGGCGCGTTCCGCACACGCTTCGACGCCGGCGGTCCGATCGTCGAGGGCGTGCTGCGCGGCAACCTCGTGGTGCGCGCGGGCGCCGATCCGCTGTTCGACGGCGCCACCAACGGCGACATCGAGTCGCTGCTCGCGCCGGCGCTCGATCCGATCGTGGCCGCGGGCCTGCATGTGATCTCCGGCGATCTGGTGCTCGACGAGCTCACCTACCAACTGCCTGAGGCGGCACCGGCGTGGCCCGACGCGGGGCAACATTGGGCCGAGTACTGCGCGCTCGCCGGTGGATTCAGCGCCAATCGCGGCTGCCTGACGGCCGTGGTGAGCCCGGGCGCGATCGGAGGTCCGGCGCGCGTCGCGCTGTTCCCGCGCGAGCACGGACTGGCGGTCAACCTCGGCGTGCGCACCGAGGCCAAGGGCAAGCTCGACGTGCAGTGCGGTGCCAAAGCGAGCGGCGTGCTCGTGCGCGGCTCGATTCCGGCCGCGAGCGAGGCCTACGTGGCGTCCTTCTCGCACCCCGACCCGGTCGAGCTGTTCGGTCACGCGCTCGGCGGCGCGCTGGCTCGGCGCGGAGTCATCGTGCAGGGGCGAGTGCGCCGCGAGCGCAATGCACCGGCGCAGGCGACGATCGCGGCGCTCGAAACGCCGATCGAGCGCGTGCTCGCGCCGATCAACGCCGACTCGACCAATGCGGTCGCCGACCAGCTATTCCTCGCGACTGCGTTTGCCGTCACCGGACAGGGCACGCGCGCGGCGGGCGCGCAGGCCACCGAGCTTGCGCTCCAGCGACTGGGCGTCTCCACCACGGGCCTCGCGCAGGTCGACGGCTCGGGCCTCTCGCGCGCGAATCAAGTCACGGCACGTCAGGTCGTCGCGCTGGTGGAGAAAGTGCTCACGCAGGACGGCCGCAGCGCGCGCATGTTCCTCGACTCGCTCGCCATCGCGGGGGAGCGCGGCACGCTCGACGACCGCATGACGAAGGGGCCCGCGCGCGGACGCGTGCGCGCCAAGACGGGCTTCATCGCCGGAACCAGCGCGCTCTCCGGCGTGGCCGAAACCGTCGAGGGTCGGCGCTTCGCCTTCTCGATCCTCGTCAACTATCCCGACGTCGGCGGGCTCAATTCGAGCGTCTGGAAGCCGATGCAGGACGCGCTGTGCGAGCGACTGGTCGAGACGCGGCAGTGAGCGAGAGCACGGCGGACCTCGAGCGCTGGAAGTCGATCGCCGTCGCGGCGGCGCACGCTGCGGGTGGCGTGCTGATGGAGCACTTCGGCCACATCGCGCGCAGCGAGGTGGGCTCCAAGTCCGCCGCGCGCGACCTCGTCACGAAGGCCGACGTCGCGAGCGAGCGCGCGATCGTCGAGGTCCTGCGGCGCGAGCTTCCCGACCACGCGATCGAGGCGGAGGAGGAAGTCCGCGACGCGCGGCGCGCCGAGGACGAGTTGCGCTGGTTCGTCGACCCGCTCGACGGCACGACCAACTTCGTGCACCAGCTGCCGGCGTTCTCGGTGTCGCTCGGACTTTACCGCGGGAGCACGCCCTTGGTCGGAGTCGTGCACGCTCCGCGGCTGGCGGAGACCTACGCCGCGCGCGTCGGCGGCGGCGTGATGCTCGGAGAGTCGCCCGTGCGAGTGTCGGGCTGCAGCAGCCTGCGCGACGCGATCCTCGCGACGGGCTTCCCGTACCGCCGCGAGACGCTGCGCTGCGACAACGTCGAGAACTTCCGCCGCTTCATCCTCGAAGTGCGCGACCTGCGCCGCATGGGTTCGGCGGCCCTCGACCTCGCCTACGTGGCCGCGGGTCGCATGGACGGATTCTGGGAGCTGCACCTCGCGCCCCACGACGTCGCCGCCGGGGCGGCGCTGGTGCGGGAGGCCGGAGGCAGTGTCAGCGACGCGGACGGCGGCGAGGACTGGCTGCGCGGCGGACACATCGTGGCGTGCTCGCCCGCCCTGCACCGGGAAATGCTCGGGAAAATCGCCCACTAGGGCGGTGCGCGCGCGAGGGAGCCTTGGCGTGGACGCTGCCCGCGCCCGGCGCGCCGCCGCGAGCGCACTGCTCGCTCGAGTGGGTGGACTTTCGGCCACTTGCGCGCGGCGCTACGATGCCTGCTTGCGGATCCGCCTACCCTGACGCCGCGAGACGCTCCCCGACCGGAGCGGCGCGCGAGCCCAAGGGAGGGGAGTCCCGCGCGCACCCTGCCCATGCAGCGCCAACAGGAGGTTCAGCCGCAGTCGGCGGCGACGAACGCGATACGCGTGCGCGGAGCGCGCGTGCACAACCTGCGCGGCATCGACGTCGACATCCCCCGCAACGAGCTCGTGGCGATCACGGGCGTGTCGGGCTCGGGCAAGAGCTCGCTCGCGTTCGACACGCTGTTCCGCGAAGGCCAGCGCCGCTTCCTCGAGACGCTCTCCGCCTACGCGCGACAGTTCCTCGGGCGCATGGAGAAGCCCGATGTCGACTCGATCGAGGGACTCGCGCCCGCGATCGCGGTCGATCAGGCGGCGGCGAGCTCGAGCCCGCGCTCGACCGTGGGAACGCTCACGGAGATCTTCGACCACCTGCGCGTGCTGTACGCCCGCGCGGGTCGCCCACACTGCCCGCAGTGCAACGTGGAGCTGCAATCGCTCACGCCCGAGGCGATCGTGCAACAGGCGCTCGATTCGTACAGCGGCAAGGCCGTCAGCGTGCTCGCGCCGCTGATTCGAGACCGCAAGGGTCAGCACGAGGAAGTCCTCGAGGGTCTCAAGCGCCGCGGACTGATCCGCGCGCGCATCGACGGCGAGATCGTGCGCATCGAGGAGGCGCCCAAGCTCGAACGCTACGTGCGACACACGATCGAGGCCGTCGTCGATCGACTGCGCCCCGAGCGCGACCAACCCGCGCGGCTGCGCGAAGCCGTGGAGAGCGCGCTCGAGCTCTCCGGCGGGGACGTGATCTTCGTGCCCGCCGAGGCGGGAGCGCCGGAGCGAGCGTGGTCGACGTCGCGCAACTGCCCGGGCTGTGGCGCGGACACGCCGCCGCTGGAACCGCGCCTGTTCTCGTTCAACTCGCCGCACGGCGCGTGCCCGCGCTGCGAAGGACTCGGACTGCGCCGTCAGGCGAGCGAGGCGCGCATCGTGCGCGACGCCGCGCTCTCGATCCGCGCTGGTGCGCTCGCCGTCACGAGCAAGTCGCTAGCGTCGCTCACCTATCCGCCGGTCGACTTCGACTTTCTCGAGCAAGTCGCGTCGGCCTACGGCTTCGACCTCGACACGCCGTGGAAAGACCTGCCGCGCGCGGCGCGGCGCGTGATCCTCAGCGGCGCGGGCGAGGAGCGCTTCGAGGACGATTTCTCGTGGAACGGCGCGAAGTATCAGGGCTCGATCAAGTGGCAGCGGCGCTTCAAGGGCGTCATTCCGGCGTTGGAGAAGGCTGCGGCGGGCGGCAAGGCCGCGGCCCACGCGTTCTTCACCACGGCGGTGTGCGACGGCTGCAACGGCACGCGCCTCAAGCCCGCCGCGCTCGCGGTGCTCTTGGGCGGCGTCTCGCTGCGCGAGCTGCTCCAGCTCTCGATCCGCGAACTCGAGCCGCGCCTCGATCGGCTCGCGTTCTCCCCGCGCGAGGCACGCATCGCGCGCGATCTGCTGGCCGAGGTGCGCCGCCGCACCGAGTTCCTGCGACAGGTCGGGCTCGACTACCTGACACTCGCGCGCGGCGCGGACACGCTCTCGGGCGGCGAGGCCCAACGCATCCGCCTCGCGGCGCAGCTCGGCAGCGCGCTCCAAGGCGTGCTGTACGTGCTCGACGAGCCGTCGATCGGACTGCACGCGCGCGACCACGCACAGCTCCTGCACGCACTCCAGCGCTTGCGCGATGGCGGCAACACGGTGGTCGTCGTCGAACACGTCGAAGCAACGCTGCGCGCCGCGGATCACATCATCGACGTCGGCCCCCTCGCCGGTCGCAACGGTGGGCGCATCGTCGCCCGCGGCACGCCGCAGGAAGTCGCGCGCGCCGACTCGCCGACCGGTCGTTTCCTGCGCGGCGAGCTCGCGATGCCAGCGCCGGCGCGTCGGCGCGTGGGCAACGGCACGTTTCTCGAAATCGAGGGCGCGCGCGCGTTCAACCTCAAGGGCGTCGACGTGCGCTTTCCGCTGGGGACCTTGTGCGTCGTGTCCGGCGTGAGCGGCTCGGGGAAGTCGACGCTGGTGAACCGCATCCTGCAGCCGGTGCTCGCGGCGCACCTCGAACGCGAATTCGACGAGCCGGGCGAACACGCGCGCACGCGTGGGCTCGAGCACGTGGGGGACATGGTCGCGATCGACGCGAGCCCGATCGGCCGCACGCCGCGCAGCAATCCGGCGACGTACACCGGAGTCTTCGACCCGATCCGCGACCTGTTCGCGGCGCTGCCGGAGGCGCGCGTGCGCGGCTACACGAAGTCGCGCTTCTCGTTCAACGTCGAGGGCGGTCGCTGCGAGGCCTGCGGAGGCGCGGGCTCGAAGCTGGTCGAGCTGCAGTTCCTCGCGCCCGTGACCGTGCCTTGCGACGAGTGCGGCGGCGAGCGCTTCCAGTCGCAGACGCTCGACGTTCGCTTCAAGGAGAAGTCGATCGCCGATGTGCTCGCGCTGACAGTCGAAGAGGCGCTCGAGCTCTTCAAGGACCATCCGAAGATCGCGCGGCCGCTGCAGGCGATGGCCGATGTCGGACTCTCGTACCTGACGCTGGGTCAGCCGTCGACGACCATCTCCGGCGGAGAGGCGCAGCGCATCAAGCTCGTGTCGCAGTTGCACAAGCGCACGCGCGAGCACACCGTGTACCTGCTCGACGAGCCGACCACGGGGCTCCATCCGCAGGACATCGCGCGCCTCGTGGGAGCGCTGCAGCGCCTCGTCGACGCGGGTCACACGGCGATCGTGATCGAACACAACCTCGACGTGATCCGCGCGGCCGACCACGTGCTCGACCTCGGGCCCGGTGGCGGGGACGCCGGTGGCGAGCTCGTCGCGTCGGGTACACCGGAGGAGTTGATGCGCAACGAGCGCTCCGCCACCGGCGCGGCGCTGCGGGGCGTGCACACGGTGGCGCGCAAGGCGAAGCGGGGCGCGAGCGAGCAGGTTCGGAGCGATCGCATCCGCGTCGTCGATGCCACGACGCACAACCTCGACCACGTGTCCGTCGAGATGCCGCGCGACGCGCTGGTCGTGATCACGGGACCGTCCGGCTCGGGCAAGAGCTCGCTCGCGCTCGACACGATCCACACCGAGGGGCGCAGGCGCTTCGTCGAGTCGCTCTCGACCTACGCACGGCAATTCCTCGGCAACCGCGACAAGCCGCCCGTCCAGCGCATCGAGGGGCTCGGTCCGTCCGTCGCCGTCGAGGCGGGCACCTCGCGCGGCCACCCGCGCTCGACCGTCGCCACGACCACCGAGATCCACGACCACCTGCGCGTCCTGTGGGCGCGCGCGGGAACGCCGCGCTGTCCCGAGCACGGCCTCGAGCTCGCCGCGGTGGATCCCGCGCGCATCGCGCGCGACGTGCTGAAGCGACACGCGGGCGCGAAGGGTTGGGTCGTGGCGCCGGTGCACGCAGGCGCGAGCGCCGCCGAGGCGCTCGACGGCCAGCGACTCGCAGCGCTCGTCGCCGCTTGGAAGTCCGCGGGCTTCCTGCGACTGCTCGTCGATGGCGTCGAGGTGCGCCTCGACGGAAAATTGCCGAAGGTCGGCGCCCAAGCACGCGTCGATCTAGTGATCGACCGGCTCGGCTTTTCGTCGGATTCTCGCGCGCGCATCGCGGAAGCGGCGGAGCAGGCGGCCGCACAGGCGCAGGGTCGCGTCAGCGTCGTGGTCGCGCAGGGCCCGCGGCTGGAGTTCTCCACGCAGGGCGCTTGCCCCGAGTGCGGCCACCGGCTCGAGCATCGCCTCGACCCGCGTCACTTCTCGTTCAACACGCACGCCGGAGCCTGCTCGGAGTGCGATGGACTCGGCTCGTCGAGCCGCGCCGACGCTGCCAAGTTGGTCGTTCACGAGGACCGCTCGCTCACCGACGACGCGCTGCACCCGAAGTTCGCGCGCTATCTCGTCAAGGGCAAGGGCTACTACGAGCACCTGTTCCTGACCGTCGCGCGCACCCATCGCATCAAGGTCGAGCTCGCCTTCTCCGACCTCACGCCGGCGCAGCGGGAGCTGTTGCTGTTCGGCAAGGGCTCGAAGAGCCGCTACGAGGTGAAGATCGAGCGCGAGAGCACGAACGCCGAGATCGTGGAGCGCTTCACGGCCGACTGGCCGGGGCTGTGCGGGCACATCGACGCGTGGCACAAGAAGACCGAAGACGCGGAGTGGGCGACGGCGCTCGAGCAGGTGATGACCACGGTCACCTGCCCGACCTGCGAGGGGGAACGGCTGATGCAGGATGCGCGCCACGCGGTCGTCGCGGGCGTGCGCTTGCCCGAGCTGGCGCGCTGGTCGGTCTCGCGCTCGCTCGAGTGGCTGCGCAAGCTCGCGCTGCCAGCGGCGACTCGCGCGGGTGTCGAGCAGGTGGTGGGCGAGCTCATCGCGCGCCTCTCGCTGCTCGAACGCGTCGGCCTTGGCTACCTCACGCTCGATCGCCCGACGCACACGCTCTCAGGTGGCGAGGCGCGGCGCGTGCGGCTGTCCGCGAATCTGGGCTCACAGCTCGTCGGCGTGTGCTACGTGCTCGACGAGCCGACGGTCGGCCTGCATCCCGCGGACGTGGAGAAGCTCACCGGAGCGCTGCTCGAGCTGCGCGCGGGCGGCAACAGCGTGCTCGTCGTCGAGCACGACGAGAGCCTGATGCGGCGCGCGGACTGGATCGTCGACATGGGTCCGGGAGCCGGACGCTTGGGCGGCAAGGTCGTCGCGAGCGGCACGCCGGGCGAGATCGAGGCCCACCCGAGTTCGCTCACGGGTGCCGCGTTGCGCGGTGAACTCGCGCCCGCGCGCACGACGGTCCGTGCCAGCGAGCGCGGCCAGCGCGCCAAGATCCGACTCGCGGGCGCGAACGGGAACAACCTCAAGGGCGTCGATTTCGAGGCTCGTTTCGGCTCGATCCACGGTGTGTGCGGCCCGTCGGGATCTGGAAAGAGCACACTGGTGCTCGACACGCTCGTGCCCGCCCTCAAGGGCGAGCGCGCGAGCGGTCGCTGGAAGAAGCTCGAGGTCGGCGTCGAATCGCCGCGCGTGGTCGTGATCGACGCGTCGCCGATCGGACGCACTCCGTCGAGCACGCCCGCGACGTACACCGGCTTGCTCGAGCCCATCCGCGAGCTCTTCGCGCGCACGAGCGACGCGCGCATGAAGGGCTTCGGTCCGGGGCACTTCTCGTTCAACTCGCCGAAGGGGCGCTGTCCGGCCTGCGAAGGCAAGGGCGCGACGCTCGTGGAGATGCAATTCCTCGCGGATCTGTGGCTGCCCTGCGACGAGTGCGGCGGTCGACGCTTCGCTCCGCAAGTGCTCGAGGTGCGCCACCGTGGCAAGAGCGTCGCCGACGTGCTCGATCTCTCGGTCGACGAGGCGCTCGCGTTCCTCGACGCGCACCCGCGCGCTGTTTCGATCCTGCGCACGCTCTCCGATGTCGGCCTGGGCTACATGTCGCTCGGCCAGAGTTCGACCACCCTGTCCGGTGGCGAAGCGCAGCGCGTGAAGCTCGCCGGAGAACTGCTCCCCAACGACGCCTCGGGCCCCGCCGCGATCATCCTCGACGAGCCTTCGACGGGCTTGCACGCCTGCGACGTCGCGCGCCTCGCGCGCGTGCTCGCGCGGCTCGCCGACGAGGGCCACGCCGTGATCCTGATCGAGCACCACACCGGCCTGCTCGCAGCCTGCGACGAGCTGACGGAACTCGGCCCCGCGGGAGGCGAGGCCGGCGGTCGCGTGATCGCGGTCGGCACGCCCGACGAACTCAGGCGCGATCCGCGCTCGATCACCGGTCCGTTCCTGTCCACCGACTGCGCTCCCCCGACCCAAGCCCCCTCGCGCGGCAAGCGCGTCGAAGCCCTGCGATGATTCGACCGGACAATCCGCTGATCGTGCAGAGCGACCGCTCGCTGATGCTCCACACGGTGCGCGCCGTGGTCGACGCGAAGGGCCATCCCGTGCGCGACGCGCAGGGACAGCCGCTGACGGAGGAGCATCCGCGCTTTGCCGAGGCGCGCGACGCGCTCGCGGGCTTCGCGGAGCTCGAGAAGAGCCCGGACTATCTGCACACCTACCGCATCACGCCCGTGTCGGTCTGGAACGCCGCGGCGCTCGGACTCACGGTCGAGAAGATCGCGCAGGTGCTCGATGAGTACGCCTGCGTGCCGGTTCCCCGCCGCGTGCTCGACGACGTCAAGGGCTGGATCACGCGCTACGGTCTGCTCAAGATCGAGCGGCGCGCGGGTCGGGACGACGAGCGCACGTTCGAGCTCGCCAGCACGTCGCGCGAGGCGCTCGACGATGTGCTCGGTCACGAAGCGGTGCGCAAGCTCGTCAAGGTCGATGCGCAGCGGCGCGTGTGGGTCGATGCACTCGACCGCGGCGGGATCAAGCAAGCGCTGATCAAGATCGGCTATCCGGTGGAGGATCGCGGCGGCTACGTCGAGGGCGACCGACTCGAATTCGCGCTGCGCCCAGAGACCCGCGGCCGACGCAAGTTCGCTCCACGCGCGTACCAACGCATGGCGGCCGAGGCCTTCCACGCCGGCGGCAGCGTGGTGGGGGGCAACGGCGTGATCGTGCTGCCGTGCGGCGCGGGCAAGACCGTCGTCGCGCTCACGGTGATGAGCCTCGTGCAGGCCAAGACGCTCATTCTCACGACCAACACCGTCGCCGTCCGGCAGTGGCGCGAGGAGCTGCTCGACAAGACGACGCTGCGGCCCGCGGACGTCGGCGAATACACGGGCGACAACAAGACCGTCGCGCCGGTCACGATCACGACCTACCAGATGCTCACGTGGCGGCGAGCGAAGTCGGAGACCTTCGAGCACTTCGAGGTGTTCGGCAAGGAGAACTGGGGACTGGTCGTGTACGACGAAGTGCATCTGCTGCCCGCGCCCGTGTTCCGTGCGACGGCCGAGCTGCAGGCTCGCAGACGGCTGGGTCTCACGGCGACGCTGGTGCGCGAGGACGGCAAGGAGGACGAGGTTTTCTGCCTGATCGGCCCCAAGCGCTTCGACATGCCATGGAAGGTGCTCGAAGGTCAGGGCTTCATCGCGACGGCCACCTGCACCGAAGTGCGCGTGCCGCTCGATCCCGCGACCAAGCACGCCTACATCGCCTCGGGCGCCCGCGCGAAGTTCCGCGTCGCCAGCGAGAACCCCGCCAAGCTGCGGGCCGTGCAGCGCATCCTCGAACGCCACGCGGGAGCGCACGTGCTCGTCATCGGTCAGTACATCGAGCAGCTCGAGGTCCTGTCGCGAGAGCTGCAGGCGCCGCTGATCATGGGCAAGACGCCCAATGCCGAGCGCGAGCGCCTGTACGCGCAGTTCAAGTCGGGCGAGCTGCGCGTGCTGATCGTGTCGAAGGTGGGCAACTTCGCCGTCGACCTGCCGGAAGCGAACGTCGCGATCCAAGTCAGCGGCACGTTCGGCTCGCGGCAGGAAGAGGCGCAGCGCCTCGGCCGCATCCTGCGGCCCAAGGCCGACGGTTCGGCCGCCGCGTTCTATTCGATCGTCACGCTCGGCTCGCGCGATCAGGAGTTCAGCGAAAAGCGCCAGTTGTTCCTCACGGAGCAGGGCTACTCCTACGAGATCATCGAAGCGGCGGCGCTCGAGCCGCGGGTGGAGGAAGCGCGGTGAGCGAGTCGCGAAACGGCCGACCGAGCGACGACGGGGCCGCGCGCGCGCTGCTCGCGCGTCCCAAAGTCGCGGACGTGCTCGGTTCCGTGGGTGAGCGCGAGCTCGGGGAGCTGTACCTGTTCTGGGGCGGCGCCGACTCGCCTCCGCCCTCGTCGGACCTCACCGAGCGCCGAAAGGTCCTCGCGCTGTGGATGGGCGACGGCGAAATCGCCGAGGCGCGCATGCAGTCCCTCGGCCGTCGTCCGCAGCAGGTGCTCGCGATGCTGCTCGACGCGCAGGGTTACATGCACACCACCGCCGAGCTCGCCGACCACCGCTTGCTCGCGCACCTCTCGCGCTATGAGCTCGAGTCCTGCGTGCAGGCGCTCGTGCGCTGCGGCGCGCTGCTCGAAGTGCCCGATCGGCGCTCGAAGTTCGCGGGCGCGAAGACTTGGGCCGTGCCGATGGAGCTCGGCGACGGACTGTTGCGCCAGCAGCGCGCCAAGCGCCGCGGCGTATTCGACTTGCTCACTCTGCGCGGTTTCCTCGATCGCCAGTACGACGATCCGGTGCGCGGCAAGCGCATGACTCCCACGCGTCTGCGCGAGATGTACAAGATGTACTCGAACGAGACAGCCGCGCTCGCGCGCGTCGAGCGCCTGCCCGACGACGCGCGCCCGCTGATCGAAAAGTGCATCCTCCAGTTCGGCGGGCTGCTGCCGCGCGGCCTGTTCGAGCGGCTCGAAGACGGCTCGGGCCCGTGGAATGGCGGCCGCTGGAAGCAAGTGCTCGAGGAGAACTTGGTCGGCACGGTCGAGAAGCTCGAGCTCTCGCGCTACGGCATCGCGCACGCGGACGACACGCTGGTGGTGTTCAACGAGATCGCGCTGGCGTGGCTGCGCCGAGTGGCGGTTCCCGGCGACCCGGACGCGCCGCACTCCGAGCACGGACTGGGCGTCGACCTCGTCAGCAACATCTCGCGCTTCATGGGCTTTCTGATCGAGCACAACGTGCGCTTCACGGTGCGCGGCGAGATCTTCAAGACCACCGAGAAGCGCATCCTGCAGGACCTGATCCCCAACCCCGGTCGCGAACTTTCGCGCGCGGCGGTGCTCGACTTCATCTTCGAGTTCACGCGCGGCATGGGCCTGATCGAGTCGACCGGCGAGCGCACGTTCGCGATCGCGGCCGCGGGCCGCGATTGGGAGCAGAAGCCGCTCGAGCAGAAGCTGCACGCACTGGTCGAGTACGCGACCGAGGAGCACGACGTGGCGGGGGACTGGTACCACCAGGTACGCCTGCGCCGCATCTTCATGCGCCTCATGAAGCGCATGGAACCCGGCACGTGGTACGACCTGATGTACCTGCCGTTCCTCTCGCGCAACACGTACCTCGCCGGCCTCGACCAGCTCGCCGTCGACGAGTACTTCGCGACGCGCTCGCAGGGCGCCAGCTGCGCGCCGATGGAGGACCCGCAGCGCCTGGCTTGGAACCTCGCGCGCTGGGTGCGCCAACGGCTGTACCTGTTCGGCGTCGTCGATCTCGGCTACGACCGCTCGGGTCGCCCCGTCGCCATGAAGCTCACGCGCTCGGGCGCGCGCCTGCTCGGCGTGGTCGAGCAGGATTCCGGCAGCGCGCCGTTGCTCGGCAGCCTGATCGTCACGCCGGACTTCGAAGTCGTGCTGTTCCCGACCGGTGACGACGCGGCGCTCGTGCACGAGCTCGATCGCTTCTGCGAACGCGAACGACAGGGCGAGACGATGCACTTTCGCATCCACGAGCGCTCCGTGCAGCGCGCGCTCTCCGAGGGCATGCTGCTCTCGCGCATGCGCTCCGTGCTGCGCCTGCAATCGCGCACACCCGTGCCGCAAAACGTGCTGTTTTCGATCCGCGACTGGGCGGGGCGCGCGGGCGTGCTGCACCTCGACGCCGCGCTCGTCCTGCGCGGCGAGGATCCCGACACGCTCAAGCGCTTCCAGAACGATGCGGGTGTCCGAAACTTCGTGCGCGAGGTGCTCGACGAGCGGCGCTTGCAGTTGAAGTCGCGCTACGCGCCCAAGCGGCTGCACGCGCTGCTGCGCGAGTTCGGCTACAAGGTCGAGCTCGACGGCGTGCTGTGATGCGGCTGCCGCCGCCGATCCTCGCGCTCTCGCCGGGCACGCTGGCGGCCTGCGATGCGGCGTCGTTCGTGGCGCGCGTGACGCGCTGTCGCGAGCGCGGCTTGCGCGGCCTCGTGCTGCGCGAGCGGCAGCTGTGCGATCGCGACTACCTCGCGCTGGCGTGCGCGCTGCGCGACGCGCTGCCGCGCCGGTGCGATGGCTGGCTGGCCCTCCACGACCGACCGCACCTCGCCCGCGCGGCGCGCGCCGATGCGGTGCACCTCGGCGGCCGCTCGCTGGCGCCGCTGCGCGTTCGCGAGTGGCTCGACGGCGAAATCGCGCTGGGGCTCTCGACGCACGCGACCGAGGAGACCCGGAGCTGGTCGGGCGCCGACTATCTCGTCCACGGCCCCGTCTGCGCGACGACCAAGGGTGAGACGCGGGTCGAGGGCATCGGGTTTGCAGCTCTCGCTCACGGCGTGGCCCGCGCGAGCGTGAGCGTCTGGGCGCTCGGCGGACTCGGGCCGGAGCACGCCGCGCAAGCCGCGCAGGCGGGCGCGAGCGGCATGGCGGTGCTCGGCGGGTTGCTCGCGCACCCGCAGGCCGAAGTCCGCACCGAGCAGTACGTGCGCTCGTGGCTCGAACGAGCCCCCAAGGCGTAGGATCGCGGCATGGGCTGGAACGAGGATTCGCTGCACCGCTGGCTGGCGCGCCGTCGGAGTTCGCGCGCCTCGCGCGAGTTCGGCAATGACGCGGCCGTGCTCGCCAAGGAGCTGTGGCGTCCGGTCGTGTGCGTGGATGCCGTGGTCGAGGGCGTGCACTTCGAGGCGCTCACGCCCGCGCGACTGGCGGGAGCCAAGGCCTGTGCGCGCGCGCTGAGCGACCTCGCCGCGAGCGGTGCCGAGCCGCGCGCGGTGCTGCTCGCGCTGCGCGCGCCGCGCGCGGAGTCCCAAGCGCGCCTCAAGGCGTTCATCGCCGCCGTCGATGCGACCGCGCGCGCGCACGGCGCCGCGCTCGTGGGGGGCGACACCACCTGTGCCGAGGGTCCGCTCGCGCTGACGGTGACGGCGCTGGGCGAGTTCGTCGCGCGCGGCGTGCCGCCCTCGCGCGCCCGCGCGCGCGCCGGTCAGGTGGTCGTGGCGACCGGAGCCTTCGGCGGGAGCCTGCTCGGTCGGCACCTGCGCATCGTTCCCCGCTTCGAGGCCGCGCGCTGGCTGCTGGGACTAGGTGCCACGGCGATGATGGACGTCTCCGACGGGCTCGCGCTCGACCTCGCGCGCATCGCGCGCGCCTCGCGGGTCGCGATCGACGTCGGCGTCGTGCCGATCCATCCCGACGCGCGCCGACGTGCGCGAGCGAGCGGGCGCTCAGCCCTGCGACACGCCCTGCACGATGGCGAGGACCACGAGCTCGTCGCCACGCTGAGCGCGCGAGCGGTCCTGCGCGCGCTGCGCGAAGCGCCGCGGCATTGTCCGGGCTTGGTGGTGCTCGGCAACGTGCGCCGCGGTCGGGGCCTGCGCGTGCCGCGCGACGAGCGCAGCGAAGTGCTCGTGCCCTTCGCCGGTGCAGGCGGCTGGATCCACGGCACGTGAGCGAGAGCTTGGAATTCGAGAGCGCCTCGGCGCGCGACACCGAGGAGCTCGGCGAGGCGCTCGGACGCCTGCTGCGTCCGGGGGATGTCGTGGCGCTCCACGCCGAGCTCGGCGGCGGCAAGACCTGCTTCGTGCGCGGGCTCGCCCGCGGCTTGGGAGTGAGCGCGCAGGTGTCGAGCCCGACCTTCCAACTGATGCACAGCTACCCCGGGCCCATCCCGCTCTACCACCTCGACGCGTGGATGCGAGAGCGCGGGGAGGGCTTCCTCGACGAGGGGGGCGCCGAGTGGTTGCGCGCGGACGGCGTCGCGGCCGTCGAGTGGGCGGAGCACGTGCTGAGTTGGCTCCCCGAGCAGCGCTTCGAGGTCGCACTGGCGCACACCGGCCCCCAGCGGCGGGCGATCTCGCTGCGCTGGACCGGGCCGCAGGCGCGTCTGAGGGCCCTCGAAGAAGGGAAAAAGCGCTGAACCATGGTCGTCGGGGTGCGTTGGGGGAGTGCTTGAGAGGCTCCTGGGACGACGAGCGCGACCCGCTCGCGGCCCTCCGCGGAGGTGACCGGGGGCCGTTCGAGCAGTTCGTACGCAGCGAAGCGGCCACGCTCCTGCGCTTCTTCCAGCGGCACGGCGCGTCGCTGGGGGAGGCGGAGGATCTGGCGCAGGAAGTGTTCCTCAAGTTGTACCGATCCGCACCGACTTACCGCGCGCAGTCGCGCTTCTCGAGCTACGTGCTGCGCGTCGCGCGCAACGCGTGGATCGACCGTCGGCGGCGGCGCGCCGTGCGACCGGAGGGGCCTTCGCTCGACGAGGCCAGCGGCGGCAACGAGGCCAGCGACGGCAACGCGAGCCTGCTCGAGCTCCTGCCGGGCTCGGACCCCGAGGTGAGCCGCCGCGCGGAGCGCCGCGAGGAGCGCGAGCGCGTGCAGGCCGCGCTGGCGCACCTCCCCGAGTCCCACTCCATCGTGATCGAGCTGGCGCTGGTGCAACAGCGGCCCTATGCGGAGATCTCCGAGCTGCTCGGGATTCCGATCGGCACGGTCAAGTCACGCGTGTTCCATGCGCTGCGCAAGCTGCGCGAGATCCTCGGCGAGGAGCAACTTCCGTGAGTGAGCATCGGCACTTCGACGAGCAGACACTGCTCGAGGCCGCACTCGATCCGCAGGCCCACGCGTTGCGCGCGCAGGTGCACTCGTGTGCGCAGTGCAGCTCGGCGCTGCGCAAGTTGGGCGCGTTCGCCGACGATCTGCGCCTGCAATTGCTCGCGGAACCCGCGGCGCAGGCGCGCACGGCGCGCGTTCTGAGCGAGCGCGTGCTCGCGCGCACGACGCGCGAGGATCTCAGTCGCGGCGGCGACCTGCGACTGGTCGCGCGCTTCGCGCTCGAGCGCGTGCGCTCGTCGAGTGCGCTGCGACTCGCGGCCGCGCTGCTCGTCGCGCACCTCTTCGCGCTGCCGGTGCTCGCGTGGATCGTGCTGCGCGCTCCGCGCCGCACCGGCGAGTTCCAGACCCGCATCGAGACGCCCTCCGAGCCGTACTTCTCGGGAGAGGGCGAGCGCGAACCCGATCTCGTGCCGAACACGCCGCTCCCCGAGGGCGAGCCGCGCGCAGTCGAAGTCGCCGCGGGCAGCGACGGTGCCGACTGGCTCGTCAGCGCGCGGCGCTCGGAGCGCGCGGCGCTGGTCGCCCTCGCGCCCAAGCCGTGGAGCGAGGGCGCCCCGACCGAGCCGCTGGCACAGCTCCTGTGGCTGCGCGCTGCGCGTCTGGCGGGCCGCGAGCTGCCCGACTGGGTGCTCTCGCGCGCCCCCGACGGGGCCCCCAGCCGCATGGCGATCTGGACCGAGATCCTGCTCGACGAGTGGGCACTCTCCGGCGCGCGACCTGCGCACCTCGAAGCCGCGCTCGCGCGCCTCGCGGCCCTGCCGGATTTCCAGCGCTCGCGCCTCGTCGCCTGTGCGCTGCAGCGCGCGGCCGCGGGCGGAGCCATCGAGGCGGCCACGCTGGTCGACTTCCAGCGCCCGAGCGCCGACGCGCGCGAAGTCGCGGAGCGCGCGGCCAAGGAGTCCTTGGCGCGCTTGGCGCGTGACGCGCTCGGAGACCACCGCGACGCGGGCTCGAGCGAGCGCGAGGCGGCCCTGGACGCCTGGGGAGCGCCGCGGCGCCCGTAGGGGCCCAAGCGTTCGCGCGCGAGCGAAACTCGCGCCGCAACCGGCGATAATGGGCCTTGGGTGGGTCGGCCCATGCCCGGCCGTGGTCCCTGCGCTCGCGAGCCGTTACCCTCCTGCGCCCATGTGGTCCGTGTTCCTCGCCGTGGCGCTCCCGCAGTCCGCTCCTTCCGTCCCGGCCCCCGCGGACCGTGCGCCCGCGTTCGAACTCACGCTCCTCGAGGCGGCGCGCACCGCACTCGAGAACGACCTCGGCCTCAAGCTGGCCGAGACCTCGGCGGAGATCTCCCAGTACGCCTACGAAGGCAGTTGGGGCAGCTTCGATCCGACGTGGCGCATCAACGCTGGCTATCGAGAGGACGAGAACCGCAACAACAACCCGTTCTTCGGCATCGACAGCATCGACTCGCAGCAGCTCGACCTCGGCACGGGGCTGAACCTGCCTCTGCTGACGGGCGGTGCGGTCGATCTCTCGTTCGGTCAATCGAACACCGACTCGAACTTCGCACTGTTCCAGCGCTCGGTGTCCGAGCGCATCGCGCTGAGCTTCAACCAGCCGCTGTTGCGCGGCGCGGGGACGGCGTTCGCGACGAGCACGCAGCGCGAGAACGAGTTTCGGCTGCGGCGTCAGCTCGAAGGCGTGCGACACGCGCGCCAAGACCTGCTCCAGCGCGTGACGCAGACCTACTGGGACCTCGTCAGCTCGCTCGAACAGGAGCGCGTCGCCGACGAGACGCTCGCGCTCGGGCGAGAGCAGCTCCTCCAAAACCAGCGTCGACTCGCGGCCGGCGTCGGGACGGAAGTCGAGGTGCTGCAGGCCGAGACGAACGTGGCGCAGCGCGTGGAGCAGAAACTCGCGCGCGAGGTCACGGTGCGCGCGGCCGCGGACAAGCTCAAGGGACTGATGTATCCCGGCACGCAGACCGAGCGCTGGGAGCGCGAGATCAAGCCCGTGACGGAGCTGCCCGACGCGGACAGGGCGAGCGTGCCGAGTTGGACCGCGGCGTTCGCCGTGGCGCTCGTCGAGCGCTCGGAGCTGCGCCAGCAGCTGTTCCAGATCGATGAGAGCGAGGAGCAGCTCCTGCGCGCGAGCTCGCTGCGTCGCTCACAACTGGACTTCTCGTTCCAGACCTCGAGCGCCGCCATCGAGCGCAACGAGGGCGACGCGCTCGAATCGGCCTTTGGTTGGGAGTATCCCACCTACGCGGCGCAACTGAACTTCAGCGCCCCGATCGGCAACCGCGCGGCGCTCAGCGCCGAGCGGTCGGCGCGCGCCGCCGTGCGGACCGCGCGCCTGACCTACGACCAGCTCGAGTCGCAGATCGTCGAAGAAGTGCGCGCCGCGGTGCGCAACACGAATTACTCGCTCGAAGCCGTGCGAGCGGCTGCGGCCAGCGCGGATCTCGCGCGACGTCAGCTCGCGGCGGAACAGACGCGCTATCGCGAGGGCCTGTCGACGAACTTCCAAGTGCTCCAGTTCCAGCAGCAGCTCGGAGAGTCGCTGTATTCCCAGACGCTCGCGCGCGCCAACCTCGCCAAGGCGCTGGTCGCGCTGCGCCGTTCGCAGGGCGTGCTCGATCCTGAGTGCATCGGGCTGTAGTGTCCCGCGCGAGGCAGACGATGGCCGTGCACAGAGGCGACGATCGGCGGTGCGCTGGAGTGATGCGGGGGAGATCCCGCGCGCTCGCGCTCGCGGCCTTGGTCTGCGCCGCGGCATGGTGCGCCGCGGCGTGCGCTGAAGACGGAGCGGAGCGAGAGGCGCAGGCGGGCGCCAGCGCGCTGCCGATCGCGCTCGACTCGCGCCTCGCCTACCTGCTCTCTCCGGGGACACGCCACGAGCATTACGACGTCGACGCTTCCGACACGCTCGGCATCTTGACGGAGACGCTCGAGCACGGGCATCGAGATCCACTGCGTCGCGCGCGCGAGGAGCTCTCGGCGCGAGGAGCTGAGGGCCTCGCCGTCGCGAGTCGCACGATCGACGCGCACTTCGAGAGCCCCGACGGCGGCTCGCACCTGCGCAACGCGCTCGAGATCGCGCAACGCAGCGACGCGCCCGGCGCGCGCGCGCTGTGCCTGCGACTGTTGCGTCACCGCGACGTCGGCCTCGCGGGACTGGCGGCGGTGGCGCTCGAGAAGCACGGGCAGCCGCAGGACTATGAGCTGCTCATGGCGTGCTTCGACGCCGCCGACCCCGAGTTCAAACTGCGCTTCCTGCTGGCCGCGGCCAAGCTCGATCCCCCGCGCGCCCAGCGGCAAGTCCTCGACTGGATCGACCGCGGCGAGCTCGATGGCCTTTGGGACGAGTGCGGTCCGCTGCTCGCCGGCGCGACCGCGAACGACGTCGTCGGCCGCCTCAGCCCGCACTGGCCGACGATGCCGCCGCGCTTCAAGGCCTTGCTCGCCGCTCCGTGCGCCCGCGCAGGCGACGCCCAGGCGCTGGCGTTCCTGCGCGAGGAGGCGCACAGCGCGGAACAGTGGCGCGCGGAGTCGGCCGTCACCGCGCTGCACTTCGCGAGCATGCATGCCGAACTCGACCTCGTGGCGCGGCGCGGCAAGGTCCCGAGCGCCCGCCTGCGCGCGCTCAACGCCCTCGCCACGCCGAGCCTCGTGGCGAGCTACGCGGAGTCCTTCCGCGCGAACTTGAATTCGAGCGACGATGGCCTCGCGAACGCCGCGCTGGCCGTGCTCGTGCGGCTGCGAGATCCCAGCGCCCTCGCGCACGCGCTCGCGCTCGTCGCTGGACAGGACAACGAAAGCCTGCGCACCGCGATGTCGGCGCTGCGCGAACCCATGCTCGAGGATCCAAGTCTGGCGCAGCGCGTGCTCACGGCACTCGAGGAGCGGCGCGCGCCCGAG
>VGZD01000005.1 GCA_016872715.1 Planctomycetota bacterium
CGCGCTCGCTGGCGCGGGCGCGGACTCGGGCGCGGACTCGGGCGCGGACTCGGGCGCGGACTCGGGCGCGGACTCGGGCGCGGGCGAGTCTCCCGCGCCGCGCCGCTTTCCCTCGCGCCTCGGGATCGGCACAATCGCGCGCGAGGAGAGCACCGTGACAGGAACGCGCATCTTTGGAACCGACGGCGTCCGCGGCAGGGCCGGCGAGGGCTGGCTCAGCGCCGCTTGCGTCTCGGCGCTCGGTCGCCACGCCGGGGTCGTGCTCGGCGCCAGCAAGCCGCGTCCCTCGGCGCTCGTCGGCCACGACGGTCGACGCTCGGGTCCGGAACTCGAGGCAGCGCTCGCGCGCGGACTCACCGAGGCCGGCTACTCGGTCACCAGCGCCGGGCTGATCGCCACGCCGGGCCTCGCCCTGCTCACGCGCCTGCGCGAGTTCGACCTCGGCGGCATGATCTCCGCGTCCCACAATCCGGCCGAGGACAACGGCGTCAAGCTGTTCGGGCCGAGCGGTCGCAAGCTGTCCGACGAAGAGGAGCTCTCGATCGAGGCGCGGCTGCACGCCGACACGCGCGCGAGCGCAGCTGGTGCGCCGCCGCCGCTCGATCCGCAGATCGAGCAGAGCTACCTGACCTACCTCGTCGACAAGGCCGGCGCGGGCCTCTCCCTCGCGGGCCTGTCGGTCGTGGTCGACTGCTCCCACGGCGGCTCGAGCCGCGTCGCCCCGCGCGTCTTCGGCCGCCTCGGCGCGCGCACGATCCCGCTGCACGCGGAGCCCGACGGCGAGAACATCAACCAAGGCTGCGGCTCGACGCATCCCGAGGCCCTGCAAGCCGAGGTGCGGCGTCTGGGTGCTCAAGTGGGCATCGCGCTCGACGGTGACGGCGACCGCTGCCTGCTCGTCGACGAGCGCGGCGCGCTGGTCGATGGCGACGCGATCCTGACCATCTGCGGACGTCACGAGGGCCCGCGCTGGAAGGACAAGCGCGTGGTGGCGACGGTGATGAGCAACAAGGGCCTGCAGCGCGCCCTGCGCGACGTCGGCGTGACGGTGCTCTCGGTCGGCGTCGGCGACCGGCACGTGGTCGAGGCCCTCGAGCGCGAGAAGCTCCCGCTCGGCGGCGAACAGTCGGGCCACATCGTGTTCGGGCGCGACAACTACCTGATCGGCGACGGCATCTACACCGCCCTGCGCGTGCTGCGCGCCATGGTCGCGACCGGCCAGCCGCTCTCGGAGCTCGCCGGGGCCTATCGGGCCTTCCCGCAGGTGCTCGTCAACGTGCGCGTGGCGCGCAAGCCGTCGCTGTCGGGGATTCCCTCGATCGTGGCGGCCGTGAGCTCGATCGAGCGCGAGCTCGGCGACGACGGGCGCGTGCTGCTGCGCTACTCGGGCACCGAGCCGCTCGCGCGCGTGATGGTCGAAGGGCCGGAGCACGCGACCATCCAGTCCCACGCTCAAGGGCTCGCGAAGCTGCTCGCGACCGAGCTCGGCGCGTGAGCGGCGCCGCCGCCGACCGCGGTCTGGTCCTCGCGCTCGAGACCTCGACCCGCACTCCTTCGCTGGCCGTCGCACGGGGGCAGCGGACCCTCGTCCAGACCCTCGCGACCGCGCGAGCCCACGCCGCGGACTTGCTCCCGACGCTCGACCGCATGCTCGGGGAACTCGGCGCGAGCCCGCGAGAACTCGCGCTGATCGTCGTGGGCACCGGCCCGGGCAGCTACACCGGCCTGCGGGTCGGCGCCGCCACCGCCCTCGGCCTCGCGCGAGCGAGCGGCGCGCGCGTGTGCGGGGTGCCGTCGTTCGAAGCCGCCGCCTACGAGCAGTTGCGGCCGGGAGAAGCGGGACTGGTGCTGCAAGACGCTCGCGCCGGTGAGCTCTACGTGGCTCGCTACCGGCGCACCGAGCGCCACGTCGAGGTGCTGCTCGCCCCCGAGGTGACGCTCTCGGGCGAGCTCGCGGCGGCGACGAGCGCAGCGAGCGTGGTGCTCGCCGACGACGCCGCGCTCGCGGCCGCGGCGCTCGTCGGCCCAGCCCGCCCCCACTGCGTGCGTTCGGCGACCCCGACGGCGGCGGCCTTGCTCGAGCTCGGTCGCGCGCGCGCGGCGTGCGGAGCGTTCGGCAGCGTCGAGCCGCTGTACCTGCGACCGTTCGCAATGCGCTCGCAGCGGCGTTGAAATCCGCTCGAGCGAGTGGGATCTTCGGGCGCGCGTGGACGCCTACCGAGCTTGGGCCGAGATCGACCTCGACGCCCTCACCCACAACCTGTCCGAGATCCGCGCGCGCCTCGAGCCGCGCGTGCGCGTGATGCTCGTCGTCAAGGCGGACGCCTACGGACACGGCGCCGTCGCGATCGCGCACCATGCGCTGCGCTGCGGCGTGAGCGCCTTCGGCGTCGGCACTTCGGGCGAGGCGCTCGAGCTGCGCAAGTCGGGCGTGCGCGCGCGCATCCTCGTGCTCGGCACGATCGTCGACGAGGAGGCGAGCGCGGCACTGCGCCACGGCATCGAGATCGGTTTGCACTCGAGCGATCGCGCGCGTTCGCTCGACGAGCTCGCCGCTCGCCTCGGCGAGCGCGCGCGCGTGCACCTGAAGATCGACACGGGCCTCGGCCGACTCGGCGTGCTGCCGAGCAAGGCGCTCGAGTTGCTCGAGCTCGTGCACGCCTCGCCGAACCTCGAGCTCGCGGGCGTGATGACGCACATGGCGGCCTCCGACGGCATGAACGACGAGTTCACGCTTGCGCAGTTGCGCGTGTTCGACGAGGTGCTCGCGCTCGCGCGCGCGCGCGGACTCTTGCGCGGCTGGGTGCACGCGGCGAATTCGTCGTGCGTGTTCAGCGGCGTCCAGCCCCAATACGACTGCGTGCGACCGGGCATCAGCGCCTACGGCGTGCTCCCCGGCTCGATGCGCAGCGCCGAATCGCTGCGGCCCGTGATGAGCCTGCACAGCCAGGTCATTTTCCTCAAGGACGTGCCCGCCGGCGCCAGAATCGGCTACAGCGGCACGTGGACCGCGCCGGCGCCGACGCGCATCGCGACCTTGCCGATCGGCTACAACGACGGACTCGCTTGGCGCCTCGGCAACCGCGGCCACGTGCTCGTGCGCGGTCGACGCGCGCCGATCGTCGGACGAGTCTCGATGGACTACACCTCGATCGACGTCGGGCAGATCCCCGGCGTGTGCGTCGGCGACCGCGTGACGCTGGTCGGGGAACAGGGCTCGGAGCGCATCACGCTCGAGGACCTCGCCGAGCAGGTCGGCACGATCGCCTACGAGCTCTCGTGCGCCGTCGGCAAGCGCGTCGAACGCATCTACAAGGGCGGCGAGGAACTCGCGGAGCTGCCGCCGACGTTGCTCGTGCCCCGCGCGAGCGCGCACGTCCCGCCGCGCAACGGCGCGCACGAGCTCGTTCCGCAAGAGCGCACGTGAGCGCGCGAGTCGCCACGGCGCTGCGCTGGACGGGCTTCGCGGCCGCGCTCGCGGCGCTCGCAAGCGCTGCGCTGCTCGCGCACTTCGAGCGCTCGGGTGGACTGCGCGACGAAGTGCGCCGCGCGCTCGCGCGCGAGCTCGGCCTCGAACTCGACATCGAGCGCGCCGAGCTCGATTGGTTCGGGCCCGGCTTGACCCTGCACGGCGTGACGCTCTCCGGCGCCGCGCAGGCCTGCTCGCTGCGCCAAGTCGAGCTCGCGCTCGAATTCGCCGCGGGCGGCCTGCGCCCCGCGCGCATCGACGTGCGCGGCGGTCGGCTCGAGCTCTCGAGCGAGCTGCTCGCGCGCTGGGAAGCCGCGCTCGAGCGGCGCACGCGCGCGGACGGGGCCAGCGCGAGCGAGGCTGTGCACGTGCCGGTGCTCGTCGTCGAAGGCGTGCGCTGCGACTGGCTGCACCCCGACTGGGGCCGGCTCGCGCTGGGCGACGTCGACCTGCTCTTCCGCGCCGCCGCCGATGGCGTGCCGCGCATCGAAGGCCGGATCCAACCCGCCTTCGCCGACGCCCAAGCCGCGCGCGACGCGCAGGTGTTCCTCTCGGGCGAACGCGACGCGCAGGGCCGCATCCGACTGGCCGCGTCCTGCGAGGCCGTGCCCGTCGACTCCAGCGCGATTCCCGCCGCTTCCCCGGCCGGGCCCGTGCGCGCGTGGAAGCCGAGCGCGCGACTGTCGATCGAGCTCGAAGCGCGCTTCGCGCTCGAGGAGAGCGCGCCCTCGTCCGGTCGTCTGCGCCTGCGCGTCGTCGATGGCTCGCTCGCGCTGCCGACCTCGCCGGTGCCCCTCGTCGACGTGCGCGGCGACGTCGAGGCGCTGTGCGCGTCGCCGAACCTCGCAGGTTTGCTCGAGCCCGCGTCCTGGCGGTCCACCGCGCACGTCGCGGCGCGCTGGGACGGACACGAGGCGAGCTTGTGGGCGCAGTTCGGGGCCAACGCGGGCGCGCAGCACTCCGCGCGCGCGTGGCTGCACGCACCGAGCGTTCCGCTGACGCGCGAACTCGCGCGAGCGACGGGCCACGGCGACGAACTCGAGGAGCTGTGGCGCATCACCGATCCGATCGGCACCGTCGACGTGCTCGTCGGCGCGCGCTGGCCGCGGGCGAGCTCGGCCGCACTCACCACGGCGGCGCTGCGCCCGGAGCTCGTCGCCGACGTCGACCTCGGCGGCACCGTGAGCCTGTGCTACGCGGGAGTGGCGGACTCCGCGGGCGTGCGCGAGGGCTTCCCCATGCGGGTCGAGCGCGCGCAAGGCCGCCTGCTCGCCCTGCACGACGCGGCCCTCGCGCGCCCCTCGCGTCTGGGCATCGTCGGAGTGCTCGGTGCCCACTCCCTCGGCACGCGCGACGATCAGCCAGCCTTCGCCGACGGCCTCGTGCAGTTCGACCTCGCGAGCGACGCTCCCGCGTGGCTCGACCTGCGCGTGGGCGGTCGGCGCATTCCGGTCGGTCAGGAGTTGGAGCAGGGACTGCGCGGCCTCTCCGGCACCGACTTCATTTTTCCCTCGTTTTCTCCCTCCGGCGGCCTCGCCTCCGTGGTGACACGCCTGCACATGCAAGGGGCGGCCGCGCCGAGCTGCCAACTGGTGGTCGAAGTCGAGGACGTCAGCGCGCGCTGGGACGGCCTGCCGCTGCCGCTGGTCGAAGTCAGCGGACGGATCGAATTCGCTTGGGATCCGCGGCGCCTCGCGGCGACGACGCTCGACCTCGCGGCGCGCTCGCTGCAGGGCGCCGAGGTGCTCGTGCGCGGCCGCCTGCAGGACCTGCCGAGCCCCGCGGACGCGCCGCGCAGCCTCGAAGTGATCGAGGTCGATGCGCGCGGCATCGGACTGCGCGGCAGCGATCGCACGGCGCTGGCGCAGGAGCTTCCCGAAGTCGAGTCGGTCTTGGGCTCGCTGCATGCCACGGGCCACGCCGATGCACGTTTCCGCATGGCGGGGAGCGGCGCCTACGGTGGCCGCAGGACGTGGCGCGCGGAAGTGGAGCCGCGCGCGGACT
Organism: Planctomycetota bacterium; assembly: GCA_016872715.1. Classification (GTDB taxonomy): domain Bacteria; phylum Planctomycetota; class UBA1135; order UBA1135; genus F1-120-MAGs118. The sequence goes on from VGZD01000005.1 coordinate 5,474, forward strand.
CCGAAGTGCAGCCCGACGCCTTCCGAGTGCGCGTCAGCGACCTGCGCGGTCGCGTGCTGCTCGAGGGCGAGCTCGCGCTGGGCGAGACGAGCGGCGCAGCAGCGCGGCAGGGGGCCCACGGACACGTCGCTCCGCTGGTCGGGCGCTGGGTCGCCGGCGGAACCCTCGCCGCCATGGCGGACATTCCGCCCAGCGGCGACAGCACGATCGCGATCGACGCCGCCGCGCTCGACCTCTCGCACCCCGCGCTCGGCGGTGCGCTCGCCGAGGCCCGCTCGAGCGGCGTCGGCGGCTTCGCCGGCCCGGGACTGGCGAGCCTGAATGTCACCGGACGCGTCGATTTCCACGGCGACTTCGTGCTGCCACAAGCTGCGCCGCGGGCGCTCGAGTCGCTCTACCGGGTGCACCTGCGCGAGAACGACGTGCGCACGGCCGCGGAGCTCGGGCGCTTGGACTTCACCGCGCTCGTCGGCACGCTGGAACAGTCCGGAGCCGGGGACCTCTACGGAGCCGAGCTGCGCGCGGAACTCGCCGGCACGCCGCTGTTGCTGCGCGACACGCGCTTCGGTTCGCGCGCGGACCGCTTCCGCTTCGAGACTTCGCTCGAGGCGCTCGAGCTCCCCATCGATCGCGAGCATCTCGCGCCGTTGTTCGACGAGGCGCTGGTCGCGAGCCTGCTCGACGATCTCCACTGGCGCGGCGAGCTCGACATCCGCGGCGCGCGGCTCGAGCTCGAGACCGGAGCCGACGGGGTCGGCGAGGCCGTGTTGCGCGGCAGCATCGAGCCGCGCGCGATGGCGATCGATCTGGGACTGCCGATCGAGATCGACACGGCGCTGGTCACCATCGAGGAGTTCCGTTTCGGCCCAGCGGGCGCGCGGCTGCAGGCCAGCGTGTCGAACCTGCACGGCCAAGTCAGCGATCGCGAGATCGAGCGCGGGTCGCTGCGCCTCGCCTATGCCGATGGACGCCTCGAGGTGATCGGACTCACGGCGCGGCTCGAGAACGGACGGGTCGACTCGCTCCCCGCGGCCGCGGGCGAGCGCCCGTTCTTCGCCGTCGAGCTCGCCGAGCCCTATCGCTTCGAGCTCGCCGGGGCGCTCAGCGATGTCGAGCTCGAGGGCCTGCTGCGCGGCATGTTCGAGTCCGACTTCGCCAGCCGCGGGACGCTCGACGCGCGACTCGAGCTCTCCGGTGACCTCGAGCGCGTCTCGGGCATCCACGGCAGCGGCAAGCTCGAAATCGACGACTCGGTGCTGTGGTCGATTCCGCTCGTGCGCGACCTGCTCGCCAGCCTCAAGGTCGAAACCGGCTCGGTCTTCGAGCGCATCGAATCCGACCTCGCGCTGTCCGAGGGCGCCCTGCGCCTGCGCAACCTGCGCATCGAGAGCCCGCTGCTCTCCCTCGACGGCGATGGCACGCTCGACCTCGACGGTGGCCTCGATTTCGACCTCGACGTGCAGTACCGCATGCTCGACTGGCTGGGCGTCGTCAATCGCGTGATCTACTGGGTGCAGTCGGGCCTCGTGCGCGTGGCGATTCGCGGCGACATGGCCCGCCCGCGGGTCGAGGTCGGAGGCGCCCTCGGACGCGCCACCGACAAGCGCCGGGGTCCGCGCGACCTGCCCTTGCCGCCGCTCGCGCCGCTGCCCGCGCGCTTCTAGCGCCACAGTGCCCTCGGAACCCCGCGAGCGGTACCCTTGGGCGCCCATGGCTCTCCACGACGCTCCCCCGCTGTTCGCGGTGCTGCTCTCCGGCGGGACCGGCACGCGCTTTTGGCCCGCGAGTCGGCGCCAGCGTCCCAAGCAATACCTGAACATCGTCGGCGAGAGTTCGATGCTCGCGCAGACGCGCGCGCGCCTGGAGGGCATCGTGCCGACCGAGCGCGTGCTGGTGGTGACCACGCGAGCGCAGGTCGACGAGGTGCGCGCCGCGCTCCCCGACCTCGGCGAGGCGAACATCCTCGTCGAGCCGGTCGGTCGCAACACGGCCGCATGCATCGCGCTCGCAGCCGCGGAAATCCGGCGCCGCGCGCCGCACTCGGTGCAGATCGTGCTGCCCGCCGACCACGTGATCCGGCCACGCGAGGCGTTCCAGCGTTCGCTGCGCGCCGCCATCTCCGCCGCGAGCGCTCCGCAAGCGTTGTACGTCTTCGGCGTGCACCCTTCGTTCGCCGCCACGAGCTATGGCTGGATCAAGGCCGGCCCCGCCTCCGCCATCATCGACGGCATCGCCGTGCACTCCGTCGAACGCTTCGTCGAGAAGCCCGCTGCCGAGCGCGCGCGCAGTTTTCTGGAGCAGGGCGGCCACTACTGGAACTCCGGCATGTTCGTGTGGAACAGCGCCGCGATCGAACACGCCCTCGCGACGCACCTGCCACAGGTGTGGAGCGCGCTCGACCGCCCGCTCGCGCAGTCGGAGCTCGAGCAGCTCTACCCGAGCCTGCCGGACGTTTCCCTCGACGTCGGCGTGCTCGAGCGCGCTGGCAACGTGCGCATGTTGCCGATCGACTATTTTTGGAGCGACGTCGGCTCGTGGGACGCGCTCGCGACCGTGCACGCCTGCGACGCGGTCGGCAACGTCTCGACGGGCGGCGTGCGGGTCTTGGCGAGCGATGCGCAGGGCTGCATCGTCCACGGGGAGCGCGACTCGCTGGTGGCGCTGCTGGGCGTCGACGATCTCGTCGTGGTTCACTCGGGGTCGGTGACGCTCGTGTGTCGCAAGGAACGCGCTCAAGACGTGCGCTTGCTCGTCGAGCGCCTCGAGCGCGAGGCGCGGGAATTCCTGTGAGTCCCGCCGCGCGCCGCGGCGTGCTCGCCCTCGACCACGGCACCAAGCGCACCGGCCTCGCCTGCACGGACGCGCTGCGCATCACGCGCACGCCGCTCGATCCCTTCCATGGACCCGGCGACTCTCCCGCCCTGTTCGCGGCCGTCGAGGCCGTGCTCAGCGAGCGCGACATCGACACGCTGCTCGTGGGCTGGCCCTGCAACATGGACGGCAGCGACGGTCCGCGCGCGGCGGACGTCGGGGCCTTCGCCGCGCGCCTCGCCGCGCGCTTTCCGCGCCTGCGCGTGCTGTGCCACGACGAGCGACTGACCACCAAGGCCGCCGAGGAGCTGCTGCGCGAGTCCGGCCACCGCGGTCGCGACGCCCGCGCCCGCCGCGACTCGTGGAGCGCGCTGGTGCTGCTCGACGACTGGCTGCGCTCCGGCGAGCCCGCCACGCGCCCCATCGTCGAGCGCCCCAACTCCAACCTGGGCTCGCCGCGACCGAAACCCGACGCCGAGCGCGGGGTTCCCTAGCCCGGAGGACGCCATGCCCAGCCCCATCCAACGGACCCTTGCGCTGCTGTGCGCGCTGTGCATCGCCAGCGCGCGGATCGAAAGCGCGCCGCTCGCGACCGTTCAGGGCGCACCCCCGCCGCCCGACACCGAACGCCCGCAGGGACCGCTCCCCGTCCACGAGCCGCCGACCGAACCCGGCATCGCTTGGTTCGGCACGTGGTCCGAGGCACTCGCGGAAGCCGAGCGCACCGGACGTCCGATGCTGTTCATGTCGGCCGCGCCGCAGTGCCAGCGCGTGCCCGGCGTGTGGTGACCGGGCTACCAACAGACCGACAGGCGTGTCCTGTCGCAGCCGCCAGTCGTGGCCGCCTCGCGGGCCTTCGTGTGCGTGCGCCCGCAGACCTACGAGGACGCCGAGGAAGCCAAGATCTTGAGCTACGTGTTCGCGGGCCGCGGCGGGCTCGAAAACACCTCGTTCGCGCTGCTCGACCCCGCGGGCAAGAAGCTCACCGCGGGCTCGCGCTCGCCAAGCATGAGCTACGGCGAAGTCGAGCGCTTCGTCGCGGCGCTCGACGCCACGGCGGCCAAGTACGCCGAGCAGGCCAAGCCGATCGAAGCCCTGCCGACGCTGCGCAACCTGCGGCTGGCGCTGAACGTGGCGGCGGCGGACATGCGGCCGCTGGTCGTCCTGCGCGGCCGGGACGAGGCCGCCGCGCAAGCGCTCGCGCGCAAGGTCGCCAAGCTCGCGTGGAGCAAGGAACTCGTCGGCGACGCGCACTATGTCGTGCTCCACGAAGCGGTCGACTTCGAAGCGCTCGCCCCGGAACTCGGCATGAGCGTCGTGCAGCCCGATCCCTACGGGCTAGGCGGCAAGGTGCTCGTCCATGTGAAGCCGGACGCCGACGCGAAGGCGCTCGCCAAGGCGCTTGCGACGGGCTTCGAGCAACACAAGGTAGAGGCCCGCGAGCACGATGCGCACGTGCGCGAGGCGCGCCGCCGCGGCATCGAGTGGGAAAGTCCGATTCAGGTGTCCGATCCGCATGTGCCGGAGCGCCGCCGCTGAGGCGCGCGAGAGACACTCGTCCCAACTGCCAACCCCGCGGCCAACCCCGCGGCCTATTCCGCGGCCCATTCCGCGGCCCATTTTCTGGCCGGATCCGGCCCCTAGCCGAGCTGGCGCACGAGCCAGTCGCGCACGAGCGCGGCGACCTGCGGGCCACCGACGTCGTGCAGCAGCTCATGCGCCGCTCCGCGCAGCTCGCGCACCTCGACGGACGTGCCCTCGGCCTTCGAGATCGACGCGTCGCTGAGCTCGCGTCCCTCGCCGTGCAGCACCAGCGTCGGCACCGCGACCCGCGCGAGACGCCGCTCGACGTCCGCCGCCACGGCCGCGACCTGCTCGATCGCGCGCAGCGTGATCACGTCGTGCACGAGCGGGTCGCCGCTCCACTCGCGCCGCGCGCTCTCGTCGCAAAAGAGCCGCGTCACGTCGTTCCCGATCGCGCCCGGCGCGTCGGGCGCGAGCTTCTTGAAGAGCTTGAACAGTCCGCCGGGTGCCGCGGGCGCGCGGAACACCGGACGCCAGCGCGGCGAGATGAGCACGAGCGCTGCCACGCTGTCGGGCTTGTCGAGCGCATAGCGCAGCGCATACAGCGCGCCGACTCCCACGCCGATCAGCACCTTCGGCGCCACGGGCAGCCGGTACGCGAGGTGATCCTGCACGGAGTCGAGGTCGCGCAGCACTTCCGCGATGCCCGCGCTGTGACCGCGCGCTCCCTCGCTCTTGCCGTGACCGCGCAGGTCGGGCAGGGCCACCGCGAAGCGCGCCTCGGCGAGCACGCGCGCCGTGTCGAGGTAGCGCCCACCGTGATCGCCGGCGTCGTGGACGAGCGTGACTCCGCCGCGCGGCTCGCCGTGGGCCGCGAGTTCGAGCACGTGCAGCAGGAACAGGCCCTTCGACGAGTGCGAGAGCCCCGCGCCCTGCGAGCCGTCCTCCGCGGACACACGCAACTCGAGGTACGTCGCGAGCGCTTGCGTGTCGGCCATCGCTAGCGCCCCACGTACGTTCCGCCGTTCTCTTCCGCGAGGCGGCGCATCAGCACCGCGTCGTGCGCGTCGGAGAGGCCGATGGTGTGGATCACGATGCCACAGTTGCGGTTGCGCTCGCGCACGAAGGAGAGGATCTCGTCGGTCGAGGTCGTCAGTCCCACGGTCGCGCGCCCGTCGGTCAGGAAGTAGATCGTGTCGATCACCGGTGCGGACCACGTCGCGCCGCCCTTCGCGCCCGCGAGATCGAGCGCGCGCTCGAGCGAGCCGTAGATGTTCGTGGCGCCGACGGCGTCCGAGGCCGCGATGAAGTCCGCGGCCTGCTTGCGCACGTCCGGTGTCATCGTCGCGAGCTCGTCCGACCACGTCCACACGTCCGACGCGAACAGCACGAAATTGAAGCGCGCACCGTCGCGCAACCCGCCGACGGCCTTGGCGAGGTCGCGCTTCGCCGCTTCGAGCCGCGACAACTCGCCTTGCGCGGGCCGGTCGAAGGGCTTGAGCGGATCGTCGTCGGGGTTGTTCTTCGGCACCATCGAAAATTGCATCGAGCCCGACAGGTCGAGCACGAACAGCACGCGCTGGCTCTCCGTGGTGATGCCGAAAAACGTCACGCCGCCCGTCTCGGCGGCTTCCTCGAGCGCGGTCTTCTCCGGCGGCAGCGGGGGCACGACGAAGTCGGCCTCGTGCTCCTTCCACCAGCGCTGCCAGATCGCGAACACCGGTCGGAAGTTCTGGCCCGTGAGCGAGCACAGCGCGGCGTTCAGGTCCGAGCGCGAGCGCCCTTCTTCCTTCTCGAGCCGCGCGACGAGCACCGGCACCGCCGCGCGCGAACGCAGCTGGGCCAGCGCCGCCGCGGCCCGCGCGCGCACGTACCACGACTCGTGCGCCAAGAACTTGCCGATCAGCGCGGACTCGATCGTCGCGTCGCCGAGCGCCGCGAGCCCGTCGACGAGCGTCGCGATGCCGAGCGGTTCCGTCTCGGCCGCGAGCAGCATGCGCAACTGCTCGCGCACGCTGTCCTGCTTGCACTGGGAGAGCAGGCGCAGCGTGTCGATGCGCGTGCGATCCTTCGAGCGCTTGAGCGCGCCGATCAGCTTCGCGAGCGTCTTCTCCAGTTCCTTGCCGCTCTCGCGCGCGAGCGCCGCCGCCGCCCCGCGCCCCGACGCCTCGACCAAGATCTCCAGTCGATAGCCCAGCGTGACGAGTTGGCTCGACTCGCGCTTGGCCTGCTCGTACTGGTCCGCCGTGGCCTGCGCCACTCGCCCGTCGTTGGCGGCCGCCTCCTCCTGCCAGCGCCGCTCGAGCTTGCGCACGTCTCCCATCGCCTTGGCGATGCGCGCGCGCAGCTTGTCGATGCTCGCGGCCGATTCGCACATCAGCTCGTGCAAGCCCGCCGCCGTCCCCGCCCCGCCGATGCGGCCGATGAGCTCCGCCGCCGCCGCGCGCTGCAGGGTGTCCGCGCCCTCGCGCGCGTCCGCCCACAACTCGCCGTCGCTCTTGCGCCGCCGCGCCGGACCGAGCACCTCGCACAGCCGAGCGAGGCCCCCGGCCACCGCCTCCCTCCAAGGCTCGAGCTCCGCGACCTTCTTCTCCGCCTTGGCGCGCTCCTTGCGCAACTCCGCCAGCCGCTCCTCCTCGCGCTCGAGCGTCGGCTTGACCGACGCATCGCGCTCCGCCTGCGCGCGCAGGCCCGCGATCACGACGTCCCGACGCTCGCACGCATAGCGCAGCGCGAGCACTTCCTCGCGGCCCGCCCGCAGGCCTTCCGCCGCGTTGCCATACTCCAGCGTCAGGGTCGCAATCGCGCCGGCCTCGCCCAGCCCGACCAGCTCGGCGAGCGCCGCCTCCTTCTCCTGCGCCGTCCCCGCCGCCGCGGCCTGCGCGAACTTCAGTTGCGCCGCCGAGAGCGCCTTGTCGTCCGCGGGCGAGAGCAGGCACAGCCACGACGTCACCACGAGCACCAGCGAATGCAGCATGCGAGGACCTTCCCTGACTCCCAGTGCACGTAGCCTAACCTCTCGCCCGCGGGAGCTTGTGCGCTGCCGCGGAGCTCGGCGTGAGCTAGGATGTGCGCGGCGTGAGAGGTCTGGACCGTCGTCGGCGGGCAACCGCAGGAGGAAAGTCCGGACTCCACGGGTCAGGGTGGTTGCCAACGGCAACCGGCCGCGAGGCCAGGGAAAGTGCCACAGAAAACAAACCGCCGCGCGCTCCTCACGGGGCGCTCGGCAAGGGTGAAACGGTGCGGTAAGAGCGCACCGCGGAGCTGGTGACAGCTCTGGCAGGGCAAACCCCACTCGGAGAAAGACCAAATAGGGATGGCTCATGGGGACGACCCGCTCCTCGCCATCCGGGTAGGTCGTTCGAGGCCGAGCGCGAGCTCGGTCCTAGAGAAAGGACGGTCTCGCCGCGCAAGCGGCTAGCCAGGATCCGGCTTACAGGACCTCTCACGCCACTCCCCCCTTCCGCGAGGGGTCAAAGTTGGGACGAGCACCATTAGTAGTGCTCTCCGAACTACCGACCCTCTGCATCTTGACAGGTTGGAGGAGTCGGGGAGAATTCAGCGACCTGCTCGGCCACGAGCGCGCCACCCAAGGCGCTCTCCGACCCGGCCATGGTGCAACCTTGGGCAGTCCCCCTCGCGGACGTCCCACCCCCCCACTCGCATCCCCCCCACCCGCTCTCTTCCACCGGCCCCCCGCCTGCTTGGGCCGGGTGGCCCGCCCCACCTCGATGGAGTTCGTGTTCGTCGTCCCGCGCCGGGAGCTCTTCCCGGACCACTACCCCCACGGCTTCGTGCCGTTCGGCGAGGGTTGGAGCGCAGCGCGCCTGCACGAAGTGATCGAGCGCCACGGCTTCTTCGTGGAGCGCGCGCGCGCCGAGATCACGCCCGAGTGGAAGCAGATCATCCCCTACAACGTGGTGACTCGCGCGGACGCCGTGTTGCTGCTGCGGCGCACCAAGCAGGGCGGCGAGGCGCGCCTGCACCACAAGCTCACGATCGGCGTCGGCGGACACCTCAACCCCGAGGACCTCGCGGGCGTGGTCGGCCGCAACCCCGTGCCGCGCGGCACGGCGCGCGAACTCGCGGAAGAGCTCTCGATCGAAGGCCACTACGAGCTCGAACCGCTCGGCCTGATCAACGACGACGCCAATCCGGTCGGCGCGGTCCACGTCGGACTCGCACAGCTCGTGCGCGTCGACGGCTCGGTCTCGATCCGCGAGACCGATGTGCTCGAGGGACGCCTCGCGCTCCCCAGCGAGCTCGCGGCGATGCTGCGCGACGGCGCCAACTTCGAGACTTGGTCCGCCCAGCTCGTCGCGGCCCTGCCCGCGTTGCTCGCTCCTCCTGCCCGCGCGGCCAGCGCCGCCAACGCAGGCGTCTCCCCCGCAAGAAATTCACGCTAGCGGCGTCCAAGGTCGTCCCCAACAGACTTCCAAGAACGCGCCCGCCGGCCTACACATCCCACCACCAAGCTCCCACACCTTCGGAAACCCAATCGATGAAATCCAAGGTCACCTCGGACTCGCAGCGCCTCTACGACCTGTTGCTCGGCGCCCGCACCGCGGACAAGGTCACGCTGTACTTCCGCGATGGTCGCGTGCTCAACGGCTCGCTGATCTTCAACCCGTTCAAGGGCACGGGGCGCCTGATCAACATCGATCAGGAGATGTCGCTCGACTTCTCCGTCGACCAGCTGCGCGAAGTCAAGTTCTAACCGCCGCGGCGGCCACCGCGAGCGGGACATCGACGCCCGAGCCGGGCTCGAGGCGGCCACTCGACGGATCTGCGCCCCGCGGCCAACCTCGACCGCGCGGTCGACGCCGACCCCTCCAGCGGAGGGCACCCGCTCGGAGTTCCGCCGCTCGGAGTTCCGCCGCTCGGAGTTCCGCCGCTCGGAGTTCCGCCGCTCGGAGTTCCGCCCAGAGGAACGCCGGCAACGGCGCCGGAACGCCGGCAACGGCACCCCTTGTCTAAAGTAGACCACTCGCCTAGCCCGCCACTGGGCTCACCCGTCACGAGCCCGCACTTCGCACGCGCGGTCAGCGGGTGGGCGCTCGGGCGAAGTGGACCAGCTCATTCCGACTCGGCATTCCAACGCAAGCACTCCCATGGTGAATCGCAGCGTGCTCGTCGTGTCTCTATCCGGGGCAACACTCCTCGGCCTGATCGCGCTTGGATCGTCGGCATCCGCCCAGAGAGATGCTCTCGGGCTCGCGAGCTCGCTGGAACTGTCTTCGGCGAATGGCCATGCCGCTCGCAGCCCATCGGAACCGAGCGTCAACGTCATCCCGATGGGTGAAACGGACGTGAAGAGCGGGACCACCAAGATCGGCGAGGTCGACCCCGCGGCCATTTCAACCGCGGGGCCCGATGCCGCTGGCAAGGTGTGCAACAAGGTTGCCGCAGGGGTTTCGATCGACGGCCTCACCTTCTCGATCAAGAACGGCAGCGCTGCAACGCTCGAAATCGAAGGTGCGGGAACCACGACGTTCAACTCATCGGACCACACCGCCCACGTCGATCTGAACCCCGTGCAAGGCGGCAACGTCTGCAGGGGCTACCGCATCAAGGGTCTCCTTGGAGACGCTCGTGGTGACAATCTCATCCTGAGTGTCACTCCGTCGTTCGTGCAGGCTGTCAATGCTGTCGACGTGGAATGCAACGCGCTGCCGACCTACGAGCTGGATTCGCTCTCCGATCAAGCGCGCAAGGGCGTCGTCGCGTATCACGCCGACGTACTGGCTTTCGTGCACAATGTGGACGACTCCATGAAACTCAAGGCGATCAAGGGCACGGTGTCGACTGCCAACGCGTCGACTGCAACCCTGACGGACGTTCGCATTTTCACGTCCGGCGGCGGAACCATGCCCGCATCCATTTCATTCAAGGGCGCGACGTTCACCATTTCCCCAATCAGTGGCTTGGCGAACGGAGAGTGGTGCCGAGTGTTGATGCGCTGCGAACCCGCGCTCCAAGGCAAGCGGTTTCAGGCCAGCCTGACCGCCGAATTCGCTCCCTGATGCGGTTGGACTTGCCCGACACCTCGGATCGATGATCGGGGCGGGCTGGAGGCATGGAGTCGGGCGCCTCCCGGGGGCGGCCGACTCCGTTGGCTCGAGCGCGAGCGAGACTCGCCGAGCGAGCACCACTCGCGCCGCGACCGCCACGGCGCGCGCTGCTTCACGGGGATCGCTGAGAATCCCGGGCGTCGAGCGCTGGGCGAGGCCGATGTGCGTCGGGAGCGACCCGCTCGCGCTCACGCATCCCGCCGCCTCGGCGGCATCTCGGGCTCGAGGTCCACGTGCAGGGCGTCGGCGACGCGGTTGATGTAGTTGAAGTAGGCGACGACTTGCGTGAGGTCGTGGATCGCGCGGTCGTCGAGCCCCGCGGAGCGCAGGACGATCACGTCGACCTCGCGCATGGACGCGGGCGCGAGCGTCAGCCGCTCCGCGAATTCGCACAGCGCACGCTCGCGCTCCGAGAGGGGCGCCGAGCGCCAGTCGCGCTCGATCGCCTCGAGCCACCGCTCACGCTCCTGCGCCGGCAGTTCGCGGACCTCGGCACGGAGGTCCCACAGGTGTGCCTGCGTTCAGTAGTGACAGCGATTGGCGCGCGACACGACCACCGCGGCGAGCTCGCGCTCGCGGCGCGAGAGTGGCGAACTTCCGTGCATGAGCGACTTGTAGAGCTCGAGCGAGGCGTGGAACGCGCCGGGGTTGAGGCTCTGCAACTGCAGGATCTGGTACACCCGTCCGGCCCGCCGGACGGCCGCGTCGTAGAGCTCGCGCAGCTCTCCCTGCGCATCCGCCGGAGCGATCGTGCGAATCCAGCTCACGCGAGCGACTCCACCGTGACGTCCGCGTTGTAGTCGGGCACGCCGCCACCGGCATCGACGCGACCGTGCGCGATGAGCCCGTTCACTTCCGGCCAATGTCCCTGCAGCGTCCCCGGCGTCACCGCGGCGACGAACACGCGGCCGCGATACTCGCCGAGTGAATTGCGCAGCCGAATCGGCTGGTCGTGCCGCAGGCCGAGCCGCCGCGCGTCCTCCTCGGCCATGAACACGTGGTCGCGCTCGGCACCGGTCAGCGGATCGCGCGCGGCCTGCACCATCGAATTGAACTGCTTGCCGCGGCGCGTCGCGAGCGTGAACGTGCCATCGCTTCCGCGCGCCGCGGGCGCGACCACGCTCTGGAAGTGCGCCTTGCCGTCCGCGGTCGGAAAACAGCGCTCCGCGCACAGGTGCGGGCCGCCCCATTGGAACTGATCGCCCTGCCGCTCGAGCTTCTCGATGCCCGCGTAGCTCGGAACGACGCGCGCGATCTCCGCTCGCACGGCGGCCGCGTCGGCGAAGCGCACCGCGCCCGCACGCTCGGGCTCGACGGCGCGCGCGAACTCGAGCAGCAACTCCCACTCCGAGCGCGCTTCCCCGACGTCGTGGCCGGGAATGTGAGGCGAGAAGATCACGCGACGCTCCGTGGAGGTCTGTGTTCCGCCGCCGCGCTGCTCGTAGCGCGTGCGCGCAGGCAGCACATACGTGACGGCGGCGGGATCGACGAGCATCTGCTTGGTGAGCACGATGTCCGTGTGCACCCGCAGCGGGATGCGCGCGAGCCCCGCGGCGATGCGCTCGGGCTCCGGCATCGTCTCGAGGAAGTTGCCGCCGATGCAGTACAGACCCTCGAGCTCGCCGCGGTGCGCGGCCTCGAGATACTCGACCGTCGTGAGCCCGTTGCCGCGCGGCACCTCGAAGCCCCACAGCCGCGAGAAGTGCTTCACGCTCTCCTCGTCGATCGCGACGCCGCCCGGCAGGGCCGTCGAGTAGGCCCCCATCTCCGCGCCGCCCTGCACGCCGGAGTGGCCGCGGATCGGCATCAGTCCCGTGCCGTCGCGGCCGATCCACTCGCGGAGCAGCGCGAGGTTGGCGATCGCCTTGACCGTGTCGGCGCCATGCTCGTGCTGCGTGACGCCCATCGACCACACGAGCACGCCGCGTTCGGCGCGCGCGATCTCGTCGACGAAGGCTTCGAGATCCGCTCGCGTCGTGCCCGCGCGCGCGAGCAGCTCATCGAAGGGAACTTGCGCGAGCGCGCGTTCGAGCTCGTGAAAGCCCGTCGTCGCCGCGGCGATGAACTCCCGCGCGAGCGCCCCGCGCTCGATCAGTCGGCGCGCGACGGCGTTCAGGAACGCGAGATCTCCGCCGACCTTGACGAGGAAAAAGCGGTCCGCCAGCCGCGTGCCAAACAGCGCGGAGTCCGCGTTCGACGGGACCCAGTAGCGCTCCATGCCCGGCTCGCGATAGGCGTTGACCATCAGCACGCGAGCGCCGCGCTTCTTCGCCTCGTGCAAGTACTTCGTCGACACCGGCTGGTCGTTGGCCGGATTCGACCCGAAGAACACGATCACGTCGGCCTTGTACCAGTCCGTGTAGGAGCACGTGGTCGCCGCCACGCCGACCGTCGCCTTCAGGCCGGCGCCGCTCGGGCTGTGGCACAAGCGCGCGGAGTTGTCGACGGAGTTCGAGCCCAGAAACCGCATCACTTTCTGCGCGACGTAGTACGTCTCGTTGGTGATGCCTCGACTCGTCACGAACATCGCCGTGCGGCGGCGTTCCAACGCGCGCCAGCGCGGGCCGATGTCGGCCCACGCTTCGTCGAACGAGACGCGCGCGAAGCCGCGCTCACCCCTGCGACGGCGCAGCGGATAGGCAATGCGGCCGAGCTCGCGCAGATCCTTCGAGGACCGCGCGCGCAACGCGTCGACGTCGCCCCAGGCACCCTCGGGCATCGGCCCCATCGTGTTGAGACGCAGGAGGTTGAGCCGCACGAGGCAGAGGTGCTTGCCGTCGACCGTCCAGTCGCGCAGTCCGCTCGTCCCCAGCGCGCAACCATCGCACACGCCCTTGTTGAGCACGTCCCATGCGTAGCCCAGATTGTCGCGGTTCTTCCAAGCGATGCGGAGCATCTCGAGGAAGTGATGCGGCTTGGTCTCGCCGATCCCGAACGGAACGAGCGAGTGGATCCGTTCCGAGAAGCTCTGGCCGCGGCGCTGCATGCGCGGGCATTCTAGTCGCTTCGCACCCACGCGCCGAGGGCCCGCGCATGCTGGAGCTTGAGGCGGGCCATGCGTGCGAAGCTCGCATCGAAGCGCGGCTCGCCCTGCTCGCGCAGAAAGGCCCCGAGATGCCCGTACCAGCGCGCGCGCGTCTCCTCGGCGTCGAGACAAAGGCGCAGCACCATGTGACGGGCCCCCAGCCACACGGTCGCGGCGAGGAGTTCCGCGAGCAGCGCACGACGCAGGCTCGGCCGCACCGGCTCGATCCCGAGCGCGCGCGTCGTGGCGAGCAGCTCCTCGATCTGCCGCTGTTCGTCTTCGACGAACGTCGCCAGCACGCGCGCGAGCTCCGCGTCGCGCACGTAGCCTGCGAGCCGCCGGTAGGCCGCCAGCGCTCCGCGCTCCGCGCGCAGGGCCTCGCCGAGTTCCTCTTCCAACGTGCTCGCCATGGACCCTAGGGGCCGACGCGCTCGAAGTGGGCTTCGATCGCGCGACGCGCCCGAGCGTCCACGCCGCGCGCATGGAACGCGGCGAGCGCGGCACGCGCACGTCCATCGTCGATCGCGATCAGCAGGTCGACCAGCGCGAGCTGGAGCCGGAACAGCTCCGTGCGCTCGAGCAACTCCGAGGCCGCGCGAGATAGGTCGGCGCGCCCCTTGGCGCTTGCCACGAGCGCGCGCGCGGCGGCTTCGCGTGCGGCGACACCCCAAGTCTCGTCGAGCAAGCCAGCCAGCAAGGCTCGCGACGGGGCGGATCCGCGCACGCTCGCCACCGCGGGCACGAGCGAAGCGCGCAGACTGTCGTGCAACGACCCGCGCTCGAGTTGCGCCAGCAGCCACGGCAGGGCCTGCTCTCCCTCGGACAAGGCGACGAGGCGCGCGGCCGCGCCCATCGTCGATGGACTGAACTCGGCGGCGTACTGTTCGCGCGCGAACGCTGCGAACTCCGCGCGGGTCTCCCAAGCTGCCAGCGTCTCGAGCGCGGCGACCCGGACGCGCGCCGAGCGATCCGCGCTCGCGAGACCCATCAGCTCCTGCGCGATCGGATTCTCCGCCGACGTGTGCACGCGACCGAATGCGCGCGCCGCCGCGAGGCGCACGGCTTCGCTCCTGTGGGCGAGTCCATCGAGGAGCGTCTCCGCGATGCTCCAGCGGAGCTGCTCGTTCGGCTCGGTCGCGAGCCTTGAACCGAGCTCCGTCAGCGCGTCGCGCCGCTCGTTCACGTCGTCGGACTCGCTGGCGAGCGCGCGCCACTCCTCCGTGCTGCGCTCGGTGCGAATGCGTTTGGGCACCCAGCCGTGCTTGTCGAACACGACCCAGCTCGGCCGCGTCGGCGCTGGGAGCTCGATCACCTCGCGTCGCTCGTCGATCGTCACGCGCGTGCGGCGCGAGCCACCCGCGTCGCGGACCTCGATGTCGACGGGCACGGTGAACACCGCCGGTGTGCCATCGGAGCTCGTCTGGACCTGCTCGACCTCGATGCGCACGTTGCGCCGCGATTCGTTCCAGCTCCAGCGCACCGCGAACTCCGGATAGCCCATGAACAGGAACCACTGCCGGAAGAACGGCGCGAGGTCGAGCCCGCTCTCGCGCTCCATCGCGCGCCGGAAGTCGTCGGTCGTGACCGCGCGGCCTGCGTGATCGGCCACGTAGCGGCGCAGTCCGCGAAAGAACACGTCGTCGCCGAGTTGAAAGCGCAGCAGATGCAGGCGGCTCGCGGCGCCCTGGTAGGTCTGCCCACCGCGCGTGAAGAGGTCGAACGGCTCGCGCCAACGATCCCACACGTGCGGTCGGCGCAGCGCGAGCGTGTCCTGCGCCACGTAGGAATCCTGCACGTCGCGCACGGCGGCGCGGAAGTCGTCTCGGCCGTCGCTGGCCTCGCGGTAGAGCAGCTCGGCGTAGGTTGCGAACCCCTCGTTGAGCCACGCGTGCGACCAGTCCGCACAGGTGAGCAGGTTGCCGAACCACTGGTGCGCGGCCTCGTGCGCGATGAGTCCCGTGGGATCGTAGTCGCGGCGCGCGCGCTCGTCGCCGACGCAGGCGTCCGTCAGCGTCG
The DNA here is from genome assembly GCA_016872715.1 of Planctomycetota bacterium. Classification (GTDB taxonomy): domain Bacteria; phylum Planctomycetota; class UBA1135; order UBA1135; genus F1-120-MAGs118. The sequence continues at coordinate 20,921 of VGZD01000005.1, forward strand.
TCGCCGAGATGTTCTCCATCCCGCCGTGCGGGAAGTTCGCGACCATGGCCTGTGAGTACTTGGCGTAGGGATAGCGCGCGCCGGTGAGCTCCTCGAAGAACTGCAAGATCGAGGCCGTCGCCTCGAAGCTCGCCGCGAGGTGACTCTCGAGCGGCGGCTCGGCGATCACGCTGAGCGGCACGCCGTTCCAGCGCGAGCGCGCCACGACCAGCTCGCCCGCGACGAGCGTGGTCAAGTAGGCCGGATGCGGCACGTTCATGCGCCACAGGTCGACCGTGCTGCCGTCGGCGCGCTCGAGCGACTCGACCTTCTCGCCCGCGGCGACCGAGATCCAGCCGCGCGGCAGCGTGACTTCGAGCTCGCTCGTCGCGCGCTGGGCTGGCTCGTCGAGGCAGGGGAACCAGCCGCGCGAATCGTCGCACTGGCCCTGCGTGAAGACGTGCGTGGGCGCCCCATCGCGCGCACCGGCGAACCACAGGCCGCGCCGCGGCACGCCACCGTAGCGCACCACGACTTCGTGGCTCGTGCCCGCCTCGAGCGGTGCTCCAAAGTCGATCGCCACGACGCCGGGTCGGCGCTCGAAGGCGAGCGAGCGTCCTTCCCCGTCGCTCACGAACGCGACGTCGAGTGCGTCGAGGTCGAGCTCGAGCACCTCCACGAGCTCGTTCCGCGGATGGAAACGGATGCGGCACTCACCCGCGATTGCGCGCGCACGCGGATCGAGCGAGAGCTTCAGCGCGTAGTGTTCGACGTCGACGGAGCTCGTGCGCGGCGCGTGCCGCTCGAGCGGCGGAACATCGAGCGTGCGCGGCTGCGGCGCCGCACAGGCGGCGAGCGTCGCGAGTACGAGCGCGAGCTTCGACGTGCGCTGGGGGGAGTTCATCCGCGGCGGCCGAGGGTGGATGTCCCGCGCGCTCCTAGGGAACGAGCACCAGCGCGATCCCCGCGCGCAGCAGGGCGAGCTCCGCATCCGAAGGCACGCCGGTCCACGCGAGCAGCTCGAATTCCGTCGGCGCGAGCCCCGCGGTCAGCTCGACGCCGTGCAACCCGCTCGCGGTGAGCTTCTCGACGCACGCGCGCTGGTGCGCCAACTGAGCCTCCAGCGCGGCGCGAAACTCCGCCGCGTCCTCTGGGCTGTCCCACACGCTGCGCCAGCGCAGCGCGCGCGCCTCGCCCTTCGCGCACAGCGCCAACCGATCGCCATCCCAGCCGCTCGCGGCCTTCGAAGTGAACGTCAGCCCGAGCATCGCCATCGGGTTCGAGAAGTCGACGCCGCCGCGCTTGGCGGGTGCGAGCGCGAGGATCGCGCACGAGAACTCGCCGAGCGTGTCTTCGCGCAGCACACTCCAGCCCGTCGGGATGCTCGCATGGACGAGCTCGACGCGCTGGGGCGTGTCGAGTTGCTTCTCGTCCCAGTACTTCGCGGGGTGCAGCGCGACTTCCGTCGACACGGGCGGCGACTGGAATGCGCGCGCGACGTCCGGGCCCGGCACGGTCGCCATCTGCGCGCTCAGCCACTTCTCGCTGCGCGCGAGGAAGCCCGAGCCGACGAGGTAGCTGCCGACGAGCGGCTTCCACAGCCACTGCGGCGACTGGTCGAACGTGCCCTTCATCATCTCGCTCGCGGCCGCCATGCTGGCTGCGTCGAGCGAGCGCGCGTTCGCCATTTGCCAGCGATTCCCGACCAGCGTCGCCGAGCCCTCGACGACACACCAATACGCGAGCTGCGCGTCCGTGTTCTGGCCGAGCTTCGCGATCTGCGCGTCGATGCCGTAGAGCTGGTCGTCGAGCGCATGGCCGAGCTCGTGCGCCATCGTCATGCGCGCGAGTCCCATCGGGCAGCCGTCCATCAGGCTGAACGAATCGCTGTCGGGGTCGTAGAAGCCGACCACTTGGCTGTCGAGCAGCCGCAGCGTCTCCGCCATGACGTCGAGCTCCGGCGGAATCACGCCGAGCAGCTTTCCGACGAGCGCGTCGGCCGCGAGCTTCTGCGGCGACTCGGTCTTGCGCAGGCGCTCTTCGACGTAGGTGCGCAAGTCGGCCTTCGAGGCCAGCTTGACCTTCACCGGAGCCTGAAACGCCTCGCCGCGCAACTTCTCGATGTCGCCTTGGATCTCGAGCGCGACGCGTTCGAGCTCGGACTGGGTCCAGCCCTGCGCCGGGGCGGCGGGAGGCGGAGCCTGCTGGCACGAGGCGAGGAGCGGGGCGAGCAGCGCGGTCACCATCGCGCCAAGCCTAGCAGGCGCGAAATCGGGCCGCAGCAGAGTGTTTTCCGCCGCTTCGCGCGCGCTCGACGTTTGCGCTCGCGCCCCGCGCACTGCACGATCTGCGTTCCCTTCCAAGGTTCCACCATGACGAGCACCGCCACCGCGTCGAAGCCCATCGCCCCCGTCGACCTCGCCGCCGAGCGCGCCTCCCTCGGCCCGGCTCTGCACGAGGCCGTCCTGCGCACGCTCGACTCGGGCAAGTACGTGCTCGGGCCCGAGGTCGAGGCGCTCGAGCGAGACTTCGCCAAGCTCCACCAAGCGACGCACGGCGTCGCGGTCGCCACCGGCACCGACGCGCTGTGGCTGGGCCTGCTCGCCATCGGCGTCAAGCCCTCCGACGACGTCGTGACCAGCCCGTTCACGTTCTTCGCCTCCGCGGCGTCGATCGCGCTGCTGGGCGCCCGTCCGGTGCTGGCCGACGTCGAGCTCGACACGGCGCTGCTCGATCCGATCAAGGCCCGCGCCGCGCTCACTCCCCGCACGACGTGCATCCTGCCCGTGCATCTGTACGGCCAGCTCGCGGACATGCGCGCCTTCCGCGCGCTGTGCGACGAACGGCATCTCGCCCTGCTCGAAGACGGTGCTCAAGCGCACGGTTCGCGCCGCGATGGCGTCGCCTGCGGTACGCTCGGCGACGCGGGCACCTTTTCGTTCTACGTGACCAAGAACCTCGGTGCGGCGGGCGAGGGCGGCATGGTGCTCACGCACAGCGCCGCGGTCGCCGCGCACCTGCGCGAGCTGCGCGACCACGGCTCGCCGGCGAAGTACGTTCACGCCCGCATCGGCACCAACTCGCGCCTGCAAGCCCTGCAGGCCGCGATCCTGAACGTGAAGCTGCCGCACCTCGAGCGCTGGAACGAGCGCCGCCGCGCCAACGCCGCGCGCTACGACCGCAACCTCGCGGGCCATCCCGCGATCGGGCTGATGAAGGTCGTGCCCGGCGCGTACCACACCTACCACCAGTACACCGTGCGCATCGGCGGCGAGCGCACGCGCGACGCGGTGCTCGCCGACCTCGCGGCCGAGCAGATCTTCGCCGGGGTCCACTACCCCAGCCCCGTGCACCTGCAGGAGGCCGCCAAGCCCTGGGGCTATGGTCCCGGCGACTTCCCCAACGCCGAGCGCCTCGCCCGCGAGGTGCTGTGCCTGCCGGTCCATCCGTTCCTTTCCGACGCCGACGTCGACCGCGTCAGCGACGTCCTGCGGCGCGCGGCGCGGTGAGCTTGTCGCGTCGCAAGTCCTTGCTACAAAAGGACTTGTGACTCCAGGGCGACGCGCGGGTCGGGGGCGCTCGCGGAAGGTGGGCGCCGCTGCTTCCCGGCCCGGCGCGCCGCAACTTTGATTCCGGCGCAACCTTGGGCCCGCGCTGACCCGAAAAGGCCTCCACGGGTCGCTCGCGTCCCGTCTCCATGGCCCACCCCCGCTCACCCCGGTCGGGACGGATCCTCTGCCTCGCCGTGCGCAGTACGGTGGTGCTGCCGCGCTCCGTCGCCACGCTCGACCTGCAACGACGCGAGAACCTGCTCGGCATCGACCAGCACCCCGAGGATGACACGCCGATCGTCGCAGTGCCGCTGCTCGACCTCGAGGGCGAGGCCGCGCCTCACAAGCTCGCGAGCATCGGCACGCTGTGCCGCGTGCTCGACCGAACCAGAATGCCCGATGGCTCCCAGCGCGTGGTGCTGCAGGGACTGCGGCGCGTCGTGCTGCGCGCGGTCGACGACTCGCGCGGCTGGTTCGAAGTGGAGACGCACGAGCCCACCTACGCGCGCACGACGGACGCCGAGCTCTCCCGCGGCGTCGAGCGCGCGATGGCGCAGGTCCACGAGCTCGTGCGCGTCGACACCCGCTACTCCGAAGAGCTGCCGCGCGTGCTCGCGCTGAACACGTCCGCCGCGGGCCATCTCGCCGACCTCGCCGCCGCCAAGCTGCACCTCTCCTACTCGGATCGCACGCGCATGCTCGTCGAGACCGACGTGCAACGGCGCCTCGAGCTGCTCTCCAAGTTGCTCGAGCAGGAAATCGCGCGCGGCGAAGTCACGGCCGCGCTGCACGGCAAGGTCGAGGAGGAGAAGCGTCGCAGCCTGTTGCGCGAGCAACTGCACGTGATCCAAATCGAACTCGGCGAGGCCGACCCGCTCGAAGCACTCGTCCGCGAGCTCGAGGCGAGAGTCGCCAACGCCCACATCCCCGACACGGCGCGCCGCGCCTGCACGCGCGAGCTCGCGCACCTGCGCCGCTGCGGCATCGGCAGCGAGGAATCGAGCCGCATCCGCAACTGGATCGAGTGGCTGCTCGAGCTGCCGTGGAGCGCGCACACCGCGGATCCGACCGCGACGCCCGACGAGTTTCGGCGCGTCGTGACGGCCCTCGACCTCACGCACACCGGGCTCGACGAAGTCAAGGAACGCGTCGGCGAGTTCCTCGCCGTGCGCCACCTCTCCGGCGCCTCGCGCGGAACCGTGCTGTGCTTCCTCGGGCCCTCGGGCACCGGCAAGACGAGCATGGGACGCGCGGTCGCCGAGGCGCTCGGCCGCAAGTTCGTGCACATCCACGTCGGCGGCTGCGCGGACGAGAGCGAGCTGCGCGGTCGACACCTCTCGCAGGCCGGAGCCGTGGCGGGCCGCCTGCTCAACGGCATCGCGCGCTCGGGCGTGCGCAACCCGGTCGTGCTGCTCGACGAGCTCGACAAGATCCACAGCGCGGGCTGGAGCCACTCCTCGAGCGCGCTGCTCGAGATCCTCGATCCCGAGCAGAACCGTGAGTTCGTCGACCACTACCTCGGCGTGCCCTTCGACCTCTCCGAGTGCCTGTTCGTCGTCACCGCCAACGACCTCTCGCCGATCCCCGAAGCGCTGATCGACCGGCTCGAGCTGATCGAATTCGGCAGCTACACGGAGACGGAGAAGGTCGCGATCGCGCGCGAGCACCTGCTGCCGCGCGCGCGCGAGTCGACCGGCCTCGCCCCGCGCGACCTCACCGTCTCGCAGGGTGCGCTCGTCGAGGTGATTCGCAGCTACACCGCCGAGCCGGGCGTGCGCGCGCTGCAGCGCTGCCTCGACAGCCTCGCGCGCAAGGCCGCCGTCGCGCGCGTGCGCGAGGGCCACGCCCTGCACGTGGAGAAGAGCCAGCTCTCCAACCTACTCGGGGCCGCCAACCTCGATCCGTTCGTGCACGCGACCACGCCGCAGATCGGCGTCATCGCGGGCCTCGCTTGGACGCACGTCGGAGGCTCGATCCTGCCGATCGAGACGGTGCTGATGCCCGGCGCGGGGCGCATCGTGCTCACGGGTTCGCTCGGCGAGGTCATGCGCGAATCGGTGCAGACCGCGCTCTCCTGGACGCGCATGCAGCTGCCGCGCATCGGTCAGGACGCCGCCGCACTCGAGCGCCTCGACCTGCACATCCACTTCCCGGCCGGTGCCGTGCCCAAGGACGGTCCCTCCGCCGGCATCGCCATCGCCACGGCGCTCATCAGCGTGCTCACGCGCACACCCGTGCGCCACGACGTCGCCATGACCGGCGAAATCTCGCTGCACGGCACCGTGCTGCCGATCGGCGGGCTGCGCGAGAAACTGCTCGCGGCCCTGCGCGCCGGCATTCGCACGGTCGTGGTGCCCGAGCGCAATCGCGAGGACGTCGAGCGCCTGCCCCGCGAAGTGCGCCGACGCCTCGAAATTCGCATGGTCGACCACGTCGGCGAGGCCATCAGCTGGGGTCTGTGCCTGCGCAAGCCGCTCGCCGAGGAGCAGGCCCCGTCCGCACCGCACAAGCGCGAGTCCGCGCCGCCGCGCAAGCGCCGCCGTAGCGCCTAGCTCGCGCCACGGCACTTGCGAGCGCCGCTTCCACGTTCCACGATGCCACCACGTCGCCGCCTCCATGCGCACCCGCACCTTCCTCGCCCTGCTGCTCCTCGTCGGCGTCGGCCTCGCGCCCGACGCGCTGGCCCAAGGTCGGCGCGGCGGCGGACGCGGCGGCGGACGCGGCGGCGCGCGCGCGGGCGGACGCAACGCTGGCGGCTCCGGAGTGTTCGGGCCCGCCAAGAACCTGATCGGCGGCACCCTGCCCTCCGCGCCGCCGCTCGGAGCGAACCTCAGCGCGCCCGCGGCAGTCTCAACCGGCCCCAAGGGCGCGACTCTGGCCGCCGGCGAAAAGCGCTTCCTCGACCTCGTGGCCGAGATCGACAGGAAGCTCGCCGAGTCCGAGCGCGCGCAAGCCCAACTCGCGCCGACGCCGCAGGCGAGCGCTCTCACGTTGCCCGCGGGCGTCGAGCCCGGGACGCAGGCGTGGCGCAACCTGCAGCGCCCCGTGTTCCAAGGCATCGACTACGACGAATCGGGCTGGCTCTCGTACCGCGAGATGCGCGACGCAATCGACGTCGACCGCCGCGAGTTCGCGCTCTACGACCGCGACCACGACGGCGGCGTGACGTCGCGCGAGTTCATGGTGCGCTACGACGAGCTCGTCGAGCGCAGCGGCGTGTTCCCGCTGCCGCGCCCGCGAAGGGAACCGACGCTCGACGAGCCGCGCACGGCCGAAGCGCTGCGGCAGGCCTTCGACGCCGACGCGGACGGTGCGCTCGACCTGCGCGAACTCGCCGCGATGGTCGCCGAGGGCGACTCGAACGATCCCGAGGCCGACGCGGCGGCGCTCCTGCGCGCGGCCGACGCCGATGGCGATGCTCGCCTCGCGGGCCTCGAGCTGCTCGAGCTCGCGCGCGTCCAGCTCCACGCGCGCAGCCCGCTCGCAACCGGCGGCGGCGGAGCTCTTGCCAAGCGGACGCTCGAGGAGCTCTTCGGCCGTGTCGAGGAACGCCCCGCGAGCGCGTCCAACGTGGAACTGCCGCCGTGGATTCCAGGTCCCGTCCCCCACTTCCGCCGCCTCGACCTCGACAGCGACGGAGTGATCTCCGCGGACGACCTGCGACGGCTGCAGGGCTCCGCCAGCGTCGGCACGCGCACGGGCGCCGTGCTCGCCGCGCTCGACCTCAACGAGGACGGGGTGATCGACGCACGCGAGTTCGCCGCCGCCCTCGCCACGCCACCGCGCGCGCGACCGCAGTAGCGTCCGCGCGAGCATCGAAGGCCCACGTCGCGCCGCTCGGCAGCGCGAATCAGAGCAACGCGACGAGCGGCTCGAGGCGCGGGCCGCGCTCGGGATCCGCCACCGCGTAGCTGCCGCCGCCCTTGAGCGTGACGCCCGCGGTGCGCCCGTCGAGCCCGAGCACGTACAAGTGCAGACCGAAACTCGGCCGCCCGTCGGGACCCATCAGCGCCCCCTGCCAGCGCGCTTGGCGCTCGACCTGCCGCACCACGCGCCGCGCGGTTTCGAGGCCCGCGTCGAGCGGTGCCGCTCCGCGCCGCAGATACTCGACCATGGTCGCGCTCGCGAGCGAGAGAATCGACGACTCTCCGCGCCCTGTCGCACCCGCGCTGCCGGCCTCGGAGTCGCAGTAGAGCCCCGCGCCGATGATCGGTGAGTCGCCGACGCGGCCGGGGATCTTCCAAGCGAGTCCGCTGGTGGTGGTCGTGCACGCGACCTCGCCGCGCACGGAGAGCGCCGAGCAGTGAATCGTGCCCCACGCGTGGTCGTAGCCCGCTCGCTCCAGCTCCGCGACATCGCGCAAGGTGCGCCCCAGTCGCGCGTTGCGCTCGTCCTTGGTCGGCGGGAGCCAGTCGTCGTCGTTGGAGTGCCGCTCGCGCCACTCGAGCCACTGCTTGCGCGTCGCCTCGGTCAACAGCTCGACGTGCGGATGTCCGTGCGCGCGCGCGAACCTGTACGCGCCCTCGCCGACGAGCAGGCAGTGGTCGGTGCGCTCCATCACGAGCCGCGCGACTTCGCTCGGGTGCAGGATGTTCTCGAGGCACGCGACCGCGCCGGAGTTGTGCGTGGGTCCGTGCATGCAGGCCGCGTCGAGCTGCACGACGCCCTCCTCGTTCGGCAGGCCGCCCAGACCAACGCTGGTGTCGTCGGGGTCCGCCTCGGTCACCTTGACGACCTCGATCGCCGCATCGAGCGGATCGGCGCCCTCGACCAGTTGCTTGTAGTGCAGCTTCATGCCCGCGAGTGCGTTGGCGCTGCCGACCATCACGGGGTAGCCCTTGCGTGGCGCGGGCGCGCTCGTGGTCGGCCCGGCGGGAGCCGCAACCGGCGCCGGAGGGGCGCTCGAGGATTGGCACGCCAGCGCCGCCGCCGCCACGGCGCCTCCTCCGAGCAAGGCACGGCGATCGAGACTCGTGGGCGACGGACGTTCGTGCTGGCTCATGATCACTCCTTTGTGGGTGCAGCTTTGGGAGCCGCCGCCGCGGGCGCAAGCTCCTCGGGCGGAATGCGCAGGCACTCGACGCGCAGCCACTGGCGCGCGCCGTCGGTCCACGTGCGCCACAACTGCGCGAGCTCCTCGTCGTGCGCGTCGAGCGCGGCCGCCACGCGCAGGGCGCGCTCGCGCTGGTTGGCGCGCAGGTAGCGATCGAGATCACTCGGGCGCGGGTCCGCCGCCGCGAGCGCGGTGGCGACGACCGCGACACTCATGCGGCGCAGCTCCAAGGCGTCGACGTGCTCGATGCGATCGAGGCTCGTGTGGTACGCGAAGTCGGTGAAGTGCCAGAACAGCACGCCGGGAATGCCGCGGCCGAGAAACTCGGAGTGATCGCTGCCGCCCTCGTAGGGATGCTCGGCCGTCTCCCAACCGGGCTCGAGAGCCGCGACGTCGAGCAGCGCGCAGCGCGCGAGCACGTTGAGCCCCGACGGCGCGAGCTTCGCGGCCGAGTAGGGCCGTCCGCCCCACGCGGTGTGTTCGTCGGGAGCGAGCGGCTTGACCGCGCCCGGATCGGGCATGCGCTCGAGCAGCGGCCACGCCCCCGTGCGCTCGCGCGACTCGCCGAGCATGTCCGCCGAAATGCCCACGATCGGCTTGCGCGACGTCGCATCGAGCCACATCGAGCTCTGCGTGAACTCGTCGCCGAACAGGAACACGACCGAGCGCGACGGCGGCGCGATGGCGCTCTCGCGCAGCGCCCCTGCGAGCGCGATCGCGCCCTCGCACGTACCCGCGACTCCGCTCGCGTTGTCGCACGCGCCCGGCTCCTGCACGTGCGCGGCGATCGCCACCGCCTCGTGCGAGCGATCCGCGCCGAGCACGGTCGCGACGAGCGTGCGCAGCGCTCGCACGTCGAGCTTGACCTCCGCGCGATAGGCGATGCGCACGTGCGGATCCTGCTCGCGCGCCGATCGAATCGCCGCGAGCGAGCGCTTGGAGATCATCGCCACGGGCAGCGTGCCGCGCAGGCCGCGGTATTGAATCGCGTCGAGGTGCCGCTCGGCACCCGAGGGATCGACATTGAACTTCGGCAGGTACGCGGAAAGCACGGCCACGGCGCCCTTCTCGCTGGCGCCGCGCAGCATTCCGCCATCGGGAGACGCGTCCGTGACGAGCACCTCGCCAGAGTCGAGTTCCTCGAGCGAGAGTGCGATGGCGCCTTCGACGTCGCACGAGGGAGCGCCCACGGGCAGCATCACGCGATCGCGCCCCTGCGGTGTCGAGAACGAGTGCAGCACGCGCGCGCCGTTCGCCCCGCGCAGCTCGAGCTTCCCGGAGACTGGCGTCCAGGCCGGCGACACGGCGCCGCCGCGCGAGCGCATCGGCTGCTCGAGCCACTCCAGCAGGAGCCCTTCGCTCGCGCCGAATCCCGCCGCGCGCAGGTCCGCTTCGACTCGTCCCAGCGTGGCCTCGAAACCGTCGTTCGCCGGAGCGCGGTAGAAGCCGTCGATGAACTGCGCACGCTCGAAGGCGCGCTCGCAATCGAAGCGTTCGTGCAGCGCTCCGACGAAGCGCGCCGTACCTTCGCGCCCCTCGACCACCGCCGGGCCGCGGTGCGACGCGCCCGCACTCGGCGCGTCCTCGGGGCCGAGCAGCACCGCTTCGTCGATGCCTCGCGGCAGCGCCGACCCGGCCGAGCAGCCGAGCCCGACGAGCGAGAGCGCGCAGCCCAGCCCGAGATCTCGCGCGCGGAACATCGTCGCTCAGTCTTGCACGGGTGCGACGTACGTGTCGATCAACAGGCCGAGCCGGTCGCGCGCCGACTGCGGGATGCGATCCTTGGCCGTCATGATCGCGTGGCGCAGCGCGGTGCCGCAGCCGCACGAGCGCACGGTCGGCGTGCGCGGGGCCGCCGCCATCACGAGCGCCTTCGCGTTTCCGACGTTGCGACCCATGACCGCGACCACGGCCTCGACCGTGACCGCCTCGTGCTCCTCGTGCCAGCAGTCGTAGTCGGTGGCCATCGCGATCGTCGCGTAGCACAGCTCGGCCTCGCGCGCGAGCTTGGCTTCCTGCAGGTTGGTCATGCCGATCACGTCGGCGCCCCACGAACGGTAGAGCTTCGACTCCGCGCGCGTCGAGAACTGCGGGCCTTCCATGTTCACGTAGGTGCCGCCGTCGTGAACCCTCACGCCGATCGAGCGCGCGGCCTCGAGCGCGACGCGCCGCAGCTCCCCGCACACGGGATCGGCGAACATCACGTGCGCGACGACGCCCTCGCTGAAGAACGTGTCGGGCCGATGGCGCGTGCGATCGATGAACTGATCGATCACGACGAAGTCACCCGGCGCGATGTCCTCGCGCATGGACCCGACGGCGGAGAGCGAGAACACGCGCGTGACGCCGAGCTTCTTCAGGCCCCAGATGTTGGCGCGGAAGTTGATCTCGGACGGCGAGATGCGATGCCCTCGGCCGTGGCGCGGCAGGAACACCATGCGCACGCCGTCGAGCACGCCGGTCACGTAGGCATCGCTCGGAGCGCCGAACGGAGTCGCGAGCGTCACCTCGCGAACGTCCTTGAGCCCCTCGATCTCGTACAGACCCGAACCACCGATCACTCCGATCGTCTGCGCTTGCGTCATCGCACACTCCGTGGGGTTGTTCTAGCGGGGTCGGCGGGGAGCGCGCGGCGGCGGGCCGTCGAAGCCGCGCTCGGGACCGCGCGGCGGGCCGCGGCGCTCGCCCCACGGCGGGGGGCCGCCCTCGTCACGGCCGAAGCGGCGCGGCGGGCCGTCGCGATCTTCGCGCTCGAAGCGGCGCGGGGGGCCGTCGCGATCGTCGCGCGGTCCACGGCGCGGCGGCGGGCCGTCGAAGCGGCGCGCGGGGCCGCGCGGCGCGCGCTCGGCGCGCCCGCCGACGCGCGGGCCACGACTCGCTCCGCCTCGCTCGAGCGGTCCACCGCCGTCGTCGGCGTGCGCCGCTCCCTGCGCCTCGGCGAGCGACTGCGGCGCTCGGCCGGGCACCTCGAACAGCCGGCGCGCGACGAGCGTCGCATAGGCGCCGCGGGGAAGTTCGAAGCGCACGCCGACCATGGCCGCGCCGCGGTGGTGCGGATCGCTCTTGGGCGGTCGCACGCGCAAGTGCGCGGGATGGACGAACAGCGCTCGATCCTCGCCCTTGAGCGCCATGCCGCTCACACCTTGGATGTTGAACTCGCTCGGCGCGAGCGCTTCGAGCGCGAGCACGTCGGCGAGCAGTCCGCGCTGCACGGGATCGATCACGTCGTCGAGGAACGGACCGGGCAGGCGGAAGGTGGCGTCGGGAGCGACCGGCATCAGCTCGCGCTCCGACGGGTAGATCAGCGGCCCTTCCTCGCTCTCGATCACGACGCGCTTCTCGACGCTCACGTGCTCGCGCACGAAGTCGGCCACCGCGCGGTTCCACACGTGCGACTGATAGGCGTACAGGTGGATCAGGCGCACGCGCGACGCGATGTGAAAAAAAGCTCCGGCGAAGTCGTCGGCGTGTCGGCGCAGGTGCTCGAACACGGAGTGGTGCGCGCCGAGCTTGCCCGCGATGTCGCGGCAGGCCGGCCAGTCGCCCCAGTTTTCCCACAGCGCTTGCTTGAGCACCTTGCTGCGCGGATCGTCGTGCAGGGAGCGCGCCGCGACGAGCATCTTGAGCGCGCGCTCGGGGTTGCCCTTCATCAAGTCGAGCGCGATCCAGCCCTGTCCGTGGCGCAGGTTGCCGAAGCGCTGCTCGTCGAAGTAGTTGATCACGCCCTGCTTGCGGACGCGCGCGAGGTTCGTGCGCATGGCCGCGAGTTCCTCGGTGTGCAGGTCGCGCACCACCAGTTCGAACGCATTGCCCGTGCTGTCCTTCGAATCGAGTTCCTTGGCCGCGAAGCCGACGGTCTCGATCTTCACGTCGCTGCCCGCCGCGCTGACCTCCGGCCCGTGGCGGATCGACATGTACTGGGTCGTCACGCCTTGGCGGTCTTTCAGTCCGCACATGGCGATCTCGCCAGCGCCCCGACCGGCCTCGACCGCGAGCACCTCGGCTGCCTCGAGCGAAGTCAGCTTGCGCTTGATCACGCGGTAGATGCGGAACTCGCCCTTGTGCTGCAACACGTCCGGCGCGAGCAGCTCGCGCACGCGGAAGTCGGCCGGCCTGGATTTCAGCTTCATCGACGCGGAGGCCTCACCTTGGAGAGTTGCTTGAGCGCCCGCGCGAAATCGCGCGGGATCGGCGCCTCGACGCGCAGGTTCACGCCCGGCTCGGCGACGGAGGGAAACTCGAGGCTCTGGGCGTGCAGAGTGAGCCGCTCGATCAGCGGAGTCTCGACCTGTCCGGGCTTCTTGCGATAGCCGCTCTTGAGCTCGGAGAGCAGGAGCGATCGGCGGCGCCCGTAGAGTGGATCGACCGCCAAGGGAAAGCCCTTGGCCGAGAGATGGACGCGGATTTGGTGCGTGCGGCCCGTGCGCGGCTCGCACTCGAGCAGCGTGTAGCCGCGGAAGCGCTGCACGACGCGCACGAGCGTCAGCGCTTCCTTGCCGTCGCGGCGCGCGCACATCTGTCCGGTGCGCTTGGGATCCTGCGCGAGCGCGAGCCGAATCTCCTCGACCTCGCCCTCATCGAGCGGGTGCTCGCCCTCGACCAACGCGAGATAGCGCTTTTGGACTCGCGCTTCCTCGAAGGCGGCTCCGAGCACGCGTTCGGCATCCACGGTTTTCGCGAGCACCAGCGCGCCCGAGGTGTCGCGATCGAGCCGGTGCACGAGCCGCGGGCGGAACGCCTCTCGACCCGTGGCGGCCGCGCGGGCCTCGATCATCTCCTGCACGGTGACGACGAGGTTCGCTCGGTGGTCGTCCCAGCGGTCGGGCTCCACCGCGAGCCCGGCGGGCTTGAGCACCGCGAGCACATGCTCGTCCTCGAACAAGAACGGGATCTCGCCCTCGAACGCGTCGACCTCGCTCGTCTGCGGAAGCTCGTCGTCCTCCACGTCGACGATCACGACTTCGTTGTCGCGCAAGCGATGGCCGGGATGGGCCGGTTGTCCGTTGACGTTGATGCGTCCCACGCGCACGAGCTGCCGCAGGTGGCGCTTGTGCACGCCCGGATAGAGTCGGCTCAGGAACTCGTCGAGCTCCATGCCGATCTGTTCGGGCAGCACGGTGTAGGGTTGCATGGCGTCGACGGGGCTCGGCGGATTGGGTCGCGGGGGCGGACCGAGCGAGGAGGGGCTCAGCGCGCAGCGCTGCGCGGGCGCTCGTAGCACTCGCGCTTGAGGGCGCCGACGTAGGGCAAGTTGCGGTAGTGGCCCGCGAAATCGAGGCCGTAGCCGACCACGAACAGGTCGTCGACCTCGAACACTCGGAAGTCCGACTGAAAGGGCACGGCGCGCCGAGCGGGCTTGTCGAGGAACACGCAGGAACGAACCTCGGCGGCGCCCCGCTCGTGCATCTCGCCCACGAGCCTCGAGAGGGTCTTGCCCGTGTCGAGGATGTCGTCGACGAGCAGCAGGTTGCGCCCGGCGATTTCGCTCTCGGCCGGGAAGAAGTTCAGGGCGAGCCGACCGGACTGCGTGCCGTCGCCGTAGCTCGACGCGCTGACGAAGGCGAGTTCCAAGGGGATCGGAATGCGCCGAATCAGGTCGGAGGCGAAGATGCAGCTGCCTTTGAGCACGCTGACGACCGTGAACGGTCGGCCCGCATAGGCCGCGGTCACCTCCGCGGCCACGCGGTCGGTGCCCGCGCGGATCTCCGCCTCATTGAAAAGGATGCGTTCAACGTCGTGGTCCACGGCTGCGTCTCGAACCCCTGCGCCGCGGCCCATCGGAGCCTGAACCGACCGCGCTCGGGCCTCACAGGGTACGGGCAAGTCCGCTCGGCGGCAACCGCGCCCGCACGCTCACCGAGAGTTCGACCGACGGGGTGCGCCAACCTACGCAGGGTGCTAGGATTGGTCGGCGAGCAGCGAGGCAACTCCTCGCGCCGCGAAGACCCGGAGGTCGACTTCCTCCCCATCGGGTCGCGCGAGCGCGCAGTCGGTCCCCGACGCAAGACACGCTCTTGGGCTTGGCCTCGCGCGAGGGTTCGATGCGTGCTTTCCCCACGCATCTCGACGCTCGAACGCCGCTCGATCCGCTCGCTCCACTCTCCTCCTCACGACTGCGACAGGTATTCGAAGACAATGGTCCATCGACGTTCGGACGAAGAACGCATCGCCGCCCTTCAGGCCAAGATCGAGCTGCTGCGCACCAAGGCGCAAGACGCGGCTCGGCCCGATCAGGCCCTGCTGCGCGAGGCCCCGAAATTCCACAAGCGCTTGCGCGAATTTGCCCAGTTGGCCCACGACCAAGGTCGCTCGGACGTAGCCAACTCGATCGTGGCGTTCATGGCCGGCCTCGACCGCATGATTCAGGAGCTGCCCGAACCGACGCGGCGGCCACTCCTGCGGCGCTAGACGGTTCGCGAGTCCTCGCCATTTCGCTCTCCGATCACCGGCCCGCGCGCACCTTTGCGCGCGGCGTTGGGTGCTTGGTTCGACCACGCTCGACAGCGAGTGCGAGCGACGAGCTTCGGAGACGATCCCATGCAGCCGCGAGTGCAGTCCTCGGCCGTGCTAGTCGCCGGTCGCATCTTCGAGGTGGTGCGCGAGGTGGTCGAGCTGCCCTCGGGGCTGCGGCAGGACCTCACCATCGTCCGCCATCCCGGCGCCGTGGGCGTGGTCGCGCTGCAAGCCGACGCGCGCGTGACGCTGGTGCGGCAGTACCGCCACGCCGTCGGACGCGAGTTGCTCGAGATTCCCGCCGGAAGGCTGGAGGCGGGCGAAGACCCGCGCCGAGCGGCCCTGCGCGAGCTCGAAGAGGAAACCGGCTATCGGGCTCGGTGTTTGGAGTCGCTCGGGAGCTTCTTCCCGGCGCCCGGGTTCTGCTCCGAGGAGCTGCACCTGTTCTTGGCACGCGACCTCGCTTGGGCTGGGCCCGAGCGGGCCGCCCACGACGCCGACGAGGAGCTCGCGACGGAGTTCCTCCCGCTCCCCGAGGCGCTCGAGCGCTGCTCCATGGACGCCAAGTCTTGGATCGGCATCTCGCGCGCCATCGCACGACTCTCCGCTCGGTCGTGAGGGCCTCGCACGGCCGATGCCGTGCGCCGATCGGGTGTACGGCGCTTGAGCACGCTCGGGTCGAGGAGTACAAACGCGGGTGCATCCGACGCCCGAGCCCACCGCGCCACGTTCCCCATGCTTGACCGAATCCTGATCGTCGATGACGAGCCCCTCGTGCTCGAGACCCTCTCCGAGGTGCTCAGCTCCGAAGGCTATCCGGTCTCGCAAGCTCCCGACGCGCGCCAAGGCCTCGAAGTGCTCGCGCGCGAGCCCCACGCGCTGGTGCTGTCCGACATCCGCATACCGGGCATGGACGGCGTGGAATTTCTGCGCGAGGTCCGCCGCCTGCATCCGGGCACGGACGTGGTGCTGATGACCGGCTACGGCAGCCTCGACGGCGCGATCGACGCCATGGCGCTCGGCGCCGCCGATTACCTGATCAAGCCGCTCAAGCCCAAGGAGATCCTCGCGCGCGTGCGCTCGATCCTGACGCGCCGACGGCTGGAGAGCGAAGTCCACTCGCTGCACTCCGCATTGCGCTCGCGCTACGACATGCACAACTTGGTCGCCGAGAGCCCGAGCATGAGCGCGCTCGTGGCGGCGGTGCGGCGCATCAAGGACGGCCAAGAGCCCTTGCTCGTGTACGGGGAGTCCGGCAGCGGCCGCCACTTCCTCGCGCGCACGATCCACTACGCCAGCGAGCGCCGCAGCCACGAGTTCGCGCTCGTCGACGCACACGTGACCACTCCGCTGGAGCTCGCTTCGACGTTGTTCGGCGAGCGCACTCCCGCCGGCCGCCGCCGCCGCGGCCTGCTCGAGAGGGTCGAGCAAGGCACGGTGCACCTCGCCTCGCTCGAGGCTCTCCCGACCGACCTCCAGCAGCGCCTCGGCGCCGCACTCTCGACGCGCAAGCTCGATGTGGGCGAGAAGGTCGTCGACCTCGAATGCCGCGTGATCCTCTCCAGCGACGAGCCGCCGATCGAGCTCTTCAAGTCCGGCCGCCTCGCGAGCGAGCTCGCGCTGCTGCGGGAGTGCCCGGCGCTGCACGTGCCGCCGCTGCATCTGCGCAAGCAGGATCTCGCCGGCCTCGTGGCGGTGTTCGTCGAAACCTACTCCAGCGAGCACGGTCGCTCGATCCGCGTGGGCCCGGGGGTGATCGAGCTGCTCGCCTCGCACCAGTTCCCGGGCAACGTCACGCAGCTGTTCGCGGTGCTCTCCAACGCCGCCAAGTACTCCGTCGACGGTGAGTTTTCGGTCGAGTCCATCGAGCGCGCCCTGCGCCAGTCGAGCCTCGCCGAAGACCGCGGCATCGCCGATCACCTCGGGGACCGCGAGTACCAAGTCATCCTGCGCGCCGTGCAGCGCAACCCCGGCCGACTCGATCAAGCCGCCAAGGAGCTCGGCATCAGCCGCACGACCCTGTGGCGCCGCATGCGCAAGCACGAGATCAAGCTCGAAGGCGAGGACGCGTGAGTCGCGCTCGTCGCGGGCCCTAGCTCAGCGAGCCCGCTCCACGTCCACCAAGAACTCCCAGCCGCCCTGCCCGGGGATCGCGGCCCCGCTTCCATCGAGACACAGGAGCGCGCCGGGCGCTGCGAGCCACAGCGAGCCATCGTCCCCGGCGCTCGCTCGGCTCGCTCCGCCGTGGGCGAGGTCGACGTGGGCGAGCTCGAGCACTCCGCCCGGACCGAAGCGCCGCGCGAACGCCCCGGCTTCATCGCACAGCCACACACGCTCCGCTCCCTCGACCGGTGCGAGCGTGAGCGCCGCCACTCCGGCGGGCACCTGCCAGCGCGAGGCGAGGTCGCGTCCGAGCAGCGCCAGCCGCGCTCCCCCCGCGCCCGAAGCCACGTCGAGCACCCACCACTGCCCCTGCTGCGGTCCCGGCGCCACGTCGCTGATCACACCCCCGAACGCGCGCCGCGCGAGGCGCTGACCGTCGGGCCCAAAGAGCCTCAGCTCGCCGCGCTCGGACCCGACCAGCGTGCACCCCCACGCCGCCGCCGCGCAGAAGGCATCGGAGCTGCGCTCGACGGTCACGCAACCGCCGCTCCTCGCAACCCGGGATACGCGTCGCTCGCCGCCGCTGTCCAACTCGACCACCAGCGCCTCGTCGCCGACCGGCCCCGAGAGCTCCACGCCGTGCACCGTCTCCAGATCGAGCACCGTCGAGAGCGCCCACTCGCGCGTGACGCCGCCGCTCTCGTCATCCACCAGCAGCAGCCGAGTCGGCCCGAGCGGCGAGGCGGGGTTCGCGCTCACCACCCAGAGGTCCCCATCGCTCGCCGCGGCGAGTTCCACCGGCGCGGGCACGACGAACCGGCGCACGAGCAGCCGATCCGCGTCGAGCCCCGCGAGCGCGTTGCCGTCGCGATCGAGCACCCAGCCCGCGATCGCGCCGCGCTCCGCCGCGCTCGAGCCCTTGGACGTGAGCCCCAAGAAGCCCAGACACGCCGCCGCGCCCGCGACCATGCACGCCGCGCCGCGCATCGCCGTGGAGATCCCCCACCAGTTCCAACGTTCGCTCCAGCCCCCCATGACTCACCTCCGCATCCCCGTCGCTACGGGAGCGCGCTGGTCGCTGGGAAAAAGGCGAAATCCACCGCGCGCCGCCGCGCGCGGCAGCGCTCAGCTCGCCCGCCGCTCGTCCGCTTCCCAGCGGATCGCACCGGGAGTCGAGAGCTGCTCGCCGCGCGCACGCCGCGCATCCGCGCTGCGGAAGGAGCGCCAGACCACGAACCCGAAACCGACCGGGATCAGGAACACCATCGAGATCATGAACAGCACGCTCGAGTTGATGCCCGCGGCGAGGTTGCCACCGTCGGAGGCGACCGCCTCCTTGCAGCTCTCTCAGGCGTAGCCGGTCGCGCGCAGCACGATCAACGCGCAGAGCGGTGCGGCGAGGCGCGCGGTGCGGGCGAGGGCGTTCATCGGCGTGACTCCTAGGATAGCGCAGGCGCTGGATTGAGGTGGTAGAGCACCACGTACACCGCCACGCCCGTCACCGACACGTACAGCCAGATCGGGAAGGTCCACCGCGCCAGCCTGCGATGTGCTTCCCAGCGCTCCTTGCGCGCGAGCCAGAAGGTGCGCAGCACCATCGGCAGGTTGACGACCGCGAGCACGGTGTGGCTCGCGAGCAGCGCGAGGTACGCCGTGCGCGCGTGCCCTGCGCCGTGGTAGCGCGTGGGCTGCCCCGCGGCGACCGCGACGTGGTAGTAGAGGTAGCAGGCGAGGAACGCAGCGCTCGCGACGAAGGCGAGCTTCATGCAGCGCTCGTGCAGCTCTCGACGCCCACCCTTGATCGCGACCAGCCCTGCCACGAGGAACGCGGCGGCCACGCCGTTGAGCGTCGCGTTGACGGCCGGAAGGTGCACGCTCATGCGTCGGGGTGCTCCGCGAGCCAGCGCGCGCGAGCGAGCGCACCCTCGACGCCCGCCTCGCTCTCGCCGTCGTACATGCCGCGCAGCACGCCCCGCCCGTCGAGCACGACCAGACGCGTCGAGTGCGTCACGCGCATGCCGAGCGCCACCTCGTCGTTCTTGCTGCGCGCCAGCCACAGCGAGCGCAGCACGCCGTCGATCTGCTCCTCCGCGCCGGTCAGAAACCGCCAGCGTGTCGCATCGGCCCCATACCCCTGTGCGTAGGCCGCGAGCACCTCGGGCGTGTCCGTCTCGGGATCGACGGAGAAGCTCGCGAGCCGCACGCTCGTGCCCGCGGTCCGCTGCTGGACCCGCGCCATGTTGGCGGACACGCGCGGGCAGGGGCCCGTGCAGGTCGTGAAGATGAAGTCGAGCACCGTCGGCGCACCCGCGAAGTCCGCGCGCCTCGCCGCCGCTCCGAGCTGGTCGACGAGCTCGAAGTCCGCCAGCAACGCGCCCTTGAACGCGGAACTCGCCTCCACGTCCAGTCGCGTGAGCGAGGACTGCTCGCGCGCGTCGCTCTCCTGCGAACAACCGCCACAGACGAGCACGGCGACCGCGAGGGCCGCCGCGCCGATCCTTCGCATCGCTGCCATCGCGGAGTCCTAGTGCCCCGCGGCCGGCGCCTCGAGCTCGCTCGCGTGCCCGTGCGGCTTGCCGCGGCCCTTGGCCGGGTGGTCGGGGTCGAGGCCGTTCACGACCTCGCCCGTCTGATCGATCAAGTAGCCGACCTGATGGTCGCGCTGGTCGTTGAACGCGGTGTCCGGCATGTTCGCGCAGAGCACGATCGCCACGAGCAGCGGCGTCGGCAGGATCAGCGACCACACGATCATCTTCTCGAACCGCATGTGCATGAAGTACAGGAGGATCAACAGGCCCTTCCACAGGGCGCAGATGATCAGTCCCGACCACAAGAGCCAGCGCGGCTCGCGCAGGAACATGCCCCACGCCACCTCCACCGACGTGAGGACGAAGAGGGTGATGAAGATCCTACCGATGCTGTAACCCATGTCCTTGCCGTGCGCCATGTTCGTTCCTCCGCTCACATCAGGTAGACGATCGTGAAGAGCAGCACCCACACGAGGTCGACGAAGTGCCAGTACAGACCGGCGAGCTCGACCTTCATGTACTTCTCCTGCGGGATCTTGCGGAAGATCGCCGCGATCAGGATGCACAAGTTCCAGATCACGCCCACGGCCACGTGGATGCCGTGGAAGCCGGTCATGGCGTAGAAGGTCGACCAGAAAATGTCGACGTCGGGCAGGTTCCCGTCCTTGATCAGGACCGCGTACTCGTAGGCCTGAATGCCGACGAAGGTCGCGCCGATCAGCACGGTCAGCGCCAGCCACTTGATGAGGCCCGGGTTGTCGCCGAGCATCGCGCGTTCCACGGCCTTCACCATCGTCGCCGAGCTGACGATCAGGAAGAACGTGTTGAGCGCCGTGATGTCGACCGCCAGCCGGTCCGCCGGGTCCGGCCACGTCGCGGCGCCCATGCGCAGCACGATGTAGGTGCCGATCAGTCCCGTGAAGAACATGACCTCCGTCGCGAGGAACAGCCAGATGGCGAACTTGCCGCGGTTGACCGGCGGGCCGCTGTCGTAGTCGTAGATCGCGTGATGCGGCTTGGGCGCATCGACGGCCGGGTCATGGGCCGGGAGGGCTGCGGAGGAGATGTTCATGGGACGATTCCGAGTTCCTAGAGAGTGCCTCGCGCACCGACGGCGCGCACGAGGGGATCCATGAGGGTGAGCGAGTAGAGCGAGGGCAAGTACACCAGCGAGATGAGCACCACCGCCCGCGCGCGAGCGTGCGTCTCGCGCAGGGCGAACAGCGCCGCAGCGACCGTGTAGGCGAGGCCGAGCACGAGCGCGGAGGCGACGTACAGCCAGCCCGCATCACCGCGCAGGGCCGGGAGCAGCGAAACGGGCAGCAGCGCGAGGCTGTAGAGCAGCGATTGACGACCGGCCACCCCTTCGGTGCGCGGCAGCGCCGGCAGCATCTTGAGTCCGGCGCGCGCGTAGTCCTCGCGGTAGAGCCACGCGATGGCGAGGAAGTGCGGGAACTGCCACGCGAACAGGATCGCGAACAGGTACCAAGCCCAGCCCGCGGCCTCGCCTGCGACGGCGACGTAGCCCAGCAGCGGCGGCATCGCGCCGGGGATCGCCCCCACCGCGGTGTTGAGCGAGCTCAAGCGCTTGAGCGGCGTGTAGACGAGCACGTAGGCCATCATCGTCGCGAGCGTGAGCAGCGCCGCGAGCGCGTTGAAGCGCAGCGCGAGTCCGAGCACGCCCGCGGCCGTCAGCAGCGCTCCGGCCCACACCGCATCGCGGGCACGCAAGCGCCCGGTGACAAGCGGCCGTTGCGCGGTCCGCAGCATGCGCGCATCCGTGTCGCGCTCGAGCAACTGGTTGAACACGCTGGAGGCCATGCCGACGAGGCCGATGTAGCCGCAGGCCTCCGCGAGCGAAACGAGATCCGCGCTCGAGCCCGCGGCGAGCAATCCGCCGACGAAGGCCGCGAAGCCGACCATGGCGGTGATGCGCGGCTTGCAGAGCGTGCTCCACGCCTGCGCGGACGTCTGCAGCGCGACCGGGGCCGCCGCGAGCGCGTGACTCTGGCTCACCGCGCCACCTCCGCGCCCGCGGGGCTCGCCACCGACTCTCTCAGCGTGAGCCTGCGCGCGATCCACAGGGCCGCGCCGACGCAGGCCTGCAGCGTGAACGCGCCGAACAGCACGTGCGCGCTCGCCGTGATCGTCTCCGCGGCCGAGACCTCGGCCGTGAACCCGCCGCTGACGAGCACGATCGCCACCAGCGTGAGCACGCCGATCGCCACCTGCGCCAGAATGAGCCACAGCAGTTGCCGCGCCGCGCGCGCGAGCTCGGGGACGCGCGTCTCGCGCAAGCCGCGCGCGAGAGCGATCACCGCGCCGGTCGCGAGCGCAGCGAACGCGATGTGGGCCACGAGCGCGAGGTCGTTGCCGCTGTGTCGCAGCCACGCTCCGAGGAAGATCTGACCGAAGACCGCGACGATGGCGAGCTTCGCCATGCGCCACAGCGACGCGGCCTGCGCGTGCTCGCGAGCGCGCGCGGCGAGGAAGCCCGCGTCGTTCAAAACCACGTTCCCCGCCAGAATCGCGAGCACCGCCTGCGCGAACACCCCGTGGAGGAACGCCAGATTGGGGCTGTTCTCCAACACGCGCAGCCCGCCGATCGTGCCCTGCGCGCAGACCCCCAACAGCCCCGCCCAAGCGACGCGCACGCGTTGCGCACCGGCCTGCGCGCGCTGCACCGCGATCACCAGCGCGATCGAGAGCAGCCCGACCAAGGCCCCGAACAGTCGATGGGTGTGCTCGGTGAACGTGCCGACGTTCGCGAACCACTTCTCGATCGGGTAGGCGAACAGGAAGTGGTCTCCCTCGCCCCGGTCGAGGACCCACCAACCATCGATGGCCATGCCGGCGCGCAGCGTGGTGACGCTGGAGCCGAGCACGACGAGCGGCAGGGCGCTGAGCCAAGTGGCCAGCGCCAGCCGTCGGGGCCAAGGGTGCTTGAGGGAGTCCATCCGTCGCGGATCGAAAAGGAATCGGCCGAGCGCGCTCTCAGAGCTTGCGCGTCTGCGGAATGAAGTCCTCTGCGACGTCCGGCGAGCTGAACTCGTAGGCGCCACGGTAGACCTCGAGCTGTCGATCGAAGTTGCCATGGCCCGGCGGCGACGGAGCGTCCCACTCCAGCGAGGCCGCGTTCCACGGGTTGCGGCCGACGCGCTTGCCCCAGAACATCGAGTGGAAGAAGTTCACCACGAAGAAGATCTGCCACGCGAACATGCAGAAGGCCGAGATCGTGATGAACTCGTTGATCGGCTGCAGGTGCTGGTAGACGTCGTAGGCGTAGGGGTCGGCGGTGCGACGCATCAGGCCGGCCACGCCGACCTGGTGCATCATGTAGAAGGTCATGTTCGTGAAGATGAACGACCCGACGAAGTGGACCTTGCCCACCGTCTCGTTCATCACGCGCCCGAACATCTTCGGGAACCAGTGGTAGGCCGCGGCGAAAATCGCGAACAGCGAGCCCGCGAACACGACGTAGTGGAAGTGCGCCACGACGATGTAGGTGTCGTGGATGTAGATGTCGACCGGCGTCGCGGCCATCCAGATGCCCGAGAGGCCGCCGATGATGAACATCGAGACGAACGCGCAGGCAAACAGCATCGGGGTGCGCAGGTGGATGCGGCCGCCCCACAGGGTGCCCAGCCAGTTGAACACCTTGATCGCGCTCGGGAGCGCGATCATCACCGTGCTGACCATGAAGGTCATGCCCAGCGCCGGGTTCATGCCCGAAGTGAACATGTGGTGACCCCAGACGATGAAGCCCAGACCCGCGATGGCGCTCATCGAGTACACCATCGGCTTGTAGCCGAAGATCGGCTTGCGGGCGTGCACCGCGAGGATGTCCGAGGTGAAGCCCATGGCGGGCAGCACGAGGATGTAGACCGCGGGGTGGCTGTAGAACCAGAACAGGTGCTGCCACAGAAGCGGCTGACCGCCGGCGGCGGCGCCGACCGCATCCGCGCCGTAGAGGAACGAGTCCGGCGTGATGTTGTTGACCTGCAGGTTCGTCGGCGTGAAGAAGCCCGTGTTCAGCGTGCGGTCGAGCAACTGCAGGATGCCAGCGGCCGTCAGCACCGGCAGCGCGAACAGCTGCAGGAGCGACGTGATCAGCAGGCCCCAGATCGTGAGCGGCAGGCGCATCATCGTCAGGCCCGGCGCGCGCATCTTGACGATCGTGGTCACGTAGTTGACCGCGCCCATCATCGAGCTGACGCCCACCCACGTGAGGCCGAGCAGCCAGCAGGTCTGGCCCGTGAGCGAGCCCGGCGCAGCGGATTCGATGGTCGACAGCGGCGGGTAGCTCGTCCAGCCGCCGGCGGCGTGGCCGCCTTCCACGAAGAAGCCCAGCAGGATGAAGAAGAACGCCGGGACCATGGCCCAGTAGCCGAACATGTTCAGCTTCGGGAAGGCCATGTCGGGCGCGCCGATCATCAGCGGGATCAGGAAGTTGCCGAACGCGCCCGTCAGCAGCGGGATCATCACGAAGAAGATCATGATGGTCCCGTGCATCGTGAAGAGCATGGTGTAGAACTCGGGGCTGATCGCACCGCCCGTGGCGGGGAACATCCACGCCAGTCCCGGCATCGGGCGCCACGGCCACGCGAGTTGGTAGCGGATGGCCATCGCCATCAGGCCGCCGAGCGCGAGGAACACGAGGCCCGAGAAGAGGAACTGCATGCCGATCACCTTGTGATCGACCGAGAAGATCCACTTGCGGAGGAAGCCGAGCTCGTGGTGGTCGTGGTGCGCGCGGACGGTTCCCGCCTCGCCCTCACCGGGCTCGAGGTGCGGACTGTTCGCTGCGTGCGTCGTTGCCTGACTCATTGGCCTTGCTCCTTGCCGTTGGAGAACCACTCGGCCTTGATGTCGGCCATGCGCTTGTCGAATTCAGCCTGCGAGACAACGGTCATGCGACCACTCATCTTGTAGTGACCCCAGCCGCACAGCTCGGCGCAGACGAGGTCGTAAATGCCTTCCTTCTCGGCGCGGAACCACACGGGAATCGTGTGGCCGGGGAGCGCGTCCTGCTTGAGGCGGAACTCCGGCACGAAGAAGCTGTGAATCACGTCGCGCGAGCGCAGGTGGAACACGATGTCGGTGTTCACCGGCACCACGAATTCGTAGGAGCGCTCGAGGTCGTCGGCGGTGCCGATGGCGCCGTCGTCGCCGGGGTAGCACACTCGCCAGTCGAACTGGCTGGCCCACAGCTCGGCGATCGGGCGCTCCTTGGTGTACTTGCCGCCCTTGGGGAAGTTGCTCTCGAACTTCACCTTGGCCCACGTCTCCATCTGCGAGAACGCGATGAAGAGCAGCGCCACCGCGGGAATCGCGGTCCAGATCATCTCCAGCTTGTGGCTGCCGTGGGTGAACACGGCCTTGCCCGGGCGATTCGCCGAGAACTTGAACACGAACCACGCCAGCGCCAGCTCGGTGACGATGAACGTGAATCCGACCATGTACAGGATCAGGTTGAAGAGCCCGTCGATCTCGCCGCCGAAGCTCGAGACGTTCTGGGGGAACCACAACTGCCAGCGGTCGGCCTCGACAAAGGTCCAGACGCCGAGGATCGGCACCAGCAGGAGCATCAGAGTGAAGAAGTAGCGCATGGGAGTTTCTTGGCTTTCCGCTCGGGGCTCTCAGTGCTTCTCGCCACTCGCGCCATCGGAGTGCGCGCCAGCGGCGTGATCCGCGTGCGCCGCGGCGGCCTTGTGCTGCGTTCGCTCGGAGAGCGAGCCGACGTAGTGGACGAGGTGCCAGATGTCGTCGCTCGAGAGGGACGAGGCCGCCTCGGGCATGGGCCCGCCGGCGATGCCGTACTTGATGCGGCGGTAGATGTCGATCGGGCGACGTCCGCCGCGGAACACGCCCAGCCGCAGGTTGCGCGGGAGGATTTCGTTGCCCCAGTCATCCTTGTACGCCGGCACGACCTTGTGCGTCTCCGGGTTGAGCACGAAGGCCGAAGTTCCGTCGCCGCGCCCCTCGGGGCCGTGGCACGAGAAGCAGTTGCCGGTCTTCGCGTCCATGAAGAGCGTGCGCCCGTGGGCGATCGACTCGGCCGTCGGCGCGGGGACTGCGCCATCGAAGTTGAGCACCTTGGAGTCGGCCTTCTGCCACTTCTCCCAGACTTCGGCGTAGGCGTCGATCGTGTCGCCGGCGGTGAGCGTCTCTTCTTCCGTGTAGGTCGCGACCAGCGAGCGCTCGACCATGCCGCGCATCGAGAGCAGCCGCACGTAGTCGACGAGGCCGTGCAATTGCGCCTGCGAGAAGCGCCGGAAGCTCGGCATCGACGTGCCGGTGACGCCTTCGTCGAGGATGCGGTACAGGTCTGCGCGGCGCGGCTGGGCCTTGCCGACCGCGGTGAACTTGAACGTGCCGTGGCGGTAGTCGCGCGGGCGCGGGTTCAAGAACGGCGCCGTCGGGCCGTTGCCACCGCCCTCGGGACCGTGACAGTGCAGGCACTGCTGGCGGTAGAGCTCGGACGAGGCCGCGAGGTCGGGATAGTGGTTCTCGAACGCCTCGCGCGCCGCCTTCTTGAACTCGTCGTTGCGCGCCTCGACCGGCGTTTCGGCGCACAGTTGCTTCCATTGGGTGACCAAGTCCGGCGCGAAGTCCTGCACGAACACGCGCTCCCACAGCCCCGCGTCGATCGCGGCCAGTTGCCGACGCCAATAGATCTGGTTGTCCGCCCTGAGCGCCGCGGGGTCGACCTCGCCGCTGCCGTTGTCGCCCTTGGCGAACTGCGGCCAGTTGGGGTTGAACCCCTCGTCCTTCCACTCCGGCAGGAGCTGATAGCTCGGCGCCTGCGGCGTGCCGAACAGCATCTCCAGCGAGCCCGCGATGCCGGCCTGAGCCGAGGCGGAAATCACCGGCTCGCCGTCGTCGCCGAGCGCGGTCGTGGCGCTGCTCAGGCTGTAGTGCACCACCCCTCGGGCGGGCTTTTGGTCCTTGTCGAGCTGGCAGGCGCTGACCCACAGGGCCAGTCCGAATACAGCGCACAGAGGGAGGCGGAGGCTCATCGACGTCCTTGGGGCGGGCCTTGGACCCTCCACGGGCCACCCCCCGCTCGGCATCCGAGCTGGGACGAGGGCAGGCCGCGAAAGAGGCTGGGGACCGCGCTGGGGAGGAAGCGGCCACGGCCCTGGGTCGGGCCGCGGACACCTCACGCAACTTGAAGGTCGCGTGAGGTTTGGTCGGGAAGGTTACGAATACGGGCGCACGAGTCAAGCGTCCGAGAGCGTAGTCGCGCGTCCTCCAAGGCCGCGACCGCTCCACGTAGGTCCGCACGGGCCGGTCTATAGTCCGCGCGCTCCTTCCCCACGGGGGTCGGGAGCGACGATTGCGTCGGCGTTTCCTACGACCCGCGCCCCCGATGCGCTGCGCCCTCCCCACGCCGCTGCAATCCCCGCGGGGAACGGACTTCGGCGCCGCCGGTCCTATGCTCCCGCGTCTTGAAGTCCGAACACCTGCTCCCCCGCCATCGCCGCGTCGGCGCCGAGCTCTCGGGCGGCAGCTCCCCGATCGTCCTGTGCTTCGGCGAGGTGCCCGACGAGTACCGCGCTGCTCGCGAGGGCGCCGCGCTGTTCGACCGCACCCGACGCGAGGCCCTCGCCCTCTCCGGTCCCGACGCCGCGGGCTTCCTGCACCGCCTGCTCGCCAACGCCGTGCGCACGCTCGCCGTCGGCCAAGGCAACCGCAACCTACTGCTCTCGTCCAAGGGCAAGGTGCTGTTCGACCTCGACCTCGCGGTCGGCCCCGAGAGCATCCACCTCTCGCTCCCGCCGAACTCCGCCGCGGCGCTCGCCAAGGCGCTCGACACGTACCACTTCAGCGAGAAGCTCGTCGTGCGGGACGTGTCGGACGCGCACGCGCCGCTCGAGCTG
Organism: Planctomycetota bacterium; assembly: GCA_016872715.1. Taxonomy (GTDB): domain Bacteria; phylum Planctomycetota; class UBA1135; order UBA1135; genus F1-120-MAGs118. Next base: position 48,471 of record VGZD01000005.1, read on the forward strand.
TGCGGCCCGCGCGCCGCGGACATCGTGGCCCGCGTCGCCGCCATCGAACCGCCGCGCGAGTTGCACGCACACGTCGACGCACGCTTCGGCGACGCGCCGCTGCGCGTGACGGCCCTGTGCGTGGCGGGCTCCCCCGGCTGGCGCCTCGACGCCGGCCCCGCGAGCGCCGAGCAGCTGTGGGACACGCTCGTCGAGCAGGGCGCGACGCCCGCGGGTCGCATCGCCCACGACTGCCTGCGCGTCGAGGCCGGCGCCGCCGAGTACGGCCTCGACGTCGATGACTCGATCTACCCTCAGGAAGCACGGCTCGAGCGCGCCTTCTCGCTCGACAAGGGCTGCTACATCGGCCAAGAGGTCGTCGCCAAGATCGATACCTACGGCGGCCTGAACAAGCGCCTCGTCGCCCTGCGCATCTCCCACGACGACCCGCTCTCCGCCGGCACCCGCCTCTTCCGCGACGACGAGGGCGAGTGGCGCGACCTCGGCCTCGTCACCAGTTGGGCCTACTCCTTCGTGCTCGACTCCGGCCTCGCCCTCGCTTACGTCAAGCGCCGCCACCAGTCCGCCGGCACGCGCTTCCACCTCGGCGACGCCCAAGGCTCCCTCGGTCAAGCCACGGTCGTCCCCCTGCCCGTCCGCCCCGACGCCCTCCCCCCCACCGGCGACTTCGAGCCCGCGCTCGACGCCTGAGGCCGAGCTCGCCCCGCCCGTCCACGCGCCTTGGCTCCGACCGAAACTGGCGCACGCAACGCACGGGCGCGACAACGCGAAACCCGCGTGTAGGTTTGCGACCCCACGCATTCACCCTGCGCTCGGCGACACCGATCGCGAACGACTACTTGGCGAGCGGCGCGAAGGCGGCGGGGGTGCCGCGGTAGGACTCGAGCTCGATCCGGACGTCGAACTCCAGGGGGCCGGCGGGGATGCGGCCGGAGATCTCGACCGGCACGCCGGAGGTCGAGTGCATGAAGATGGAAATCGAGCCGTGCAGGCCGAACAGCCCGCGGAAATCGTCTTCGCGGCCGACCGTGCCCTCGGGCGGGCGGGTGGTGAGCCGCACTTCGACGGCTTCGAATTGGCCGGCGATCACCTTGCGATTCGAGAGCGCACCGCGCGCGACCTCGACCTCCCACAGCTCGTCGCGCTCGACCAGCGTGAAGGTCGTGCCGCGCTTGCCCTGCGCAATCGTCGTGCGCGCGAGCATCACCGCCGTGACCATGTCGACGGAACCGTCGGGCACTTGCTGGGTCTTGGGCTCGCGCCACACGCGGTGCGTCGCCGCCTTGCAGCCGTCACAGTGCGCGCGCTCGTTCCAAAAGAACGTCGGATCGACGAAGTGCGCGTCGTCCTTGCAACCCTTGCAGTGCGCGTCGGAGCGATAGCTCGAGCTGCCTTGGGCGTCGCGCAACCCCAGCGTGAGCTCGCGGCGGCGGTTCTCGGTGCCGCGCTGGATGCTCTCGTGGTGCAAGCGCGGCCAAGCGAGCGGCCGAAAGGCCGTGCGAATGGTCTCGTCGAGCGTGTACACCTGATATTCGCCGCGCGCGCGCGCGGAGACCAGCGCTTGCTCGAGCGTGCGCTCCTCGTCGAAGCGCACTTCGAGCGAGCCATCCGGCAGGTAGGGACGCACGGTCGAGCTCATCGTCACGCGGCCGACGCTCGGCTCGCCCAAGAGGCCGAGGTCGATGGACACGACATACACGAGCTCTTCGTCGCGAGGGAAGTGCACTGCCTGCCGTCCCGGGCCGCGGTCCATGATCAGCGGGCCGCGCTGCGCCTTCGGCAAGTGCGCCTGCGCCGTCGGCGCGTTCCCCTGCGGCACCTGCGCCGCCGGCGCGTTCCCCTGCGGCGCCTGCGCCGCCGGCGCGAGCGGCGGCGCGAGCAGGGCGAGCGAGAGCACGAACGCGAACATGGCGGTGGCGAAGGGTATCTAGCGCTCGAGGCGTCGACGCTCTACCAGCATTTCGGCTTCGCGCGCGGCGATGCGCGAGGGCGACAGCCCCTGCTCGCGCGACTGGGCGAGGATGTCCTCGACGACGGCGCCCACGCGCGCGGCGATGCGCTCGAGCGGTTCGCGCACGCCGTCGAGATGGAAGCGCGAGCCGCGCATGAGCGCCCCGGAATTGATCGCGTAGTCGGGCACGTAGAGCACGCCGCGCTCGTGGAGCGCCTCGCCGTGTTCCGCGCTCGCGAGCACGTTGTTGGCCGCTCCGGCGACGATGCGGCAGCGCAGGCGCAGCACGGACAGGTCGTGCAGGATTCCGCCGAGTGCGCAGGGCGAGAACACGTCGCAGGGGACCTCGAGTTCCTGCGTGGGATCGACGCGCTCGATTCCCGCCTGTTGCGCGAAGAGCTGCGCGCGCTCGGCGTCGAGCTCCGAGGCGAGCACGCGCGCTCCGTAGCCGCGCAGCGTGAGCGCCACGCGCGAGCCGACTTCGCCCAGACCCTGCACGACGACCGTGCGGCGGGACCACTCCTCGCCGCCGTCGAGGTGCCTCAGGGCCGCCGCGATCCCGGCCACCACGCCCGCCGCCGTCGACTCCGCCAGCTCGCCCGGGCCGTCGGGGCCCGGATCGGTGACGAAGCGCGTGCGCTCGCGTACGAGCGCGAGCTCGGCCGAGTTCGTGCCGACGTCCGGACCGGCGCAGTAGCGCCCGCCGAGCCGCTCGATCACCTCTCCTAGGTGCAGGTAAGCGTGCTCGACGTGCAGCTCGGGCCGGTCGAGCAACACCATCTTGGCCCCGCCCGCCGGGATGCGCGCGAGGGCACATTTGTAGGTCATGGCGCGCGCGAGCCGCATGCAGTCGCGCAGCGCCGCCTCCTCGTCGAAGTAGCTCCAACGCCGGATGCCGCCAAACGCCCGGCCCGGGCCGGAATCGTGGATCGCGAGGAAGGCCCGCAGACCGGAGCGGCGGTCGTGCAGCGCCACCATCTCCTCGAATCCCTCGCGGGCGAGCTGGTCTAGGAGCTCGAAGCTCATCTCGTTCACGGTAGCCTCTACGCGACGTGAATGCGCGGGCGAGCGGAAGAAGCTCGCGCCGCGCTCGTCTCACCCTGCCGCCCCACGCACGCCGCCGCCCCACCGTGAAGCCCAGCCGCCCCTTCGCTCGTCATCCCTCGCCGCTGCTCTTCCTCGCCGCCGCCCTCGCACTGACGAGCGCCTGCGCGGCGAGCGGCGCCGCGGACAAGCGTTCCGAGCCGGAGTCGAGCGCGCCGCCCGAGCGGCCCGTGATCCAGCCCGAGGATCCGATCGGGAAGTTCCTCGCCGACGCCGACAACGCCATCTACCAATGGTGCAAGCTCGCGCTGACGGGCAGCACGCCCGCGCACAAGAACCAGCAGCGCGCGCTCGAGGGCGTGCTCGTCGATCGAGCCTCGCGACGCGCCGACGCGCTCATCGCCGAGCTCTCCGCCGGTCCGCCGATCAACCGCATCCGCGCCGCGGCCATGCTCGGCTTCTCTCGCAGGAGCGAGGCCCAGTCGCCGCTGCTCTCCGCACTCTCCGATCCGCACCCCGACGTCGTGCACAACGCGCTGCTCGGCCTCGCGGTCCTCGGCCGCGCCGACACGCCGCTCGAAGCGATCTGCCACGCGGCCGAGTTTTCCGTCGACCCACAAACGCGCGCCCAAGCCGCGTTCGCCCTGCGCTCGATCTTGAACAACGGCGGCGCCGGCGCGTGCGCGCTCGGCACCGCGCGGCGCGGCCTCGCCGACAGCGAGCCCTTCGTGCGCTCGCAGTGCGCGCTCGCCGTCGGCCTGCTCGGCGACAGGGAGTCGGTGCCGGCGCTCGAGGCGCAGTTGCGCGACACGCTCCCCCACGTGCAGAGCGCGACCGTCGAGGGCCTGCTGCTGCTCACCGAGCGCAATCCAGAGTCGAAGGGTCCCGTCGGCCGAGCACTGGTCAAGGCCTGGGGCGCGGCCGACGACGAACAGCCGCTCAAGGCGCTCGCCATGGCCGCGCTCGTGCGCATCGCGGACGTCAACTACGGCACGGACCTCACGCTGTGGACCGAGTGGTCCAACCGCCTGCCGTAGCCCGAGGTGCGCGCGTCGGGTAGCTTCGCAGCATGGCCCCGCGCATCCACGTCTCCGCCAAGGCGGCGCGCTTTCAGGAGTCGGTGATCCGCGAGATGTCGCGCGTTTGCGCGCGCGAGCAGGGCGTCAACCTCGCGCAGGGCTTCCCGGATTTCGCGGCGCCGCTCGCGATGAAGGAAGCGGCCTGCCGGGCAATCGGCGCGGACCACAATCAGTACGCGGTGACCTGGGGCGCACCCCGCCTGCGCGCGGCGATCGCGCTGCGCACGCGCGCCTACAACCGCCTGCCGGTCGATCCCGACCGCGACGTCACGGTGTGCTGCGGCGCGACCGAGGCGATGATCGCGGCCCTGCTCGCGGTGCTCGACCCCGGCGACGAGGTCGTGATCTTCGAGCCGTTCTACGAGAACTACGGGCCCGACTGCATCCTCTCCGGCGCTACGCCGCGCATGGTGCGCTTGCACGCGCCGGACTGGAGCCTCGACGAGCGCGCGCTGCGCGCCGCCTTCGGCCCGCGCACGCGCGCGATCGTCGTCAACACGCCGCACAACCCGACCGGCAAGGTGTTCACGCGCGAGGAGCTCGAGCTGATCGCTCGGCTGTGCATCGAGCACGACTGCCTCGCGATCACCGACGAGATCTACGAGTACATCCTCTACGACGGCACCGAGCACGTCTCGCTCGCGACGCTGCCCGGCATGGCCGAGCGCACGATCACGATCAGCGGCCTGTCGAAGACCTGGAGCGCGACGGGCTGGCGCATCGGCTGGTGCATCGCGCCGCCGCCGCTCGCGGGCGCGATCCGCAAGGTGCACGACTTCCTCACCGTGGGCGCTCCCGCGCCGCTGCAGGAAGCCGCCGCCGACGCGCTCGCCTTCCCGCAGTCGTACTTCGACGACCTCGCGCGCGACTATCGCGAGCGCCGCGACCTGCTCGCCGCCGCGCTGCGCGAGACCGGCCTGCGCGTGTACCTGCCGCGCGGCGCCTACTACATCATGACCGACATCTCGGGGCTCACGCGCAAGGACGACGTGAGCTTCGCGATGGAGCTCGTGTCGCAAGGCGGCGTGGCCTGCGTGCCCGGCTCGAGCTTCTTCCTCGATCCCTCGGACGGGCGGTCGATCGTGCGCTTTTGCTTCGCTAAGCAGCGCGCGACGCTCGAGCGCGCGGCGGTCGTCCTGCGCGAGAGGCTCGGCGCGCGTTGAAGCTCGCGCTGGCAGTGTTCGCGACGCTCGCGCTGCAAGCGCCGCAGACTCCGGCCACCGCGCCGACGCAGGACCGTCTCGCGGCTCTGCCCGCGCGAGCGAACATCGCCGGACTGAGCGGACTGCAGACCTCCTCGCGCATCACCTTCGCCGCGCAGGGAGCGCGGCTCCACTCGCTCGAAGCGACCTTCGCGTTCCCCGATCGCGCGCGCTGGACGCTGGCGCCCGAAGGCGCCCGCGCCGGCGACCGCAGCATCGTCTTCCGCTGCGGCCCAGCGTTTTTCGAGCTCGCACCGCAACAGTCGACCGCGCGGCTGGTGAGCGAGTCGGGCCCCAAGGACGCGCAGTGGCGCGCCAGCCTCGCCGCGGTCGAGGTGCGGCGCGCGCTGTTCCTCTGGCCCGACGGCTTCGCATGGGAAGGCGACGCAGCGCGCAAGAGCGTCAAGCTCCCCGGCGGCGAGTCGCTCGTCGCCGAGCTCGGCTCCGATGGGCTTCCGACGGCGCTGTACGTCGGCGGCGAGCGCGCGCTCCGCGAGCGCTTCGATGCGCTCGCGTGGCGCGAGCACCGCGGCCGCAAGGTCCCCGCGAGCTTCGATTTCTCGGTCGATGGCACTCGCATCTGGCGTGAGGACGTCGTGACGTTCGAGACGCGCGCGCAGGTTCTCGACAGCTTCTTCCTGCCGGCCGAGCTGCGGCGCGACGCCGTGGCCCTCGCGGGCGGCCCGCGCATCGCGTCCGTCGATGTCCCGCGCTCGCACGAGCTGCGCGTCGAGTTGGAGGATGGCACCGAGTGGAGCGCCGTGAAGGAGCGCTGGCAGGCGGCGCTCGCACCCTACGCGCGAGCGAAGGGCGATGGCTGGCGCCTCGAAGGTGGCGCGCTGGTCGAGGTCGACGAGCGCGGCGCGCCGCGCGCGCTGCTGCTGCGCTTCAAGCCCGGAGTCGACACGGCGCCCGAAGGCGTCGCCAGCGTGCGCGAGCACGGCGCCCTCGCGCTCTCGATTCCGAGCGCGCCATCGTCGCTGGTGGAGAGCCTCGCCACCCTGCGCGGCGCCCTGCCCCCCAACTCACGCGTCGCGCGCAGCTTCGCCCGCTTCCCCAACGCCCCGGCCCTCGACGCCGTCCCGTTTCAGCTCTACCTAGCGCTCGAGCCCGCGCCGTAGCCCGCGCACCCGCCGCGGCAAGGTCCCGAGCTCGAGCGCGAGCTCGCAGGGCGAGGGGCATGTCCTCCGGGGAGGACGGCGCGGGAGCGGGAACAGGCTGCGTGGGCCAGTGGGGCGCGACGGAGCTCCGGGCACTTCATTTGCTATATGCGGACCGGAACCGCGGTTCCGCACTGCAAGCCGCGGACCGGAACCGCGGTTCCGCACTGCAAGCCGCGGACCGGAACCGCGGTTCCGCATTGCAAGCCGCGGACCGGAACCGCGGTTCCGCACTGCAAGCCGCGGACCGGAACCGCGGTTCCGCGCGCGCACTCCAGCGAACGAACCGATCTCACGCCGCCCCCTCTGGAACACCACCATGGATCCCCGCCACTGCCGCCCGCTGGTGCTCGCCTTGTCGCTCCTTTGCGCACTGCCGAGCGAGGCTTTTGCCCAGGATCGCGAGCGCCCCGGCCGACCGTCTCAGGGCTCCGGCGGAACCGGGCGACCCGCGCCGAGCCCGTCGCCGAGCCCGTCGCCGAGCCCGTCGCCCGCACCCAGTCGCCCCTCGCCCAGCCCATCTCCGGCGCCCTCGCGGCCGTCACCCTCGCCCGCCCCCTCGCGCCCGAATCCGAACCCCGCGCCTTCGCGCCCGACCCCCGCTCCAACCCCGACTCCAACCCCGACTCCAAGTCCGGCGCCGTCTCGCCCGACTCCGAGTCGGCCGACTCCGAGCCGGCCGTCTCCGAGCCACCCGACTCCGAGCCCGTCGCCGTTGCGTCCCGCCCCGACGCCCACCCCGACGCCACCGAGCGCGCAACCCTCGACTCCCTCGCGGCCGAGCACGACTTCGCCCGTCGCGCCCGCGCCATCGACGCGGCCGAGCACACCGCCGCCGACGCGCACACCTGCGAGCGGTCGTCCCGACACGAGCTCGACGCCGCGCGCGCGCGAGCGCGCACCGACGCCGACTCCGACACCTGCTCCGACACCTGCTCCGACGCCGTCGAACACGCGACCGCGTTTCCCCACACCGGCGCCGCGCGCGTCGACGCCCGAGCCGACCACGCGGCCTCCTACCGTGCCCCAGCCGACACCGTCTCGATCGACACCGTCTCGATCGACACCGTCTCGATCGACGCCGTCTGGATCGACACCGTCTGGCACGGGCACCGGCGGTGTGAGCGCGCCCGAGCGCGACCGCACGGGCCCGTCCGCGGGTCGCGTCGGACACACGCCGCTCTCCCCGAGCAGTGCGCGCCCCGCTCCCGAGCGCAGCGAACCTCCGAGCGCTGGCTCGCGTCCGATCGAGCGCGACGCGATCCTCGAACGCTACGGGCGCAGCGAGCGCAAGGACGCCGAAACTTCACCCGCCACACAACCCGCGTCTCCCGCGCGCGCTGAGGACGCCGTCAAGTCGGCGCGCGAGGCCTATCGCGGCGAGCAGGCCGCGAAGGACGCCGCCCGAGGTGAGAACGCCGCGGATGCGAAGCAGCGCGCGGGCGAAGCGGCGCTGAAGTCCGCTCGCGATGGCTACCGCGACGAGCAGGCCGCCAAGGACGCGGCTCGGCGCGAGAATGCCGCGAACGTCAAGGCGCGCTCGGAAGCCGAGGCCGCGCGCGTGCGCGACGCGCGCACGCAATTCCGCTCCGAGCAAGGCGCGCGCTCGGTGAAGGAGCGACGCGATGACTTCCGCGGACAACAGTTGAAGAGCGAGCGCGACCTCTATCGCGCCGAAGCAGCTCGCAAGGAGAGCGCGCGCGCGGCGAAGCTCGCCGAAGAGCGCACGCGCGGCGTGCGCGGCGACTACCAAAACAACCCCTACGCGACGCCCAGTCGCTGGAGCCGCGGCCGCAGCGCGTCGTCGTGCCACGGTTGGGGCCTGAGCCTCGGCTTCGGCCTCGGCCTCGGCTGGTGCAATCCCTACGGTTGGTCGTGGTCGTCGAACTGCTGGCCGAGCTGGTACTGGAACGGCTGGTCGGGCTGCAACAACTACTGGTACTGGTGGGGCCTGGGCGGCTACTCGTACTCGTGGCTGTGCCACCCCTTCTCGTGGAATTACCGCTGGAACTACGGCCGCTGGCCGAACTACGGCACGTGGTGGCCCTCGCTGTGGGTGACGAGCGCGTGGGCGCCGCCGGTGTACTACGCCAGCGTGTACGACCGCGAGAGCGACGTCGTGATCTACGACAACGACGGCACGAGCGAAATCGTCGTGCAGGGTGGGAGCGTCGAGGTGCGCCAAGGCGCGAACTCCGGCGCGAACTCCGGCGCGAACTCCGGCGCGAGCGCCCCCTTCGCGGTCGGCGAGTCCGTGCAGTACGAACCGAACTCCGGCCAAGCCGTCGACCCGGTGGTCGCCCACGTGCTCGGCCAGTCGGGACCGGACACGACCATGCGTCTGGTGCAGCAGTATCTGGCCTCCGGCGACGCCGCGTTCCGCGAGAGCCGCTTCGGCGACGCCGCGCACCTCTATGCCAAGGCCATCGAGCTGCGGCCGGACGAGGGCGTCTTGTATCTCGTGCTCTCCGACGCGCTGCTCGCCACGGGCGACTATCACTACGGCGCCTTCGCCCTGCGGCGCGCGTTCCACCTCGACCCCTCGCTCGTCGCGAGCGACATCGACAAGCGCACGTTCTACCGTGATCCGCGCGAGTTTCAGGACCAATTGCAACTGCTCGAACGCTTCCTCGCCGAGCGTCCCACCGACGTCGACGCGCGCCTCTTGCTCGCGGTGAACTACCTGTTCTCGGCGCGGCCCGAGCTCGCCGTCGACCTGCTCGAGTCCGGCTCGAGCGCCGAACTGCGCGCCGAGTCGACCGGCCAGCGCGTGCTCGAGGCCGCGCGGGCCGCCATCGCACGCCGCAAGGCCTGAAGCGCGCGCTGCGCCGACTGCGGCGAGCCGATCGCGCGCACGAACGCGGTCGCGCGCTCGCCCCTGCGCCGTCGTGGCGTCGTCGCTACAGCGGCACTTCGCGCGGGCCCGGATCGCCGCCGAACACGCGCACGCCCGGACGGCGAGCGAAGCGCGCCGCGAAACCCTCGCCGATGCGCGCGAGGGCCTCGTCCGAGCGCTCGCGCTCGAGCAACGCGACGACGCAGCCGCCAAAGCCAGCGCCCGTGAGGCGCGCGCCGAGCACGCCCGGAGCCGACGCGGCGGACTCGACGAGGCAGTCGAGCTCCGGCACCGAGACTTCGTAGAGCTCGCGCAAGGAACGGTGCGTCTCGAAGATGCGCGCGCCGAAGCTCGCCACATCGCCGCGCAGCAGCGCCGCGCGCGCGGCGAACGTGCGCTCGACCTCCTCGATCACGTGCCGCGCGCGCCGCGCAATGTGCGGCTCGAGCGATGCCTCGCGTTCCTCGAGCACGGACAGCGGAACGTCGCGCAACACGCGCGCGCCCGGGGCGAACGGCGCGAGCGCCTCGAAGGCGCGACCGGCCTCCGCCACGCGCTGGTTGAACGCACCCTGCGCGAGCTCGCGCCGCACGCCGCTGTCGGCGACGGCGACCGCGACGCGCTCGTGATCGATCGGCAGGTGCTCCCAGCTCGCATCCTTGCAGTCGAGCCACAGGATTTGCCCCGCGCTCGCCATGCCGATCGCAAACGGGTCCATCAGGCCACACTGCACGCCGACGAACCCGCGCTCCGCGCGCAGCGCGATATCGACCCATTCGCGACGCTCGATCCCCAGTCCCCACACCTCGCCCAAAGCGAACGCCGTGCCGACGCAGATCGATGCGGAGCTCGAGAGCCCCGCGCCCACCGGCAGGTTGCCGCCGAAGAGCACGTCGACTCCGTGCGCGATCGTGCCACGCCGCGCGAGCTCGCGCAGCACGCCGAGCGGATAGTCGAACCAGCGCCCCGCGCGCGCGGATTCGAGCTGCGCGAGGTCGAACACGACCTCGCCGGGCTCGAGCGTCGAGGCGAACGCCACGCGAGAGTCGGCGCGAGCGCGCACGGCGAAGAACGTGCCGCGGTCGACGGCCATCGGCATCACCGGACCGCCGTTGTAGTCGAGGTGCGCACCCATCAGGTTGACGCGACCGGGCGAGAAGAAGAGCCGCGGCGCGTCGGCGGGGCGTCCGAAGATCTCGAGGAACACCTCGCGGTGCTCGCGCAGCCGTCGCTCGAGCGAGGTGCGCGCGGAGTGGGCCTCATCGCGGCGCATGGGGCGCGCGAGCATAGCCCCGAGCGAGGCCCAACTCGACCGCCCGCGCAGGCGGCGCTAGTCTCCTGCGCATGACAAGGCTCTCGCTCGCAACCGCACGCCCGCTGCTCTTCACCGCCGCCCTTTCATGCGCTTCCTGCGCGAGCATCGACATCACGCGCGACACGCAGACCTCGGGCCGCTTCGAGTCGACCGGCGCCGCCTTCACGATCCTCTCGATCGACCTCCCCAAGCCCGCGCTCAACATCGCGCGCGACAACGCCGCCGACGCGCGCCTCACCAACATGCAGGTGACCGACATCGTGCGCCGTCCCGACCTCGGGTCGTGGGACTGGCTGCTCGACATCCTCGGCGTGCGCTTCGTGCGCATCGAGGGCACGTGGGGATTCACGGGCGCAGAGGCCGGCAACGGCCAAGCCGGGCAGTAGCGCTCAGCGGGCGAGGGCGGCCAAGGCCGCGAGCGTGGCGTCGAGTGGTTCGCCGCGCTCGACATGGGAGAGCCAAGTGCTCGCGAGGCGCGCGGCGAGCGGATCCGCGGGGAGCACACCGGCCGACTCCGATCGGAACGCGCGCCGCGTGATCGAACCAGCCTCCGCGCGCACGACGGCCTCGAGCGCGAACGAGGCGCGCGCACCGAACGCGGCACGCAGCGCGGCCAGCACCGGCGTGGATTCGATGTCCCGCGCGCTCGCTCGCAGCAACACGCGCGAGAGCAAGGCCTCGAACATCGAAGTGGCGTCCCCCACGGACAACGTCTCGGCGGTCACGCCCGCGTCCGCGCCCTCCGTCACCAGCGCGAAGCGCAACATCGAGCGCGGATCGGCCACTCGCAGTTCCCGCAGGCCCGTGTCGAGCGCGGCGTCGAAGGCCGCGACCTGACGCTCGCGCAGCAGCCCGAGCGCGCTGTCGATGCTCCGCGCGCGCGCGGGCCAGTGCTCTTGCAGGAACGGCGGCTCGAGCGCCGCGAGCGCGCGCGCGCAGCCGAGCGCGAGCTCGCGCTCGGGCTCCGCGCGCAACGCGCTCCAAGCCGCGAGCTCCTGCGACGAATTCAGGCGCACCAAGGCCTGCGCCAGTTCCTCCCGCGATGTTGCACCGCGAGCGAGCTGCGCCAGAGCCGTGCGTGCGGCCCCATGTCGCGCGTCGTCCTCCCTACCCAGCGTCACCCAGCGCTCGAGCTCGGCGAGCGCGCTGCGCCGCACCTCGACCTGCGTGCGCGGCCCCGAATCCTCGCGGCGCAGCAGCACGAACCCCATGCGCGTCGCGATCGGTCCGATCAACGTGCCGGGCGGCTCGAGGAACACGGCGTCGAAGAACTGCGGCATCTGCGTGGTCCCACGTCGCACCCAGCCGAGATCGCCGCGGCGCTCGCGTCCGCCGCGGTCATCGTCGTGGAGCGCGGCGAGCGCGCCGATGTCCTCGCCGCATCGCACGCGCGTGGCCAGTTCGTCGGCCAAGGCCTCGGCCTCGTCGTGGTCGCGCGCGATCTCGCTTCGTGCGCCCTGTGCCCCCGAAAATGCGACCAAGAGCCCGCGCACGCGGGCCCAGGCATCGTCGCGCAGACTCGGCGCGAGCGCCTCGACACCCACGCGTTGGAGCACGTGAAAACCAAGCGGCGTTTCGACCGGGCCGACGACCTCGCCCACGCTCATCTCGAACGCGGCCGCGCGCAGCAACGCATCGCGCCGCCCGCGCTCGTAGATCGCCAGATCCCCGCCGCGGAGCGCGCTCGCCGGATCGTCGGATCGCTCGCGCGCGAGCGCCGCGAAGTCCCCGCCCGCCCGCAACTCCCGCACGAGCGCCGTGGCGCGCTCGCGCGCTGCCCCGTCCGTACCGGCGACCAACACTTGCCGACAGGCGGCGTCGCGCTCGATGCGTCGCACGTGGTACACGCCGCCGTCCGTTCCGACGAGCGGCCCGGATTGCTCCGAGTGAGCATCGAACACGGCCGCGGCCACTTCGGGATCGAGCATCGCGCGCGAGAAGGTCCCCAGCGCGCCGCGCACGTCGCGCGTCGGGCGCTGCTCGTAGGTCGAGACGAACGCGACGAAGCTCTCCGGACGCACCGCCGCGAGCAGGCGCTGCGCGAGCTCGGCGCTCGATTCCGTCGCCGCCGGGTCTTCCACGCGCACGCGCAGCAGCGCCACGGCGTGCGTCGGAGGGATCGTCGGTCCCAGCTCGAGCGGCCGCACGAGCATCGAACTCGGTGCGGCCTGAGCGAGCAACGCGAGCGCCAGCGAGAACATCAGCGAGAACATCAGCGCTCTCCGTAGCGCGGAGCGACGTACACCTCGGATGGATCGACCTCGCTCGCGTACGTGGAAGTCCAGAGCTCCTCGTGGAGCGCGGCGACGCGCTGCGGCAGCGCTCCCCCATCGATGAACACGCTCGCATTGCGGCTCTCGTGGAAGTAGTCGCGCTCCCAGTTGCTCGTGCCGAGCCACAAGCGTGCGCCGTCGGCGACGAGCGTCTTGGCGTGCATCACGCGGCCGAACGGAATGTGACCCGACGAGTGCTCGGGGATCGTCACGAAGCGCACGGCGATGTGCTCGAGCGGTTCGAGCGACTGCAGACCCTCGACGATGCCGCGGCGCTTGCACCAGTCGGCCACGAGGATGCGCACTTCGACGCCGCGCGCGGCAGCGCGGCGCAGCGCCGTTTCGAGCTCCGCGAAATACTGCTCGTCGCGCCCGACCATCCTGTACGTCAGGAGCTGTAGCTGGAGCGTTTTGCTCGCGCCGTCGATGCGCTCGACGAGCTCGGGCAGGTCCCACCACGGCTCGCCGGGAATGCCGAGCAGCGGACTGAAGCGCGTCTCGATGCGCACGCCGTCGAGCTCGTCGAGCGGCGCGGGCAGGGCCCGCAGCGGCGCGAGCGCCGCGGCGAGCGGTGTCCCGCCCGCCACGCGCCAGTCGCACTCGAAGATCGCGGCGAACGCGCGCACCGACTGCGGCGCGCGCACGCGCAGGCCGAGTTCGACGATGTGCTCCAGCGCGCGCCAGTCGAAGTTCTGGCTGCCGACGAACGCCTCGCGTCCGTCGACCACGATCGCCTTGGAGTGCAGCACGCCGCCGAAGGCCTTGGCCACATCGAAGCGACGCACCGCGATGCCGGCCGTGCTCCCGAGCCGCTCGAGCGTCTGGGGGTAGGTCGCGACGAACTTCTCCTCCGCGAGAAAGCGCACCACCACGCCGCGCGCGGCGGCCGCCTCGAGCGCCGCCACCACGGGCTCGAGCCGACTGCCCTGCTGGTCGGACGCGTAGAAGTGCGCGAGGTCGATCGAAGTGCGCGCGCCGCGGATCATCTCGAGCCACACGACGTGCGCATCGGGAATGTCCGCATGCTCGAGCGTCGTCTCGACGGGCATCGTCTCGACGAGCTCGAGGGGCGGGAGCGACTGGAACGCGAGCGAGAGGGTCAGCGAAGCCAGCGACATGGAACCCATGCTACGTGGCGGCGCGTGTCGCGACACCGTGCTTCACCGCAGTCGAACGCGCAGATCGACCGGGCCCGTGCCCGAGAGCGTGACGTCCTCGCTCGCGCGCTCGATCCCGCGTTGCACCTCGAGCAGGTATTCGCCCGCACCGTAGGTGCCGAGCCCGAGCATGCCCTTGGCGTCGGACACGCCCTGGCCGGAGAAGATGTTGTTGAAGGCCCGCCCCACGTCACGCTCGTCGACGACCGCCGCGCGGCCCTTGGGCACGAGCCGTCCGGTCGCTCCACTGGCGGGCTGACCATTGGCGCCGAGGACCTTCACGCGCACGAGAATGCCGGGCTCGAACACCAGTTCGAGCGGCGTGCCGCCGCTTGGAAGGGCCTCGACGCCCTGGCGCTCGAGGTCGGCGAAACCATCCGCGGTCGCCGAGAGATCGTGACGTCCCGCCGCGATCGTCGCGAAGCGCCACGACCCATCCTCGCGGCTCGTGGCGCGCTCGGGAACTCCGCCCTCGACGCCGGCGCGCCGCGCGAAAATCTGCGCCCCGACGACGGGATTGCCCGCGCCGTCGCGCGCGCGCCCGACGAGCTCGACGGCCTCCGGCAAGCTCAGCTCGAGCCCCGCGCGCACGCGATCCTCATCGACGTCGATCGCGACGTCCGACAGCGACGCATAGCGCGGCCCGTCCTCGCGCGGCGCGGGAGCGCGCACGGAGACGGCGTAGCGCCCCGCTCCGAGCGCGCCGATGCGGAACTCGCCGTCCGCATTCGTGCGCCCGCGGCGCACGAGAGCTTCCTGCGCCAACGCGCGGCCGAGCCAGCCGGAAGACCGCGCGCGCTCCGCGAGCCGCAGCGTGACCTCGACACCCGCGAGCGGAGTGCGAGCCGCTCCGCCGACGACCCGCCCCTCGACGGCGCCGAGCGGATAGCGCAAGTCGAGTCGGAATTCGGGCGCGTCGGGAACCTCGGCGACCACGCGCACGCTCGGTCGTCCGTCGCCGGGAGCATCGATGTTGAACTGGTACTCGCCCGGCGCGAGCCCGGCGAACTCGTAGCGGCCCTGGCTCTGGATCTGCGCGATCTTGAGATCGACGCCGAGCATGCCTTCGGCCTCGAATGATATCGCGGTGATATTACCGCGGCCGACCGCGCGCCCGTCGTCCGTGACCGTTCCGTACACCCGCGTCGCGCCCGACGAAGTGTCGACGATGTCGTACTCGACGAGCTCTTCGGGGGGCACCGTCAACAAGTCGAAGTTGAGCGTGCCGAGGAAGCTCATCGGGTTGAGCGCCTCGTCGCCGCGCGTCAGCAGCAAGAAGTAGCTGCCGCCGACCATGCGCGTGATGCGGTAGTTGCCGCTCGCATCCGTGCGCGACTGGTAGACGCCGCCGCCGTGGGAGCTGCCTTCGCCCGCGAGGTTGGTCGGCGAGAGCGCGAGCACGATCGCGCCCGCGACGGGCCGCGCGAAGCGATCGCGCGCCACGCCGAACACGCCGCCACCCTGCGTGAGCTCGATGCTCACCTGCGCGCGTTCGAGCGCCACCACCACCACCGGCTCGGAACGTCCGATCACGTAGTCGCGGTGCGAAGCGAGCACGAACGTCGCGCCCGCGTCGAGCCCGACGAGCTCGAAGGACCCATCGACGCCCGAGGTCACCGCCCGATCGCCGAGCAGGCCGAGTTGAGCCGCGAAGTCGCTCAAGCCCGGCGGCAACCGCTCGAGCTGCGGTGCAACGCCGCGATCGCGCCCCCGCGGTCGGGCGCGCTCCGCCTTGTCCGCGGGCAGCGCGAACACCTGCGCGCCGGCGACAGCACGTCCCTCGCCATCGCGCACGAAGCCCGCGATCGCGCCGCCCGGCCGCAGCTCGACGATCACGCCGCGCCGCGTCTCGCCTTCCTTGACCTTCAGCTCGTCGAGGCTCGTCTCGACGTAGCCCTTGGCGCGGAACGTCAGCCGGACCGACTCGTTGCACTTGACCGGATCGATGCGGAACTTGCCCTGCGCGTGCTCGACGAGCAAGCCGCCCGAAAAGGGATTGGCGTTGCCGGGCGCGTCCGCCTGCACTTCGACGCGATCGGTGGTCTCGATCGTGAAGCTCGTCACCGGCTGCTTGCGCGAGGCGTCGATCACGATGCCCTCGATCGCGCCGCCGCGCTCCATGCGCACCTCGAAGCCCTCGGGCTCTTGCGAGGGATCCCAGCGGTGGTGCGTGTCCTCGAAGCCCGACTTGTAGAACTCGACGCGGTACGGCGCTTCGCCCGCGAACGCGCCCGCGACGAAGCGGCCATCGGCATCGCTCTTGGGATACTCGAAGCCTTCGATCGCGGTGGCGAGCAGGGGCGCGAAGCTGAAGTCGAAGTCGAAGTTGCGGAAGTCGACCGAATTCCAGCGCACGGTCACGCCCTCCAGCGGAGCGCCGGAGCTGTCGAGCACGCGACCGGCGACGCGCGGACCGGTCGGCAACTCGAAGTCGTCGGTGCGCGCGATCACGCCTTCGACGACGAGCGCGCGCGGGCCCTTGGCCGGCACGTGCCCATCCGCGACGCCGACGAGATCGAACTCCCCCGCTGGCACGTGCTCGATGAGGAAGGTCCCGTCGGCGCCCGTCACGACGTGGCTCTGAAGCAGCAATTCCTCGGCGAATTGCAGGTCGCGCAGGCCGCGCGGCGCGACGGCGACGTGCGCTCCCGCGATGGCGGCGCCGAGCGCTCCGTCCGCTGCGCGCGACACCACTCGTCCCGCGACGTTGCCGCCCGAGCGCGCCTCGATCGTGGCGAGCGTGTCTTGTCCCGCGACCACGCGCAGGTCGAGCGCGTGCGACAGCGCGAAGCCCGCGCCCGACGCCGTGAGGTCGTAGCCCTCGCCCGGCGGCACGCCCGCGAGCACGAAGCCGCCCTGCTCATCCGTGCGCGCCTTCGCGAAGCACACGTCGCCGCTGCGCAGGCTCTCGATCGCATTGCCGGGTCCGAGCGTGAGCATCACTTCGGCGCCGACGACCGCTCGCCCCAGCGGCGTCACCACGCGTCCGATCACGCGCCCGCCGCGGCGCACGAACACATCGAGCCCTCCGCCGTCTCCCGCGGCCGCCACCTTCGCGCGCACGACGTTGTCGGGGACCGACCACGCGCCGCGCGCTTGGACGTAGTACGTGCCAGCGCGCACGCCGCTGAACACAAACGTCCCGTCGGCCTCGCTCGCGGCGACCGCGACGGCCTGCGTGCGGGTCGCATACGCAGCGCTGGTCTTCGCCATGCGGAGCACGCGACCGAAAAACTCCTGCCCGACCGGCGGCAGCGTGAGCAGCTCGACCCCGGCGCCGGCGACCGGCTCGCCGCTGGCGCGATCGAGCACGCGTCCACTCAACGTGCCCGCGCCCGTGAGCCGCACGTGCGGCACGAGTGTGTAGCCGTCGCCCACGACCTCGGGCGCGCGCGTGTCGACGCGCTCCGCCGCCGCTGCTTCGGGGTTCTCGAGCGGTTCTGAGCGCGGCACGTTCGGATCCATCGCGGCCGCATCGGCCTGCGCCACGAGCGTCTGTGCGCAGGGAGTGCGCAGCGCCCACCACAGGCCCGCCAGCGTCGCGGCGAGACCGACGAGCGCCAAGACGAGCGGGCGGGCGCGGCCAAGGCGGCGCGGATCGGCGGGCGTGGACTTCATGGGTCGTCACAGGTTAGCCACGCGCGAGCGAGCGCGGCACGCGCCGAGCCCTGAGCGCGAAAATCCCGCCCCAGAACTTGCACGAGCGGCTCGCCTGCGGAACTCTCCGGGTCGAATAGGACTGCATGTCGGACCTGCCGGACCTGCTCCCCGAGCGCGACAGTGGCTACCCCACGTGGAAGCGCACCGCGCTGTTCACGCTGGGCTGCGTGTGCATGGTGCTCGGCGTGATCGGCTGGCTCGTGCCGGTGGTCACGGGCGTCCCGTTCTACATCGCGGGGCTGGTGCTGCTCGGCCTCGCCAGCGTGCGCGCCGCGCGCGCCATCAACCTGCTCGAGCGCAGGCTCCCCCATCGCGCGCGCCTCCTGCTGCGCCGCGCCATGCCGCGCGGAGGGAACACCGAGTAGCGCGGCTCTCGCTACAGCTCGCCGCGCGAGCGCAGCGCCGCGATCGTCTCGCGGAGCACGTCCTCGAACGGCTCGGGCTGCCAGCCGAGTTCCGCCCGCGCTCGGCGCGCGTCGAAGCGGAAGTGGGCGCCGAGCATGCGCACCGCGGTCGGGGTGAGCAGCTTGGGCGGCGCCACGAGGTCGACGATGCGCGCTCCGAGCTCGATCGACTTCCACAGCGCCGCGCTCGCGCTGCGCGTGGGCGCGCGCACGCCGAGCAAACGCGCCGCGAGTTGGAACGACTCGAGCGAGCTCCACGCCGATTCGCACAAGAGGTAGCGGCGGCCGCGCGCGCCTCGCTCGAGAGCGAGCACGCAGCCGCGAGCCACGTCGCGCACGCCGACCACGGACAGCGAGCCCGGCGGCGTGAACGGGATCCACGGACCGTGCGCGAGCTGGTGCAGGAACTTGATCGTGTTGGGCGCGCGCGGCGACGTGCCGAAGATCGCGCCGGGATTGACGACCACCAGGTCGAGCTCGCGCGCGGCCTCGAGGGCGAGTTCCTCGGCCGCGCGCTTGGTGTCCGCGTAGGCGCAGCGCAGCTGTGCGCCGTTGTAGGCGGCGTCCTCGTCGAGCAGCTCGCGCGGTCGGGCGTGTCCGACCGCGACGACCGAGCTCACGTGCAGCACGCGCGTCACGCGGTGTCGGCGGCAGGCCGCGAGCACGTTGCGCGTGCCTTCGACGTTGACGCGCCGCTGCAGCAGGGCATCCCGCGTCGCATAGCTGATCACGGCCGCGGAGTGCACGACCCAGCTCTCGCCGCCGCGGGCGACGAGTTGCGCGAGCGCGTCGTCCACGGCCGGCGCCGAGTCCAGCTCGCCCTCGCGCCAGCGCACCGGCAGGCCCGCGAGCAGCGAGCGATCCGAGCTCGCGCGGGCGAGCACATCGACCTCGTGTCCAGCGCCTACGAGCTGCCGCACCAGCTCCGCACCGACGAAACCCGTCGCGCCCGTGACGAACACGCGGGGCTTCACGCGCCCTCCGCGAGCGGCAGGCGCATCGTTGCGAGCACGCCCCGACCCGGCTCGACGTTGTGCAGCTCGATCGACCCGCCGAGATCCTCCACCACGCGTCGCGCGATGGCGAGGCCGAGCCCCGTGCCCTGGCTGCGCGTCGTGAAGTACGGCTCGAAGAGCCGCGCCTGCGCCTGCGCGGAGAGACCTTCTCCGCTGTCGTGCAGTGTGATGCGCGCCTCGCCACCCTCGCGCTGCACGCTGGCGACGAGCATTCCGCCCTGCGGCATCGCCTCGAAGGCGTTCGAGACGAGGTTCTGAAGCACGCGCCGCAGCGCCGAGGCGTCCGCGAGGACGAGCGCGCCTTGGATCTGCGCTTCGATCGCTACGCCGCGCTCGATCGAGAGCGCGCGATAGAGCTCGAGCACCTCGGTGAGCATCGCGCCCACATCGACACGCACGAGCGCGTCCTTGCGCACTCCCGTGAGCGCGTGGAAGTCGCCCGCCACCTCGCGCAGGTGCGCGACCTGCCGCAGCGTGATCTCGATCGTGCGCTCGAAGATGCGCTCGAATTCCTTGCTCCGCTCGTCGTGCGCGCGCTTGCACAGCTCGGCGGACACTTGAATCGGCGTCAGCGGGTTCTTGATGTCGTGCGCGACTTGCCGCGCCATCTCCCGCCACGCCGCTTCCTTCTCCGCGCGCACGAGCTTCTCGCGGCTGTCGCGGATCTCGTCGGTCATGCGATTGAGCTCGCGCCCGAGCTCGCCGAGCTCGTCGCGACCGCGCACGGCGTTGCGCGCCGCGAGGTCGCCGCCCGCCACCTTGAGCACCTGCTCGCGCAACTCGAGCACCGGCGCCGTCGTGCGACGCGCGACCAACATCGTCCACAGCACGCTCACGAGCAGCACGAGCGCCGTGACTTGAAACAGTTGCGCGCGCAGCTCGCGCACGCCCTCGAAGATGTCGTCGTTGTCGATGCCGACGCCGACGATCCAGCCAAACCCATCGGCCGTGACGGGATGCGTGTGCTTGAAGGCCGCGTTCTTGCGCCGTCCGGCGTACTCGTACTCGGGATACAGGCCCCAGTCGGACGCGCGCGCGGCGCGGCTCAGCTCCGGCAGGCGAATGCGCGGACTCGTCGAGACGCTCTGACCGTACAGGCTCGGATCGCGGTGCGCGAGGATCGTGTCGGCATCGGAGGCCCAGATCCAGCCGTAGGCCGAAGGGAATTCGTCGGGTCCGACGAGGCCTTGGAAGTAGCTCTTGAGCACGGGACTCTCGACCTCTTCTTGGATGCGCGCCCAGTTGACGAGCACGCACAGCGCTCCGAGGAACTGCCCCGAGCGCTCGGGTTGCGCGGCGTCCGCGGGCCAGTACACGGGCGCGGAGAAAGCGATGTGGAAGTTCTCGGGATGCGCGGGCTCGGCGTGGCGAGGCGGAAGCAATACCGAGCGGTGCTGATCGATGCGGAACGCCTGACCGTTGCGCGCGGCCTCGAACCAGACGTCCTGCGAATGGTCGCGCGAGCGCAGCAGGTCGAGCACGTCCTCGGAAAGGCCAAGGCCCGAGCGACCCACGGTGTTGGCGACGACGAAGCGCCCGTCGGCCGAGACGAGCATCAACAGGTCGTAGTCGCGCTTGGCGAGCACCCAGTTGTCGAACTGCTGCACCTGCGTGTCGCGCATCAAGCGCCGCACGCTCGCTTGCTCGCCGTCGAGCTCGCCCCGGCGTTCGCGCGCCGCCTCGTCGATCGCGAGGTAACTGCCGGGATCCGCCGCGAGCAGCGCCGTGGTCGAGTTGAACTCCTCGATGTCGCGGTCGACGCGCACGGCGAGGTCCGCGGCGAGGCTCTTGAGCGAGTAGAGCACCACGTCCTTCGACAGCCGCCCGGCCATCTGCGTCTCGACGAACAGCGCGAGCGCGAGGAACGGCAGCACGACCGCGGCCAGCACGGCGAGCAGGAATTTGGTCGAGATGCGGCGGATCACGGCTGCGCGCGGCGCACCCTGCGGCCGCGTATCATCGCGCGCGAGCATCCCACTCCCCGCGCCCTCCCGCAACCACCCCGCCCGTGGCCTCCACCGACGCTCCCGCGCCGCGCCGCATCGCGCTCGTGCGCCTCTCGCACCTCGGGGACGTCGTGCTCGCCCTGCCGCTGTTCCACGCGCTGCGCGAGCGCTTTCCCCGCGCCGAACTCGCGTGGGTGGTGCAGCGCGAATTCGCGCCGCTGCTCGAGCCGCTGCCCGGACTCGCGCGCACGATCCGCTTCGAGCGCCGCGCCGGTCTGCGCGGCTGGCTCGAGCTGCGCCGCGAGCTGTCCGAGTTCGCGCCCGATCTCGCCGTCGACGCGCAGGGCAACCTCAAGAGCGGCTTCGCGCTCGCCTGCACCGGCGCCGCGCGACGCGTCGGCCTCGCGCGCGAGGATTGGCGCGAGCCGCTCGGACGCTTCGCGCTCACCGAGTCGGCGGCGCCCGCCGCGGGCGAGCACGCCTTCGAGCGCACCCTGGCCCTCGCTCGCCACTTCGGCGCGAACGCGATGCCGCGCCGCGATCCCGCGCTCTCGTCGAGCGAGCTGCGCGCGGGCCGCGAGCGCCTGCGCGAGTTCGAACTCGGGCGCGGCGACGTGATCCTGCAGCTGTCGCCCGCGCGCGACCTGCGCAGTTGGCCGCTCGAACAGTGCGCGCAGTTGCTCGCGGCACTCGCGCGCGAGGGTCGGCGCGTACTCGCGCTCTCCGGTCCGGCCGAGGAGCGCGAGGGCGCGGAGCTGCGCGCGCGCACCGAGCAGCTCGCCCACGTGGCGCACTGGGTCGGCCAGCGTGGCCTGCGCGAGCTCGCGGCGTTGTTCTCGACCGCGGCGGACGCGGGCGTCCACTACGTCGGCGGCGACACCGGACCCACGCACCTCGCCGCTGCCTGCGGACTGGCGGTGACGGTGCTCTGCGGCCCCCACAGCCACCTGCGCACTGGTCCGTGGCCGATCGCGGGCAGCGGCGTTCACCGCGCGGTGCGCGCGGCCGCGCAGCCCGCCTGCGCACCGTGCCTCGCGCGCGCGTGCAAGCATCCGCAGGGACCGGTGTGCATGCGCGAGATCGGCCCCGATCAGGTGCGCATGGCGCTCGCGAGCGTTCGATCCGCATAATCTTCGGCCTGCGATGCGCATGTGGCACTACTTCCTCGCGGGCGCGCTGCTGCTCGCGCCCGCGCTGCTCGCGACGGCCGTGCTCGGCCTCGCCTTCGACGGATCGAAGCGCCACCTGTGGGCCGGTCTGCTCACCGCGATCCTCGGCGTCGGCGTGCACACGCTCGTGATCCTGTTCATGCTCGTCACGGGGCGCGTGCTGCGGGAGGCGATTCGCGCGCGGCGGCTCTCCGAGAGCTTCCTCGCCGAGCTCAACTCGTTCTTCAGTCGCAAGCGCGCCTATCCCCTCGCCGGCCTCGGCGCCGCGTCGATCGTCGCCGCCGGAGTGCTCGGCTACAGCTCGCGCGGCTTGGGCATCTCGCCGATGTGGCACTGGATCGTCGGCATCGGCGCCGTGGCGCTCAACCTGTGGGCGCTGCAAGAGGAGCTGCGCGCGCTGAAGGAAAACCAGCGCCTCGTCGACCGCGCGTCCGCGGAACTCGACGAGTTCGATCGAGCGCAAGCCGCGGCGGGGATTGCTCCGATGAGCGAGCCGCCCGCGCCGCCGCTGCTCTCGCTCAGAAACGGGCTGACGCTGCTCGCGGCGCCATGGCTCGCCTACCTGTATTGGTCGCTCGTCGTCTGGCACGGCGAGTTCGCGCGCGTCAGCCTGCACCCGTGGGTCGAGCTCTCGCTGCTCGGCGCGCTCGCGACGACGCTCGCGCTGCGCAAGCGCGCGAGCGCGCCCTAGAACGAGGGTGCTGGCGAGGGCACTGGCGAGGGCGAGGGCTCAGGACCCGCGCGGGTCTCGCGGCTCGTCGGCAGTCGGCTCGTCGGCAGTCGGCTCGTCGGCAGTCGGCTCGTCGGCAGTCGGCTCGTCGGCAGTCGGCTCGTCGGCAGTC
Source organism: Planctomycetota bacterium (assembly GCA_016872715.1). Taxonomy (GTDB): domain Bacteria; phylum Planctomycetota; class UBA1135; order UBA1135; genus F1-120-MAGs118. The sequence goes on from VGZD01000005.1 coordinate 71,525, forward strand.
GGCTCGTCGCCGCTGGGGAGAGCGCGCAGGGAATCGAGCTGCGACTGGGCGTCGCGGAACTCCGGATACACGAGCAGCACCTGTTCGAGGAGCCG
>VGZD01000006.1 GCA_016872715.1 Planctomycetota bacterium
AGAGCGTCTCCGGCTTCATGCCCTTGAAGAGCGAGGCGCGCTTGGGCTTTTCGGCCTTCGGTTCCTCCGGTGCCGCCGCGGCTTCGGCGCCCTGCTTCTTCGAGACGCGCTTCTTCGGCTTGGGCTTTTCCTCGTCGACCGGCGGATCGTCGCCGAGCTGCACGAAGAAGCCGAAGCGTCCGTTGCGCACGTACACGGGCTTGCCGTCCGCCGAGAAGCCGAGCGGTGCCGCGGCTTTCTGCGAGGTCTCGACGAGCTCGATCGCGCGCGCGAGCGTCAACTCGTCGGGCGCGAGTCCCGTCGGCACCGTGGCGCGACGATCCTTGTGCTGCACATAGGGGCCGTAGCGTCCCACGCGCAGCACGAGCGGCTCGCCGTCGAGCTCGCCGAGCACCTGAGCGCCGACTTCGCGCGGATTGATTTCCGCGGCGCGGTCGCCGAGCGCGCGGCCGAGGCCGGGCTTCGTGCCGGTCCAGAAGTCCCTGAGGAATGCGACGTAGTCGAGCTCGCCCTCCGCGATGCGGTCGAGCTCCTCTTCCATGCCGGCCGTGAAGGCGTAGTCGACGATCACCGGCTCGAGCAGCTCGAGCAAGTGCACCATCGCAAAGCCGCGCCAAGTGGGAATCAGCGTCTTGTCGCGCACGGCCGCGTATTCGCGGTCCGTGATCGTGTCGATGATGCTCGTGTAGGTCGACGGACGACCGATGCCGAGCTCCTCGAGCCGCTTGACGAGCGATGCTTCCGTGAAGCGCGCGGGCGCGGTCGTGCGGTGTCCCGAGGGCTTGGCCTCGTACACCGACGCGCGCTCGCCGCGGTCGAGCGGCGGCAGCACGCTCTCGCGCTCATCGAGGGCCTTCTCCACATCATCGGAGCCCTCGACATAGGCGCGGCGATAGCCGGCGAACTCCGTCGTGCGACCCTTCGCCTGCGCGAGCACCTTGCCGTGTCCGGCGACATCGCTCGCGAGGGTCGCGGTGACGACCGTGAAGCGCTCGTCGACCATCTGGCAGGCGACCGTGCGCTTCCAGATCAGGTCGTACACGCGCGCCTCGATGTCCGACACTTCGCGCGCCACTTCCTCGGGCAGCCGGAAACGCGAACCCGCTGGGCGGATCGCCTCGTGGGCCTCCTGCGCGCCCTTCGACTTCTGGTTGCCGTAAAAGCGCGGCTTCGGCGGCAGGTTGTCCTCGCCATAGCGCTCGGCGACGAGCGTGCGGGCAGCGTGGATCGCCTCGCCCGAGAGCGCCGTCGAGTCCGTACGCATGTAGGTGATGTAGCCGCCTTCGTACAGCTGCTGCGCAACGTGCATGGCTTCCTGCGCGCGCAGGCCGAGCTTGCGGCCCGCGTCCTGCTGGAACGTAGAGGTCGTGAACGGCCCGCGCGGCGAGCTCGTCTTGGCCTCGCGCCGCACGTCCTCGACCGTGAAGTTGGCCGGAGCGAGCGCGCTCGAGAGCTTCGTCGCCGCCGCCTCGTCGAGCACCAGCGCATCCTTCGCCTTGAGCTCGCCCTTCTCCGTGAACTCGCCGCCGCGCGCGAGCTTGCGCCCGCCGATCGAGACGAGCGTCGCGTCGAACGCCTCGCCTTGCTTGGCGAGCTTCATGTCGACGTCCCACCAGCTCGCCGAGACGAACGCCATGCGCTCCTTCTCGCGCTCGACGAGCAGCTTGACCGAGACCGACTGCACGCGGCCGGTCGACATGCCCTTCGCGATCTTGCGCCACAAGAGCGGCGTGACTTCGAAGCCGTAGAGCCGGTCGAGAATGCGCCGCGCTTCCTGCGCTCGCACGAGCTTCAGGTCGACCTCGCGCGCGTTGCTGACCGCCTTCAGGATCGCGTCCTTGGTGATCTCGTTGAACACCATGCGCGACACGGGCACCTTCGGCTTCAGCACCTCGAGCAGGTGCCACGCGATGGCCTCGCCCTCGCGGTCTTCGTCGGTCGCCAGATAGACGTGGTCGACGTCCTCGCACAGCTTGCGCAGCTTGGCGACGTGGGCCTTCTTTTCGGGCGGCACCACGTAGTAGGCGGTGAAGTCGTTCTCGATGTCGATCGCCAGCCGCGCCCAAGGTTGCTTGCGGATCTTCTCGGGCATTTCGCTGGCGCGGTTGGGCAAGTCGCGGATGTGGCCGATGCTCGCCTCGACGATGTAGTCGCGGCCGAGGTAGTCCTTGAGCTTCTTCGCCTTGGTCGGCGACTCGACGATGACGAGATGCTTCATGCGTGGGCAGGGGAGTACCAGCCCATGTGGTCGCGCCGCAAGGGTGGTCCTAGGGAATCCCGTTTCGGACCGATCGGGGAGCGACTTGTGTCGCTGCAAGCGCCGCTCGGTCCGCGGATGGCTCGCGCGGCTCGAAAACCGCTCGCAGGGGGCCGTCCGTGGGGGGTGGGTGGCCTGTCGCGAGCGTGCGCCGTATCCTCTTTGCCCCCGCGGGACTTCCTGACCCGCCTCGCCCCCAAACCGAGTCCGCTCCGCCTCCCGCTCACCCATGCAGATCTCCGAGATCCGTGTCGATGGCTACGAAAGGGTCGTCCGCTGCACGGACCCGACCTCGCGCCTCCACGCCCTCATTTCGGTTCACGACACCACCCTCGGCCCCTCGCTCGGCGGCATGCGCATGCTGCCCTACAAGAACGAGGAAGAGGCCCTGTTCGACGTGCTGCGCCTGTCCAAGGGCATGACCTACAAGTCGGCGGTGGCGGACACCGGCCTCGGCGGCGGCAAGTCCGTCGTGATCGGCGATCCCAAGCTCAAGAGCGAGGCGCTCTTCGAGGCCATGGGCCGCTTCGTCGAGTCGCTCGGCGGCAAGTACATCACCGCCGAGGACATGAACATCGGCGTCGCGGACCTCGTCACCGTGCGCCGCACGACCAAGTGGGTCACGGGTCTCTCGCGCGACATGGGCGGCTCGGGCAACCCCAGCCCCTACACCGCCCGCGGCGCCTTCCACGGCATGCGCGCCGTGCTCGAGGAGGCCTTCGGCAGCCCGAGCTTCAAGGGCCGTCGCGTGCTGATCCAAGGCGTCGGCGCCGTCGGCGGACGCCTCGCGGAACTGCTCCACGAGGCCGGTGCGCACGTGATCATCTGCGACATCAACGAGCGGCGCGTGCAGGAGCTGTGCGAGCGCTTTCGCTTCGAGGGCGTGTCCGACGCCGAGCACCTCGACGTTCCCTGCGACGTGTACTCGCCCTGTGCACGCGGCGCGACGCTCAACGACGCGACGATTCCGCAGCTCAAGTGCAAGGCGATCGCGGGTGTGGCCAACAACCAACTGCTCGAGCCGCGCCACGGCGACGTGCTGCGCCAGAAGGGCATCCTGTACGCGCCCGACTACGTGATCAACGCGGGTGGCATCATCAACGTGTCGTTCGAGCTGCTCCCGGGCGGCTACGACGAGGCTAAGGCCGTGGCGAAGATCGATCGCGTCTACGACAACCTGCGTCAGGTGTTCGCCATCGCGCGCGAGCAGCGGCTCTCGACCCACGTGGCCGCCGACCGTCTCGCCGAGCAGCGCATCGCCGCTGGCCGCAAGGCACCGGTCAACGCCTGAAAACGGGCGCTTTCGCAAGCATCGGAGCGCGCCGGGCCCCGCGGGCTCGACGCGCTCCTTGATTTCGATCGGATGCAACCCGCTGCGCGTGTTGAGAACGCCCCGCTGGCGTCGCGAACGCGCCGCGGATCAGTCGCGGCGCAGTCGTGTTCAACGCGCCGCGGATCAATCGCGGCGCAATCGTGTTCAACGCGCCGCGGATCAGTCGCGGCGCAGGAAATCGACCAGATCCGCCTCGAGCTCGGCGAGGCCGTAGTCCATCACCGTCAGGCAGCGGTAGATGAGCTTGGCGAGCGGCTCGGGTGTGTTGGGGTTGAGGTCGCGCGGCGGGGGATAGGAGAGGAAGTAGGAGAGCGACAGGCGCTCGACCTCGCCGCCCTGCTCGCGCCCGGCGTATTGCCACGGCACTTCGTCGAAGGGCAGCACGCCCGTGAGGATCTCGTACAGCATCACGCCGATGCCCATCACGTCCGCCTTCTGGTCGCGCAGGAGCAGCGGGTTGTAGTGCGGCGTGGTGGTGATCACGTTGCGCTCGTCGCCGCGCATGGCCGGGTCGATCATCACGACCGCGCCGGAGGGCTTGACGAGGATGTTCTCGGGCTTGAGATCGCCGTGGTACGCGAGCTCGCCAGCCTTGGCCGTCTTCTGGAGCGCGCGCACGATCGTCAGGAACCAGTTGAGTCGGATGCCCTCGAGCGCGCGGATCTTCTCGCGCAGCGTCTTGCCGCGCACGTAGTCGAGCGCGAGCACGTTGCGGCCCTCGTGCTGGAACACTTCGCGCACGCCGATCAGGTTCTGGTGGCGCGAGCGGCGCAGCAAGTCGCCCTCGGTCTTCACCATGGCGTCGATCTCCTGCGCGTCGAGGAAGTCGATGCGCGCCCCGTCCTTGCGGAAGAAGATCGCCTCGGCCGGAGTCTCGTCGGGCGAAATGCCGTCGGGACGACGCTCGCTCGTCACGTCCATGAAGCGCGTCACGTAGCGGCCACCGCCGGCGATGTCGCCGAGCTTGAGCGCCACGAGCTCGCCCTTGGGGTCGGTCGCGAGGTACACGAGCCCGAAACCTCCGCGCGCGAGGAACTCGCGCACCTGATAGTTGCCAATCTGTTCACCAGCAGCCAGCTTGATCATGGTTGGGAGAGCGCAGCGGAGGATGTGAGACGTGTGGGGGGATGGGGGTCCTGACGGCTTGTTTTCGCCCTGACCCCGGGCTTCCCTTAGCCGAGTGCGCAGATCCGAGCGGTGGAGCGCCGGATGCGGGAAAGGCGTGGGCGGAGCGCCGCAAGGAATGCCCGCCTGCGCGCAGCCCGCCCCCTCGCGCACGGTCAAGGCGCGGCGGCGAGCTCGATCAGCTCGATCGGCGCGTCGCTCGCGAGGATCGCGGCCGCGCCTTCGGCCAGAGTGCCGCTTCCCACCCACGCGGGTTCGTTCGCAAACAGCTCGTGGCGCCACGCGCGACCGAGGCCGTCGATGCGGCCGAGCTCCTGACCGAGCGTGTTGCGCACGGAAAAACAGCGTGCGGCCGGTTGACCATCGCGTGCGTCCGCCGCGAGCTCGAGCACGTGCCCGAGCGGTTCGTTCGCGCGCCGGATCTCCCACGTGCGACGCCGGTTGAGCACGAGCGGGCGGGCCGCGAGCAGGCCGGCGGGCGCCTCCTCGCTCACCACGCGGCAACCGCCTGCGATTTCGCCCAACAAGAGCAGCGCGACGGACGGGACGATCCCAGAGTGCAGCACGCCCTCCACCTTCGGCCGTTGCGTCCGCCAACCTGAGCGAGCGGTGGAAAGTCCTTCCCATCGCCGTGCCCGCGCGGATTGCCGCCCATTGGAGCCCCCCGTATCCTCGCTCGCCGCATGATCGATCCGAAGGACAAGGTGGCGCTCGAGAGCTTCCGCAAGGCCGGCCGCATCGCCGCCGAGTGCCGGCGGTGGGCCTCCCAGAACATCAAGCCCGGGGTCGAGATTCGCCACATCCTCGAGTCGGTCGAGGACCTCATCCGCCAGCGCGGTGCGCAGCCTGGTTTTCCGGCGCAGTCTTCGCGCAATTCGATCGCGGCGCACTACTGCACCGGCTGGGACGACCCGACGCGCTACGAGCACGGCGACTGCGTCAAGGTCGACATCGGCGTGCACGTCGACGGCTACGTCGCGGACACTGCGATCAGCGTCGACCTGAGCGATGACGGTCGTTGGCAGAAGCTGATCAAGGCGAGCTCCGACGCGCTCGCTGCCGCGATCTCCACGGTCGCGGAGGGCGTGGCCGTGGGCGAGATCGGCGCCGCCATCGAGCGCACGATCGTCGCCGCCGGCTACCAGCCTGTGCGCAACCTCACCGGCCACGGGCTCGGGCGCTGGAAGGTCCACACGCCGCCGCAAATTCCCAATCAGAGTGAAACCGGCGGCGGGCGCCTGAAGCAAGGCATGGTGTTCGCGATCGAGCCCTTCGCCTGCACGGGCAAGGGTTACATCGTCGAGCGCGGCAAGGCCGAAGTGTTCATGATGGTCCGACCGCCGATGAAGGCCAAGGGCCTCGACCGAGACGTCTTGCGCGACATCGAGGCGTGGCGCGGCCTGCCGATCGCGCGGCGCTACTTCCGCCATCGCGATCCCGAGGTCGTCGAGGACACGCTCTCCAAGCTCGCGCGGCAGGGCTCGCTCATGCGCTACCCGCCGCTCGTCGAGGCCGAGGGCGTGATGGTCGCGCAGACCGAGCATTCGCTCTATCTCGGGCCGGACGGCGTCGAGATCCTGACCGCGGGCGCGTGAAACTCGCGCTGGTCACGGTGCCCTGGGACGCGCAGGGGGAGCACGCGCAGGGGGTGCGCTCGCTCGTTTTGGAGCTGCGGGAGCGCGCGGAAATCTCGGTGTTCGTCGAGCGCTCTCGGGCTGGCCTCGACTGGCTCGGCGCGCCGACGCGGTCGGCGAGCGCGCTGGTGCCGAGGGACTTCGATCAAGTGCTGTACTGCGTCGACGACGCGCTCGAGCACGCCTTCATGGCTCCGCTGGTGCGCAACCTCGGCGGCTGCGTCGCGCTGCACGACTGGCGCCTGCGCACGTTCGCTCACGCGCTCGCGCCCGCGATCGCGCGCGGCGGCTGGCGCGGCCTGCGCGCGGGTTTCGAGGAGGGTGGGTTCGAGGGTGCGCGCGAGGGTTGGGCCGGTGCGCGGGACGGCGCCTCGCCCCTCAACCGCTCGATCGTGCGCTTCGGCGACGCTTTCCTCGTGCGCGACGAGGCGCTGCGCGACGCGATCCTCACCGACCGCAACGCTCCGACTCCGATCGCCGTGGTCCCGTGGCCCACGCACGTCGACGGCGACTGGTCCGCCGTCGCCCAAGCCCTGCTCCGCGCCTTCGAGCGCTTCCCCGCCCCCCGCGCCGCCCGCAAGGGCCTCGTCAGCTTCCAAATCCGCGAACGCCTGCGCGAGCGCACCGAGCGCCCCCCGCCCTAACGCGCCCGCCTCCTTCGGTCGCTGACTTGTTTCTCTGGCGCCCATGCGACAGTCCACGACCCGCCCTGCGGGCGTGCCCGGCTGAGCCCATCCCGGCGCCACGCCCCGCGATGGGACCCCTCAGCCGACGAGGCGACAACTACCCTGACACTGGGGGGCAGAGCCTCCCGGACCTTGACGGTCGTGGATGACTACCTGAAACGTTGCCCGGTCCTCGAGGTCGACACGTCGATCTCGGGTCAGCGGGTGACGCGTGCTCTGGACCGCGCGATCGACCGCTACGGCAAGCCGGGCAGGCTCGTGATGGACAACGGTCCCCAATTCACGTCGCGGGCCATCGTCGAGTGGGCGGGGCGCCGTGGGATCGAGCTCGTGTGGATCGAACCGCGCAAGCCGATCCAGAACGCGCACGCGGAGCGCTTCAACGCCCGCTTCCGCGACGAGTGTGTGAACCAGCGCCACTTCACGACCCTCGACGACGCCCGGACGCTGATCGAAGACTGGCGTCAGGACTACAACCTCGTCCGTTCCCACACCTCGCTGGGAGGTCACGGCCCCGAGCGCTTCTTCGAACTCTGCTCGGAGGCCGTGGCCTCCGAGCAGAGTCTGGGCCGTCAACGCCAGCTAGCCGTTCCCCTCGAATTTCAACCCTCCCCGGATCCGACATCACGACTGGCCTCGACTTGGGGGCAGGCTCGAGTACGCCTGCTGGCGAAGTAGTCTGCCCCCCGGCGGTCACGCGGCCGCGTCAAGGGCCTCGCGGAGTGGGGAGCGCCGAACGGCCACCTCCTTTTCATCCTTCGGCCCGCGCTCTTGCGGCGCCGGACCGCGCGTCCTTTTCGGTGACTTTTCAGCGTTTTCGCCGCGACCAGCGCGCTGGCCGAGCGACGGGGGGGCGAGCGGAGGGACGTGGCGTGCCACGGAGGCGCGCGGCGGTTCCACTTCGCCGGAGAAGAAGCGAGGAGATCCATGCAAGCTGGCTGGTTGGCAGTGTTGGCGGCGATCGGTGGTTCGTTCGGTGCGAGCGAGGTCCGCTCGCCGGTGCACGCCGAGCTCGAGGATGCGGCCTTCGAGGACCGGCTCGAGCCGCTGGCGCACGAGCTGGCGCACACGCGCGAGCCGGAGTTCGAGCTGGCCTTTGGCGCCAGCCCCGTGCAGCGGGGTTTCGCGCTCGAACTGCGCGGCGGTGAGGCCTTCGGTTGGGCGCTTGTGTCGTTCGAGAGCGAGCACGCTCGGCCGACGCGCGAGCTCGTGCGCCTCGATGGTCGCGGCAACGCGCGCGTCATCGAGCGCAACTGGCGCGCTCCTTCGCCCGTGCGCGCCACCTGCCAGATGCGTCGATCGTCGCTCGCTCGCGCACGGCTCGCCCTGACGATTCCGTCCGCCGCGTCGTTTCCGCAGGCGCCCGGGTTCGTGCTCACTTCCGGCGCGCTCGTGATCACCGAGATCATGAAGGACCCGACGACCGTCTCGGATGCCATGGGCGAGTGGTTCGAGGTGCGCAACGTCTCGTCGCAGGCCATCGATCTCACGGGCTGGCTGTTGACGGACGGCACGGGCAACAACCATCTGATCCAGTCGGCGAGCGGGCCGGTGATCGTGCCTTCCCGCTCGTACTTCGTGCTCGGGAACAACGCCAACATCGCGACCAACGGCGGAGTGCCCGTCGACTACAAGTACTCGTCGTTTCAGCTCGCCAACGCAGCCGATTCGATTCAGATCCTCGATTCGCAGGGGCTGTTCGTCGACGTCGTGCTGTACGACGACGGCATCTACTGGCCCGACACGCCTGGCAAGTCGCTGTCGCTCGACCGCGCGCTCGTCGACGTGGTGTCCAACGACGACGGCGACAACTGGTGCGTTGGCATCATGAACATCAGTCCGTCGAACGCCGATTGCGCGACGCCGCGGCGCGCCAACACGGTTTGCCCCTGATAGGCGTGCGACGGAGAACGCGCCCCGCACTCCGGTGCTCTGTGGTGTGGGGCGCGCGGCTCAGGGCCGCGCCGCTCGGTGCGAGCTTTGGTGCGCGTGACGAGCGCGGCGCTCCGCGAGCTCGCGGGCGATCGACTCCTGTCTGCGCCACTGGCCAAACAGGGTGCCGGAGCCTTCGAACGACTCGAGGCGCTTGCGCGTTGGTTCCGCGACCGAGCCAGCGTCCTCGCGGCGAAACGGCGTGCCCGGCAACGGCATGAACGTGTGCGCGTGGGCCTTGGCGCCGAGCGCGACGAGACGTTCGACGAGCGCGAGCGTGGCGGCGACGTCATCGGGCTCCTCGCTCGGCAAGCCGAGCAGGAAGTCGACGTTCGCCTTCCAGCCGTGTTCGGCGCAGGTGCGCACGGCGCGCACGATGGCCTCGACGTCGTGGCCGCGGTGGCTCGCGCGCAGCACGCGCTCACTGCCCGATTGCCCTCCGATCACGAGGTTGTCGTTGTCGACGTAGCGTCGCAGCAGGGCGAGCGCCTCGCTCGTCACGTGCTCCGGCCGGACTTCGCTCGGGAAGGTGCCGAAGTACATGCGTCCGTCGCGGCCGATGGCCTCGCGCACGCGCGCGAGCAAATCTTCGATCGCCGCGAGGTTCACGTTCTCGTCCGGCGAGCCGTAGGAGAGCGAAGTGGGGGACACGAAGCGCACGTCGCGCAGTCCCGCATGAGCGATCTCGCCCGACCAGTGGGCGATGTTCGCGGGCGAGCGATGGCGGAAGCGCGCCTTGGCGAGGAAGGGCGTCTGGCAGAACTTGCAGGCGTAGATGCAGCCGCGCGTGATCTCGATCGGACCGAACAGGCGGCGTGCGGGATCGAAGGGCGCGAAGGTGTCGAGCTCGGCGACGCTCTCGGCGCGTCCGGCGCTCGCGACGCCGCCGTGGGAGGCGTGCGACAGTCCTCGCAGGGTGCGCAGCGACGCCGCGAGCAGGTCGAGATCACCGGCCGATCGCAGCGCGCGCGCGAGGGCCACGATCACGTGCTCGCCCTCGCCGACGGCCACGAAGTCGAAGCCGGCCGCGAGGGTCTCTTCGGGCTCGGCCGTGGCGTGCACGCCGCCCGCGAGCGAGAGCCAGCCCCGAGGCACGCGCGAGCGCAGACCTGCGAGCTCCGCGGCGCACTCGGGGAAGCTCGGCGAATAGAAGCTCCACGCGACGAGCGTCGGTTCGCCCCTCGCGACCGGAACGGCGACCGCGCGCTCGAGCTCGGCGGGAGTGCGCGCGAGGACGAGCTCGAAGCCGCCTTGCGCGAGCTCGTCCGCGAGCGCGCCCGCGAGCACGTTGAACGCGTAGCGACCAGGATTGCGGTAGCTGAAGACCAGCCGCGCCATGCGCGTCACTCGTCGCCGAGCAGAGCGCGCAGACGCTGTAGCTCGTTGAGCGCCTGCAGCGGCGTCAATTGGTCGGGGTCGAGACGCGCGAGCGCGGCCTCGACCTTCGAGGGCGACGCGCCGAACAGCGACAGCTGGCCCGTGGGCGCCCTGGCGCCGGCGGTGTGCGACGAGATGCGCGGCACGAGGTCCTCGTTGTCGGCCTCGAGGTCGCGCAGGATCGAGCGCGCGCGCTCGAGCAGGTCCGCGGGCACGCCGGCGAGGCGCGCGACGTGGATGCCGTAGGAGCGATCGGTGCCGCCGTCGACGATCTTGTGCAGGAACACGATCTCGTCTTGGTATTCGCGCACGGCGACCGACTTGTTGCACACGCCCGGGAGGCGCGTCGCGAGCTCGACCAGCTGGTGGTAATGCGTCGCGAACAGCGTGCGGCAGCCGATGCGGTCGTGGATGTGCTCGACGATCGACCACGCCAGCGCGAGTCCGTCGAAGGTGCTCGTGCCGCGTCCGACTTCGTCGAGCACGACGAGCGAGCGCGCGCTCGCATTGTTCAGGATGTTCGCGACCTCGACCATCTCGACCATGAAGGTCGAGGCGTTGCGGCTGATGTCGTCGGCCGCGCCCACGCGCGTGAAGATGCGGTCGACGACGCCGATTTTGGCCTTGCGCGAGGGGACGAACGAGCCGACCTGCGCGAGCAGCACGATCAGCGCCGTCTGGCGGATGTAGGTCGATTTGCCGGCCATGTTGGGGCCGGTCAGGATCGTCACGCGCCGCGCGTCGCGGTCGAGCACGCTGTCGTTGGGCACGAAGCTCGAGCCGCCGCTCATGCGTTCGATCACGGGGTGGCGCCCGTCCTCGATCGAGAGCAGGTCGCCGTTGTCGAGCTGCGGCGCGACGTAGCGGTGCTCGACCGCGCGCTGGGCGAGGCCCGCGAGCACATCGACGTTCGCGAGCGCGTCGGCGGTGTCGAGGATGCGGCCGACATGGCGCGCGACCTCGTCGCGCAGCTCGCTGAAGATCTGGTACTCGAGGTCGCGCGAGCGCTCCTCGGCCTTCAACACCTTGTCCTCGAACTGCTTGAGTTCGGCCGTGATGTAGCGCTCGGCGTTCTTGACGGTCTGCTTGCGGATGTAGCTCTCCGGCACGCGATCGACCTGACCGCGCGGCACCTCGAGGTAATAGCCGAAGACCGAGTTGAAGCCGACCTTGAGGCCCGCCATGCCCGTGCGCGCGATTTCGTCGGCCTGAAAACGCGCCATCCACGTCTTGCCGTCGCCGGCGATCTGCACGAGCAGGTCGAGCTCGGTCGAGAAGCCCTGTCGCACCATGCCGCCGTCTTTCAGCGAGAGCGGCGGCGCGTCGACCAGCGTGCGCTGGATGCGCGCGCTGATGTCCTCGAGCGGATCGAGCCGCGCGAGCAATTGTCCGAGCATCTTCGAGTAGACGTTCTCGAGCTTGGCGCGCAGTTGCGGTACGAGCGCGAGCGAGTTGGCGAGCCCGACTAGGTCGCGCGCGTTGGCGCGGCCGGTCGAGACTTTGGCGACGAGGCGTTCGATGTCGAGCACGCCGCGCAGGAGTTCGCGCACGTCCTCGCGCAGAAACGGGCCGTCGACGAGCTCCGCGACGCCGCGTTGGCGGTGCAGGATGGCCTCGGGCTGGCGCAGCGGCGCGAGCAGCCACGCGCGCAGGAGCCGTCCGCCCATCGGCGTGAGCGTGGCGTCGAGCGCTTCGAGCAGCGTGCCCTCCGTGCGGCCTTCACGCTGGGTGACGACCAGTTCGAGGCACGAGCGAGTCGCGCGATCGAGCACGAGGAATTCCGACGTCTCGACCTTCTCGATGCGCCGCACGTGCTCGCAGGCCGAACGCTGCGTTTCCTCGAGGTACTCGATCAGCGCGCCCGCGGCCGGCACCGCGTGCGAGTCCTCCTCGAGACCGAAGCCCTCGACGGTCTGCACCTTGAAGTGCCGCGCGAGCGCGCGCAGCGCCGTCGTGCGCTCGAAACGCCACTCCTCGCGCTCGCTGCGGCACAGGCCCTGCATGCGCTCGAGCGCTCGTGCGATCTCCGGCGCGCGCTCGCCGAGTGTCGCCGCGCACAGCACTTCCGCCGGTCCAATGCGCGCGAGCTCGGCTTCGACTTCACGCGCGGGCACCTCGCTCACGAGGAAACGCCCCGTCGACACGTCGACCCACGCGAGCCCGGCCTTGGCTCCCTGCACGTGCAGGGCGGCGAGGAAATTGTTGGCGCGCGCGTCGAGCGCTTCTTCCTCGGTGATCGTCCCGGCCGTGACCACCCGCACGATGGCGCGGTCGACGAGGCCCTTGGCCGTGCGCGGGTCCTCCATCTGCTCGCAGATCGCGACCTTGAAGCCCTTGCGGACGAGCCGCATCAAATAGGCTTCGTGGGCCTTGACGGGCACTCCGGCCATGGGGAGCGCCTGCGTGCCCTTGTCGCGCGACGTGAGCGTGATGCCGAGCTCGCGGCTGGCGGTGACCGCGTCCTCGCCGAAGAGCTCGTAGAAGTCGCCCATGCGGAAGAAGAGCAGCGCGTGGGGCTGTTCCTTCTTGGCCCGCAGGTACTGCGCCATCATCGGCGTGGTCGCAGCGCTCTTGGGGCCCTCGTCGATCAGGCTCGGCTGGTGCATGGCGGGGCGGGGCGGGCGGACCGCACGCCGTGCGCGCAGCCTGCGTCGAGCGGACCGTGGAGAACGGCGCGCGGAGTGTGCAGTCTATAGAGGACACGCGTCCCCGCCGAGGGGCGCGCGGGGCCTCCCGCGCGCGTCCGAACCTCGCTGGAGGGCTGGCATCCAAGTTGCGCTGCCCGAGGCCGTCTCGTCCCTGTCCGCACGAGCGGCCGCGCGTCCCCACCGCTCCCGCTCCGCACTCCATGACCCGTCCGACCCCCGCCCCGCGGCGCCCTCGCCTGCCCGTCCTCGCGCTTGGCTTGGCCGCCCTCGCCCCCTGCTGCGCCTCGACCACGGCGCGCCACTTGGCCGCCGTGGGGCAGTTCGAATCCGGGCGCTTCGCCGCTGCGCGCGCGGGGTTCGAGGACGAGCGCGCGATCGGCTCGCCGTTCCTGCGCGGGGCCGAGGTCGGCATGGTCGAACTCGCGCGCGGCAACTGGGACGAGGCCCAGCGCGCGTTCGACCTCGCAGTCGACGCCGTGCGCGAGCTCGAGGAGCGCGCGCTGATCGGACCCGCGAGCCTCGGCGAGGCGGTCGGCTCGCTCGTGATCAACGAGGGCGTCAAGGACTACCAAGGCGAGGGTTACGAGCGCGTGCAGGTGCACAACGCGCTCGCTCTCACCTACCTCGCGCGCGGCGACCTCGACGGCGTGTACGTCGAAACGCGGCGCGCCAACGAGCTGCTCGAGACCGAAGAAGGGCTCTATCAGAAGCAGTACGCCGCCGGAGGTTTCGGGCACTTGCTCTCCGCGGTCAGCTATGAGCTGCAGGGCCGCTACGACGAGGCCTACATCGACTACCGGCGCATGGCGGAGAAGGAACTGGGCCTCGAGCTCGCCGGCCGCGCGCTGGTGCGCATCGCGGCGCGCCTGCGCTACGACGACGAGCTGCCGCGGCTCGTCGAGCGCTTCGGCCAGCCAGCGAAGCTCCCGCCTGACGCCGCGTCGATCGTGGTGCTCGGCGGTCTCGGTCTGGGGCCCTACAAGGTCGAGGACACGCTCGCGCTGATGACGCCGTCGGGACTCGCGCAATTCAGCGTCCCGCGCTTCGTGCCCCGCCCGCAATTCGTCAGCACGCTCGAGCTCGTGGTCGATGGTGGCACACCGCTGCGCACCTCGCAGGTCGAGAGCGTGAACGACGTCGCCGCGCGCAACCTCGAGGACCGCATGGGCTGGCTCGCCGCGCGCTCGGCCTTGCGCGGCGCGCTGAAGCTGATCGCGACCAACGCTGCCGCCGAGAGCGTTCGACGCGAGCACGGCGACGCGGCCGGAGTCGCCGCGCTGCTCCTCGGCACGCTGCTCACCGCCGCCACCGAGCGCGCCGACACGCGCTGCTGGTTCACGCTGCCCGCCGAGTGGCACGCCGCGCGCATGTGGATCGCGCCCGGCGAGCACGCGCTTGGCCTGCGCGCCGTCGGCGGCGACAGCGTCTCGCTCGGCACGCTTCGCCTCGCACCGGGCGAGACGCTCGTGATCCTCGCGCGCAGCCTCGGCTCGCGCCTCTACGCCCACTCCGTCGGTGGCGAACTCGTCGTCGCCGCCCCGACTCCACTTCAACCCACGGTCACGCCATGAAGAACCTCCTCCTCCCGTTCTCGCTCTCGCTCCTGCCGCTCGTCGCCTGCACCACCGCGCCCTCGGGTTCCGTCGTTCGCTACGACGGCAAGGGCACGGAAATCGGCAACTCGCTGCTCAACGCCGCGCTCGAAATGCGCAACATCGTGCGCGCCGAGAAGCACGGCCTGATGGTCGTGCAGGTCGACCTCAAGAACCGCCGCACGACCCCGCTCGCGTTCCAGTGGAGCGTCGAGTGGTACGACCGCGCCGGCCTCAAGATCAGCTACGTCCCGCAGCACTGGGAGCCCGAGCGCCTCGCCGGTTCCGCATCCAAGACGATTCAAATGGTCGCGCCGAGCCCCGAGGCCGTCAGTTGGCAATTGCAGGTCGGCTCGCGCGACGAAATCCAATGAACCCCGATCCACACGACTCCCTCCAAGCTCCAATCCAACCCATGAACAAGCTCCTCGCTCCCCTCGCACTCCTCGCGCTCGTCCTCGCCTCCTGCTCGTCGATCCAATACGACGATCCGAACAAGGTCGAGACCGTCAACATGAAGTTCGGCTCGACCGACCTGCAGTCGATGGCCGACGGCATGGTCCAGTCGCTGCTCATCAGCCCGAACCTGCAGTACATCGATCACTCGGGCAAGGCTGACGACAAGCGCGTCGTGCTGCTGACGGGCAGCGTGCAGAACCGCACCAGCGAGCACATCGACACCTCGAGCATCACCGACTCGATCCGCACCGCGCTGCAGAAGTCGGGGCGCTTCCGCCTCGCCGCGTCGAACCAAGGGCAGGACGAGCTCGGCACGCAGGTCCGCTTCCAGATGGAATCGGGGCGCGTCGATCCGAACCTGATCCGCCAGTTCGGCAAGCAGATCGGCGCCGATGCGGTCATGTACGGCAACCTGCGCTCGATCGAGAAGTCGAAGGACCGCAATCTGGAGGACGCCGGTCGCAAGACCGACGACGTCTACTACAAGCTCACCCTCGAGGTCGTGAACATCGAATCGGGCGAGGTCGTCTGGATCGATGAGAAGGAAGTCCGCAAGTCGAAGAAGACGGGTCTCTTCGGCGGCTGAAGCCCCTCGGCAACCCCGCGAACGCGCAAGTCGCGATTCTTTCGCGTCCCAGTGGCGAAACTGGCGCGCCCAGGCGGGGTTTCCTAGACCGCTCCCATGTTCGTCCTCGTCGCGTTCCTCGGCAGTCTCGCGCAGCAGCCCGCCCCTGCTCCGTTCGCCCCCAAGCCCCGAGTCACTTCTCGGGCCGCTTCTCAGGCCACTCCGCAGCGCTTCCTCGAGCTGCCGCCGCGGGAGGCCAGCGCGCCTTCGAAGGCGGCCATGGAAGCGGCGGCGGACTACAGCGAGAGCTTCTCGGGGCGCGCGCTGCTCGTGATGCATGCGGGGCAGGTCGTGTTCGAGCGCTACGCCCATGGCTGGAGCGCGGAGCGGCCGCACGCGCTCGCGAGCGGCACGAAGAGCTTTTGCGGAATTGTTGCGGCCGCGGCCGTGACGGATGGGCTCGTGAAGCTCGACGAACTGGTCGTCGACACGCTCGTCGAATGGAAGGACGAGCCGCGCGCCGCGCGCATGACCGTGCGATCGCTGCTCGATCTGTCTTCGGGCCTCGAGCCGGAGAGCGAGCTTCTCGGTCGCGCGGGCTACGGCATCCGCGACCTCGGGCCGCTCAACGATCTCGCCGGGCGCCTGCGCGGCGGGTCGCGCGAGCGCGCACCCGAGGACTGGTATGGCGCGGTGCTCGGCGTGCCGACCACGCGCGAAAGCGGCCGTCTATTCCGCTACGGTCCGGCGCATTTCTATGCGTGGGGCGCGCTGCTCACGCGCAAGCTCGCATCGTCCGAGCGCGCGGAGAAGACCTACTGGGACTACATGCGCGCGCGCGTGTTCGAGCCCGCGGGCCTCGCGTTGCCGCGCGAGCGCTTCGTTCTCGACGCCAAGGGCCAGCCCAACCTGCCCGGCGGCGCGCACCTCACCGCTCGCGAATGGGCGCGCTTTGGCGAATTCGTGCGGCTGGGCTGCGCGGTCGAGCGCACGCAGGACGACGGCAGCGTCGAGCGCATGGCCGTGATCGAGCGCGACGCGCTCGAGGCCTGTTTCACGCCGAGCGCCGCCAATGGCCAGTACGGCCTCACGTGGTGGCTGGCGAATGACGTGCCGGGCGCGGGCGTGTCGGCGGCCGATGGTGCGTTCGTTCCCGCCGACGCACGCGAGTTTCGCGGGCTGCGGGCCTCCGACGGGACGCCGCTGCGCATCGCGCAGGCCGCGGGTGCGGGCAAGCAGCGCCTGTATCTCGTGCCGCAACGCGCGCTCGTGATCGTGCGCTTCGCCGAGCTCGACCTCGGCGGTCGCGGCTTCGAGGACGAACCGTTCCTGCGCCCGCTGCTCGACCTCGGTCCCGAGCGTGTCCCCGAGCTCGCCCCCGAACTCGCCCCCGAGCTCGCCCCCGAACTCGCCCCCGAACTCGCCCCCGAGCGTGTCCCCGGGCGTGTCCCCGAGCTTGTCCCCGAGCGCGCGTCGCGCCCTGCCGCCAGCGAGAGGAACGCCGCGACGCAGGTTGCCTATCCCAGCTGGATCCCCGCTGATCTGCTCGATAACTACGGGAGTGGAACTGTTCGCAAGGGGTACCAGCGCGGGAACCCCAAACTCAAGAGCGCTCATCGGACCGTTGAGTTTTGCTGGCGCGCGGGATCCGAGGCCAATCTCGACCCCGCGCTGTTGAGCGTTCCCACGTCGGTGTTCGATCGCGGCGGATTGACCGAGGAGACGCAGAGCTTCACGACGCCGTACTTTCCGCTGACCAGCGCCGTGCTCGACGCGAGCCGCGTGTTGATCGCGGGTGTCGATGCGGATGGTCTGAGCGTGATCGAGCTCTGGAACCTGGGCTGGCCCGCGAGCATGCCGACACCGGCCATTGGCGAAGGCGGAAACGGGCCTCAATCCCTTGACGTCGTGCTGCCGCAGCGCTCGGTCGCTCGAGTCTACTACGCGGCTGCTCCGGGCCTGGATTTCGTCGCCAACATGACGGCCGTGCGTCGAACTGCCCTCGACCCTACCCAGGCGCTCGTGCAGTTTCGTCCCTCGCTCGACGTTCACGTGCTCGACATCCCCTCTGGCACCTTGACGCTTCTTGCCTCAGGCACGAGCGGTGGCGGTCAGCTCGGTCTAGTCCCCGAACTGCAGCAACACTACTTCAACCACTTCTACTCGAAACAGCACGTGTCGAGCGGCTTCGTGTACTTCTTGGTGGATCAACGCCGCCGCGCCGATGCTGTCCAGCGCCCGCCCGCCCTGCTCTTCTTGGATACCGACATGAACGGAACGCTCGATTCGCACGCCACCGTTCAGGCCGCTGACTTCTACGGGCAGGGCTTGTGGTCCGACTCGGCGCAGTACATCGACTGGTGGAAATGAACTTGTGGTGGCGCGCTGTGACGTAGTCTCGCCCGCCCCACGGTTTCTGTGGACACTCCACCGGAACGAGTTTGGGTTCCACAGGCGGCGTGCCGGTCAGGGGAGAGCCATGCGCGGGTCGTCGGCGTCGGCGAGGTGCCCGCGCGTCGAGCGCACGCACGCCGCGACGCAGGTCCAGCGCCACGGCCGCGCTCCGTGCGAGCTGCTCGGGGGTCAGCAAGGCCCAGAATTCGCCGAGGGAAGCGGCCTTGCGTTGGGTCGCTGGCGTTGGGTTGGGGGCCGGAGAACGTGGTACGCCCGGCGAGATTCGAACTCACGACCTTCTGCTCCGGAGGCAGACGCTCTATCCAGCTGAGCTACGGGCGCCCCTTGGGGCGTGGGAGTATAGCGAGAGCGGTGGGGAGGCGGGGCGCGGGAGGGGGCTGGCGCTGTGTGGGTTTGGCGGTAAGGTGGAGCTGGGCGGAAAGGAAACTCCTAACCTGCTCCCTTGCGCCAACCTCAGGACTACACCGTGAAGATTCGAACCTCGATCGAGTGCCGTGGTGGACAGGCGCGGCGTGGCCGCGCGGGACGGGTCGCCGTGCTGGCGCTGTTGGCGCTGGCTGCGGCGGGTGGCTCGGGTTGGTGGGCGGGTGGCGAGGGGGGCGCTAGCGTGGCGGCGGTCGTGCCGCCACCTACGAACGACATGGACGGCGACGGGCTCGTCGATGAGCTCGAATCCGTGTTGGGCACGTGGTCCTGCCACGCGGACACCGACGGCGATAGCTTCAGCGATCTGGAAGAGGTCGCGCGCAAGTCGAATCCGCTCGACAGCTCGAGTCTCCCGCTCACTTCGGAACCCTCGCTGGCCATGGTCGGCTTTCAGGTGGGTCGCCGCGTGCACGTCGCGACGCTCGTGTTCGTCCCCGATGGGAACCTGCACGCCAAGCGCTTGCGGTTTGGTGTGCGCGTGGGCGATCAGATGCTCGCCGTATCGCTATCGGCCATGCGTGGCGGTGCTCCGATTCAAGTCCGCAGCGGCCGCGAGCTCGGCTCGAAGATCGTGGTTGTCGATCCGGTCATCCAAGCGCAGGCCGTCCTCGCTCGGCGGGGCATGTCGGTCTTCGCGACGCTCGCGCAGCAGGGCACCTATCTCGACGCGGAGGCCTGCGACTTCGCGGCGTTGCAGGGCTCGCTGTTCCAACTCATCCGCACCTCTGGCTCCGGGACGACCATGCCCACGCAGGGCGGCACGGGCATCGGGCTCGGCCATGCCTACCGGCCGATCGATCCGTCGAGCCAGTCCCCCTCGAGCGTGATGGGCGAGGTCTGCGCGCAGACCACGACCGTGGTGCGCGTCGTGGGTGCGGTGGTGACGCAGGAGGTCATCGCGGCCGACTGCGTGCCCGGGTGGGACACCTACTGCTCGCCCGGCTGTGTCAACACGGTCGGCAACACGGTTCGGTCCGTCGATCCGGCCGCCCTGATCGGCGGCTAGGGGGGCGAACCCCTGCCGTGGCGGCCCCCCGGGGGGTGGGGGGCCGCGGAAGCAGGGAACCGGACGCCCGCGGTGCTCGTCGAATCTTCGCCTGAGGTACTCCCCCTGACGCACTCCGATACTCCCCATGAGTCCTGATCCCGATACGGAACTGATTCAAGCCTGCCAGCGCTCGCCGCTGGCCGGGCTCGACGGCCCGTTCCGGGAGCTGTACGAGCTCTACAAGGACCGCGTCTACAACGTCTGCTACCGGATCACGGGCAATCCCTCGGATGCGCTCGATGCCGCTCAGGAGACGTTCGGAATTCTCTTCCGCAAGCTCCGCGAGTTCCGCTTCGAGAGCAAGTTCTCCAGCTGGGTGTATCGCATCTCCGTCAACGCCTCGATCGATCTCAAGCGGCGCTCGCGGGCGCGGAGCCTCGCGTCGCTCGATGCGTTGCAGGAATTCGGCGAGGGCGAGTCCGCCCGCTTCGATCCCAGCGATGAGAAGCTCGAGATGCCGATTCACGCCGCGTCGCGCCACGAGCTCGAACGCGAGGTGCAGCGCGCGATCTCCAGCCTGAGCCCGAAGTTGCGCACGATCACCGTGCTGCGCTACATCGAGAGCCAGTCCTACGAGGAGATCGCGGACACGCTGCAGATCTCCTTGGGCACCGTGAAGTCGCGCCTTTCTCGCGCGCACGACAT
Organism: Planctomycetota bacterium; assembly: GCA_016872715.1. Classification (GTDB taxonomy): domain Bacteria; phylum Planctomycetota; class UBA1135; order UBA1135; genus F1-120-MAGs118. Next base: position 20,143 of record VGZD01000006.1, read on the forward strand.
GCTCGATCAGCACCTGACCCCGATCCTCGACCGGTACTACCTCGGATGAAGCCGCAAGCGCACCCCGACTGCAACGCGTTCCGCGTCGCCGCGCTCGACCGCGCCGCGCTGAGCGAGCATGCGTGCGCCGAGTGCGAGCGCTGGGTCGCGCGCCTCGCGCTGCGCGAGGGGCTGTTGCGTACGTTGCCGCGGATGGTCGCGCCCAGGGAGCTCGATGACTTGAGCGAGCACGAGCTCGAGAGCGAGGGTCGACGCGCACGCGCGGTCCGCGCGCTCGAGAGTCTGGCGCAAGTCGAGGCCGACGAGGAGCTCGACCGCGCGGTCGAAGCACTGGCGTCGGACGCCGGCCCGCAGTTCTCGGCGTGCGCGCCGAGCGTGCTCGACCGCCTCGTGGCCGAGGAGCTCGCGAACCCGGTGAAGGCCCGCGTCGCGCGTCAGGTCGAGAGCTTGGCGCGCCTCGAAGCGCCCACGGTGCTCGAACAGCGAGTCGCTCGCGAGCTCGCCCAGCCGCGCGTCGAGCGCAGGCTCACCACGCGCGCGTGGCTCTCCATCGCGGCCGCGGCGATCGCGCTGCTGTCGCTCGCCCCGCTGGCGTTCGAACGCCGCGGCGCGCGCCCGTTCCGCGTCGAGCGTTTGGAGTCGACGCGCGACCTCTCGCCTTCGGCTCGCGCGTGGTTCGAAACCGTCTCCAGCGGCCTGCTCGCTCAGAACAACATCTAGGATTCACTTCCGTGCGCCGTTCCTCGCTCTTCCTCACCGCCGTCGCCGGCCTCGCCTTCGGGCTGGCCGGATGCGGCGACGTGTCGAGCGTGAGCGCGCCGCCGACGACCCCGCCGCCGGTCCTGCACTCTGGCCTACCGAGCGAGACGCTCGTGCAGAGGATGCGCGTGGCGCCGACCGCGGTCGCCTACAGCGGCGTGCGGCGGATCGAGCAGTCCTGGCAGGTCGGAGTGACGGTCTACTCGACCAGCTACCGCGAGGAGGTCGCCAGCGACGGGCAGGGCCGTGTCGCCCTCCAAGCGCTCGAGCTGATCGCTCCGACGCTCCCGCCGCGGAGCGAGGAGTTGTGGCACATGCTGCAGGAATCGCGCGACGGGTTCCTGTTCCGCTACCGGGACTTCCGCATTCACGACGTGGTCCAGATGGCCGTGAATTACAGCCCGATCGCGACCGGCGTCCGCACCGAAGTGGCCGGCCGCGACTGCGACGAGCTGGTCTTCGCCCTGCGCCACGGCGCAGCGTTCACCTACAACCTCGCGGTCGACCGCGAGACCGGTCTGGTGATGCGCTGCGAGCAATTCGCGACCGATGGACGCGTGATGGGGAAGGTCGAGTTCGAGAGCTTCGAGCTCAATCCGCAGTTCGCCCCGGACTTCTCGTGGGACGAGAGCTCCAATCAGGAGCAGCCGCTCCCCGAGTCGCGGACCTCGCGCTTCGCGGCGGTCGGCTTCCGCCCGCGCCAGCCCGAGGGTGACGGCGGCCGCTTCCAGCTCCTCGAGTCGACCATCGTGCGTTCGCCCCAGCCCGATGGCGCAGGCGAGATCACGTGGGTGAAGTCGACGCTCACCGACGGCATCGAGGTCGTCTTCGTGCTCCACGGCGGCAGCGATCCCTCGCTCGTGAGCGAGGACGTGATGCGCGTGGCCCCGTCGGTCGGCCCGTGGAATCACGTCGAGGGCACGCTGGACGGCGAGCGCTTCATGGCGCTCGGACGCGCCTCGGCCGACGAGTTGCTCGATCTCATCGCATCGACCCTCTGATCGCGTCGACCCACTGATGGCATCGACACGCGAGTCGCCGCCGGAAATTTGTTCCACCAGCGTGTGTGGAAGTCACTTCGCGGTTGTGCCGACCTCCCGCTCGAGGGTGGGGTAGCCTTCGGTGCCGACGTTCCCATGGAGCGCGGCGACACACGCGATGCAAGAGCCTTTCGAAAGCGGCGATTCCCCGTCCGAGCCCGGTCTCGAGTCCGCGGAGTACCGCGAGCGGCTGCGCAACAAGCTCAACTGCTTGATCGCCGTGCTCGAGGTCGCGACGGCCAAGGTGAAGCAGTCGCTCGCCGGCCCCTCGCCGGACCTCGACCGGCTCATGCGCATCCAGCGCAACTTGCAGGAGACGCTCGAGGTGTGCGTGCGCGCTCGGACGGCGCTCGATCGCCGCGGCCCGCTGCCCGAGGGCATCGCGCGCGATCTCGCTTCGGCGGTCAGCCCCTCCGCGCTCGGCCTGCCCCTGCCCCCGCCAAACCGCGCGGCGACCAAGCCCGTGGGGGAGGCTTCCGACGAGGAGCGGGAGCGCTTTGCGCGCCTTGGACGCATCGAGCGCTCGATGATCGGCGGCATCGACTTCGACGACCTCGCGCGTCATCTGCAATCCTGACCGTAGGACTTCCCGCGGACCCGGCTTGAGCAACGCGGGCGCCGCGGTACAAGTGCGGGCGATGGAACGCTCGCGCAGGGAGTCGCTCGAGGCGCGCATCGTCGCGCGCGGCCCGCAGGTCGTGCTCGCGAGGCCGCACGCCGACGACGAGGACGAGGTGCTCGCGCTGCGTCGCGCGAGCTGGGACTTCCTCGCGCCGTGGGAGCTGCACCTGCCCGGAGTCGATCCGCTCGGGCCCTCGTGGTTCGCGCGCTACCTCCGCATCGGGCCCGAGCACCGGCGCGTGCGTTGGCTCGTGAGGCTCGCGTCGGATGGAGCGGTCTGCGGCTCGATCACGGTGGGGGAGATCGACGAGCGCAAGGGGCGCGCCAACCTCGGCTACTGGATCGGCGCCACCCATGCGCGGCGCGGCCTGATGAGCGAGGCACTCCCTCTCGCGATCGAGCTGGCGTTTCGCGAGCTGGGCCTGCGCGATTTGCACGCGTACGTGCTCCCGCAGAACCAGCCCTCTCGCGCGCTGCTCGCGCGCGTGGGTTTCCGGCTCGGCGGCCTCGCGCGCGGCTACCGCGTGGTGCGCGGAGTGGCGCGCGACCACGAGCGCTGGGAGCTCAGCGGCCCCAGTCGCGCAGGTAGCGGAAATCCTGATTGACCGTGCGCTGCGAGAGCTTCGCGATCAAAGGCATCACGCGCTTGAACTGCGTGGCCGCGATGCGGGCCGCGATGCGGCGCGCGAAATCGACGTCGAAGCCCGCGTCGACGAGCTCGCGCTCGCTCATGCGAAGGTCGACCATGTGGTGGAGCAGTCGATCGGCGTCCGCGTAGCTGAAGCCGAGTTCGCCCTCGTCGGTCTGACCCTCGAACAGGTCCGCGCTCGGCGCCTTGTCTAGGATCGCCGAGGGCACGCCCATGTGGCGCGAGAGCTGGTAGATCTGGTGCTTGTAGAGATCGCCGATCGGGTTGAGCGCGCTCGCGGAGTCGCCCCACTGCGTGGAGTAGCCGAGCAGGACCTCGGTCTTGTTGCTCGTGCCGACCACGAGGCCCTTCCATTCGACCGACAGGTCGTAGAGCACGATCATGCGGCAGCGCGCCATCACGTTGCCGCGCCGCATGCGATCGTCGATGCCGTGGGCGCCGAGATAGCCATCGGCCATGCCGCTGATCTCGACCTTGCGGGTCGCGATTCCGAGCGAGCTCGCGAGCAGGCGCGCGTGGCCCTCGCTGTCGGGATTCGACGTGCGGTAAGGCATCATCACGCCGAGCACGTTGTCCGGGCCGAGCGCGCGCGCGCACAGCGCGGCGACGAGCGCGGAGTCGACGCCGCCGGAGATGCCGAGCACGGCGCGCGAGAAGCCGGCGCTGGCGAGCTCCTCGCGCAGGAACTGCACCAGCAGCTGCTCGACGAGCGGCGGGTGGATGTCGAGCGGGCTCACGCGTTTCTCCCGTCGCACTGGCGGTCGAGCGCGCGCGCGAGCAGATCCGGGCGCGAGTCGCGACGCAGCGGAGTCGCCACGCGCGCGCGGCGCAGGGCGTCGGACGTGAGCCGCACGTCGAGGCGTCCGGGTTCGAGGCCAGCCAGACGCGCGCACTGTGCGCCGAAGGGATCGATCACGCGCGAGCCTCCCCAGAAGAACACGCCGTCCTCCCAGCCGACGCGGTTGGAGTAGACGACCCACGTCTGGAACAGGAGCCCATAGGCCTCGAGCAGCGTGCGCCACGTGCGCTCGCTGGCGAGTTCGCGCGCTCCGCCGTCGACGCCGCGGCCGGGACTGCAGCTCGTGATGATCAGCGCGTCGGCGCCGGCGAGGAAGTGCTGGTAGCCGCTGGAGACGTGCCAGGCGTCCTCGCACACGAGCAGGCCGAAGCGCCCGTGGCGCGAGCGGAACGTCGCGAAGCAATCGCCCGCGGCGAACTCTCGCATCTCGTCGAACATGCCGTAGGTGACGAGGTGCACCTTGCGATGCACGTGCGCCACCGCGCCGTCCTCGAGAAACGCGACGGAGTTGTAGATGCGACCGTCGTCGGAGCGCTCGACGAAGCCGACCGCGATCGAGATGTCGCGCGAGAGTTCCGCGAGTCGCGCGAACTCGCGCGACTCGATCGAGAGCGCGACTTCGGCGGTCTGATCCTTGAGGAAGTATCCGGTGAGCGAGAGCTCTGGGAACACGATCACCTGCGAGCCGCCACGGCGCGCGGCTTCGATCTGCGCGACGTGCTCCTCGAGGTTGCGGCCCACGTTCCCCAGCGCCGGGTTCGTCTGCGCCACCGTCAGCCGACAGTCCATGCTCGGAATCGTAGCAGCCCGCGCGGGCTCTATGCTCGCACGGCCGCCTTCGAGCGCGCGTGCGCGAGGGCGGAGCGGGCCAGAGTGGCCGTGTCGGCCCCGGAAGCCTCGCCCTCGTAGCCGAGCAGCAGGCGGTGCCGCAGCACGCTCACGCACAGCGCGTCGAGGTCCTCGCCCGTGACGTGCAGACGGCCGCGCAGCAGAGCGCGGGCGCGGGCCGCTGCGAGCAGCGCCTGTCCGGCGCGCGGGCTCGCGCCGTGGCGCACGCAGCGGCGCACATCGGCGGGCGCATCCGCATCGGGGTGCGTGGCGAGCACCGTGCGCGCGACGAGTTCGACCAACTCGCGCGCGAGCGGCACTTGGCGCGCGAAGCGGCGCAGCGCGCGCACGTCGGCCGCGTTCATCACGGGCGCGATCTGCGCGGGAGCCGGGCTCGAGCTCTCGTCGAGCACGCGCACGAGTTCCGTGAGCGACGGACGCCCGAGCACGATCTTCTGCGCAAAGCGATCGAGCTGCGCCTCGGGCAGCGGGAAGGTGCCTTCCATTTCGATCGGGTTTTCGGTGGCGACGACGAAGAACGGATCCTCGAGTGGATGCGTCTCGCCGAACAGGGTCACGCGCTGCTCGGCCATGGCCTCGAGCAGGGCCGACTGCGTGCGCGGACTGGCGCGGTTGATCTCGTCGGCGAGCAGGACATGCGTGAACACCGGCCCGCGCTCGAAGCGCAGCAGTTGCCGACCGTCGGGGGCGCTCTCGAGGAGTCGCAGGCCGAGGATGTCGCCGGGCATCAGGTCGGGAGTGAACTGCACGCGCCGGAAGCGCAGGTCGAGTCCGGCGGCGAGCGCCTTGGCGAGCGTGGTCTTGCCCAAGCCCGGCACGCCTTCGAGCAGCACGTGACCGCCGGAGAACAGCGCGCACAAGAGCTGTTCCACGACGTCGTCGTGGCCGAGGAACACGCGCCGCACGGCACCCTCGAGCTCGCGGGCGCGCGTGAGCAGCGCCTCGAGTTCGAGGGCCGTCGCCTTCGGGTCCGCCTGCGTCATGGCTGCATCATGCCAAGGCCCGCGCTTCGTCGCACGGCCGCGCGCGCGCGGCGCTATCCTGCGCGCCGCCCCATGCTCCAGCGCCTCCTCGTGCTCGCGGCCATCGCGCTCGTCGCCTGCGCGTCCGACGATCTCGGCGTGCGACGCATGGCCGAGCCCCGCAAGGCCTCGCCGACTCTCGCGCGGGCCGCGGGCGAGCGCGGCGACTGGAGCGCATCCGCGAGCGTGTGGTACGAGCTCGGCGAGCGCGGCGGCGAAGGCGCGGCCGCTGCCTACGTGGAGTGCGCCATGGCCCTGTGCGAGGCGGGGTCGCCCGCCAACGCGCAGCGCCTGCTCGAGCGCGCGCTCGAAACGGCGCCGGACCAGATCGAGCTGCGCGAGGGACTCGCGGAGGTGATGCTGCGCTCGGGCTTTCGCCGCGCTGCCGAGCCGCACCTCGAGCGCGTGCTCGAGCTCGATCCCAATCGAGTCGCCACCTTGCTGGCTCTGGCGCGCTTGCGCTTCGAGCTGGGACTCGAGCTCGGCGCTGCGCCGCTGCTCGAGCGTCGCATCGCGCTCGGCGGCGGCGACGCACAGACGTGGGTGTTGCTCGCGCGCGCGCGGCGCGACGCGGGCGACTGCGCCGGCGCGGTCACGGCCTACGAGCACGCGCTCGCGCTCGGCGAGAGCGATGCGGCTCGCCTGCTGCATGCGGCGACGATGTACTTCGAGTTTCCAGCGGCCGAGCGCGGTGCGCTCGACGCCCCGCTGGCCGAGCGCTGGATCGCGCGCGCGCTCGCGCTCGATCCGACCTCCGTGGACGGCCACTTCCTGCTCGGATTGCTGCACGAAGGCGAGCAGCGTCTCGATGAGGCCGGCGCGGAGTACCGCCGCGCGCTCGAGCTCGATCTGAACGCCACCAAGGTGCTGCGGCGCATCGCCGAGTTCTACCGTCGGCGCGGCGACCGCGAGCTCGCCCTCGCGGCGGGCGGGCGCTACGTCGAAGTGCTCCGGCGCAGCGGCGACGACGTCGAGGCCGCCGAGCGTTGGCTCGCGGACCTCGCGCGCGAGTGAGCCGCTACTTGCACAGGCTCGCGACGAGCGCCTCGACCTGCTCGACCAGCTCGCGCGCGAACTCCTCGCCGAAATCGAGCTCGAGCACGTCGATTTCCGGGAACTGGTAGCGGCCCGACGCGCGGTTGAACGGGATCCCGTACTCCCACTTGTTGCCGTCGGAAGCGTGAATCGTCACGGCGATCTGGTCGTCGCCGTCGACCGGCTCGACGGTGTACTTCACGACGTCGTAGTTGGGCATGGCAGCTCGTCCGTGGAGGTTGGTCGGTCGATCTAGCGGCGTGACTGGAGCGCCTCGTCCTTCACGAAGAGGTAGTACATCTGGCCCGGGCTCTTCGTGCGGCCCGCGGTCCACTCTGCTTGGGGGCCGATGCCCATGTAGATGTCGGCGCGCCCGGCCGTGCGGATCGCGCCGCCGGTGTCCTGATCGAACATGAAGCGGTCGTAGACGGCCGAGCCGTGGGCCCGCTCGTCCTTGGTGAACAGGCGCTGGAACCAGTTGAGCGGCGAGCTGCGGTCGGGCACGTCGACGTCGACGAACACGATGCCGCCGCGCGGGAAGAGCGACTTGTCGGTGGCCAGCGTGCGACCGCCGGTGACGTCGACGTTGAGGCTGCCCTTGGGATCGCCGTAGATCTCCGTGAAGAACACGAAGCTGTCGTCCTTGTCGATGTACTCGAGCAAGCGCTCGGGATGCTCGGCGCCCCAGGCGCGAATCGTCGCCAGCGACACGTCGCTGGCCTTGATGTGGCCGTCTTTCACGAGCAGCTTGCCGAGCGAGACGTATTCGCGGCCGTTCTTGGCCGCATAGCCGAAGCGCCGCTCGCTGCCGTCCTCGAGCTCGATCACCGCCGAGCCGTTGACGTGCGCCACGAAGGCGTCGAGCGGGTCCTTCAAGTACACGAGCTCGAGGTTGCGGCCCTTGAGCATCGCGCTCGCTTCGATCGCCGCGCGCGTCGGGTAGGGCGCGAGCGAGCCGTCGGCCTGCTTCTGGCCGAGGATCTCGCCATCCTTGCCTTTCACGAGGTCGTCGGGCATTGCGAACAGTGGCCAGCGATAGGTCGCATCGGCGGTCATCGAGCCCGGCAGGATCGGAGTGCAGTAGCCGGTGAAGAGCACGCCGCCGCCCTTGGCGTTCCAGCCGGCGCTCTTGTAGATCTCGAAGTCGAGCGCGACGCTCGCGTCGAAATCGCGCTCGTCCCTGCAGCTCGAGAGCAGCTTGCGGAAGTGCGCGAGGCTCGCGAGCGCGCGCGCGTGCGTGACGCCTTCGATCGGGAAGTGCTCCTTCGACGAGGGACGCCCGTACCACTCGATCGAGCGTTCGAGCGCCACGAGCAGCTCGTCGCGGTCGGCCCAACTGGCCTTGAAATCGGGGCGGCGCTCGCCCTTGCCGAGCTTGAGCAGGGCCGGCGCGCCTTCGGGCAGCGCGCGGCCGTAGTCGGGGGTCTGGCAGGCGGCGGCGAGGAGCAGGGCGAGAGCGGGGACGAGGTGGCGTTTCATGGCAGCGGCGAGAGTAGCCCGCGCGCCACGCTCGTTCCATGCACCGTGCGCGCGCACTCGCGTAGGATCGCGGCCTCCGATGCAGGTCTCGTTTCGCGCCGCGCTGGTCTACTGGCTGCAACTGGGCTTCACCAGCTTCGGCGGGCCCGCGGGCCAGATCGCGGCGCTGCACCGCGAGGTGGTCGAGCGCCGCCGTTGGATCGACGAGGAGCGCTTCGCGCACGCGCTCAACTTCTGCATGTTGCTGCCCGGCCCGGAGGCGCAGCAGCTTGCGACCTACATCGGCTGGTTGTTGCACGGGCGCCTCGGCGGCGTCGTGGCCGGCGCGCTGTTCGTGCTGCCTTCGGCGCTCTTGCTGTGGGGGCTGTCGTGGCTGTACGTCGCGCACGGCGAGGTGCCGATGGTGGCCGCGGCGTTCGCGGGGCTGCAGGCGGCGGTGCTGGCGCTGATCGCGGGTGCGATCCCGCGGCTCGCTCGGCGCTCGTGCCGCCGTTGGCAGGGGATCGCGCTGGCCCTGTTCGCGCTCGCGTCGAGCGCGCTGCACTGGCTGCCCTTTCCCGCGCTCGTGCTGGTGGGCGCGGCCTTCGGCGCCTTCGCCCTGCGGCCCGCCGCAGCGCTGACGAGCGCTCCGAGCGCGCCCGTGTCGCTCGCCTCGACCCTGCGCGTGGCGCTCGCGTGCCTGCTCCTGTGGTGGCTGCCGGTGGGACTCGCGGGAATCCTGCAGGGCTGGGACGGCGTGCTCGTGCAGCAGGGGCTGTTCTTCAGCGAGACGGCCTGCGTGACCTTCGGCGGCGCCTACGCGGTGCTGCCGCACGTGGCCGAGAGGGCGGTCGAGCGCTTCGGCTGGCTCTCGGCGCCGGAGATGCTGGACGGGCTCGGTCTGGCGGAGACGACGCCCGGTCCGCTGATCATGGTCGTGCAGTTCGTCGCATTCCTCGGCGGCTGGCGAGCCGGCGGAGCGCTCTCCCCGCTCGCGAGCGCGACCCTCTGTGCCGCGCTGGTCACGTGGGTGACGTTCCTGCCCTGCTTCCTGTGGATCTTCGTCGGAGCGCCCTACATCGAACGCCTGCGGAGCTCGGTGCGGCTCGCCGGGGCGCTCGCGGGCATCACCGCGACGGTGGTCGGCGTGGTGGGGATGGTGGCCCTGTGGTTTGGGGCCAAGGTGCTCGTCGATTCGCGGGGCGAGTTGGACGCCTTCGCGCTCGGGCTCGCGCTGGCCGCGTTCGGCGCTCTGGCGTGGAAGAAAGTTCCCAGCGCGTGGGTCGTGGTGGCATGCGCGGGAATCGGCGTCTTGCGCGGGCTTGCGCTCGGAAAGTGAGCCGCGCTTGCAGGTCGATTTCAGCGACCTAGCATCCCAGCGCTGACCGTTTCACGAATCGATGTCCTCGTTCACCCGCAGCACCCCCGTCGCGCTCGCGTTGCTCGCCTCCTGCGGCGGGGGCGGTGGAGTTCCGCCGCCGCCCGAGCCCGCCAACGTGATGGTGGTCGTGCTCGACGACGTCGGAGTCGACATGCTCGGCAGCTACGGCGTGCACCCGAGCTTCCCGCCGACGCCGAACATCGACGCGCTGATCGCGGACGGCGTGCTGTTCGAGCGCTGCTACACGTCGCCGAGCTGCTCGCCGACGCGCGCGGCGGTGCTCACGGGCCGCAAGTCGTTCCGAACCGGCATCGGCCAGTCGATCGATGAGCTCTTGCCGGAGCCCGCGCTCGAGCTCAGCGAGCGCACGCTGCCCGAAGTGCTCGCGGCCGGCAGTCCGCGTCCCATCGCGAGCTCCGCGATCGGCAAGTGGCACCTCGGTTCCGCGAGCGTCGGCGGCGAGGATCATCCGAACTTGCAGGGCTTCGAGTGGTTCGAGGGAACACTCGGCAACCTGTTCAACAACCAGACCTACTTCAGCTACGCGAAGGTCCGCAACGGCGTGCGCTACACGAGCGACGTGTACGCGACGACCGATCAGGTGAACGACGCGCTCGGCCGCATCGCCGCCATGCCGGAGCCGTGGTTTCTGTGGTTGGGTTTCAACGCGGCGCACACGCCGCTGCACGCTCCGCCGGCGCACCTGCACACGTACACCCTCACGGGCGATCCGGGGGCCACGCCCTACGAGCACTACGGCGCGATGGTGCAGGCGCTCGACACCGAGCTCGGACGCCTGCTCGCGGGGATCGACCCCGCCGTGCGCGCGCGCACCACCGTGATCCTGCTCGGCGACAACGGCTCGCCCCAGCAGGTCGTGGTCCCGCCGTCGATTCCGAGCCAGTCGAAGGGCTCGCTGTTCGAGGGCGGCGTGCGCGTGCCGCTGGTGATCTCCGGCCATCAGGTGGCGGCGCGCGGCCAGCGCTGCGCGTCGCTCGTGCAGACCGTCGATCTGTTCCCGACCATCGTGGGCCTGTTCGACGCGGACCTTGCGCAGGGCGTCGGCGACAATCGCGCGATCGACGGCGTCGACCTTGCGCCGTACCTCGAGAACGTCGCGACACCGACGCTGCGGTCCCACGTGGTGGTCGAAAAGTTCGAGCCCAACGGCTTTGGGCCGTACACGCAGCAGGGCGCGATGATCCGCGACGGGCGCTGGAAGCTGATCCGGCGCTCGGGCCAGCCGGACGCGTTTTTCGACCTCGAGGGCCTCGACCGAGAGGGTGTCGATCTCAACTCGGGGACCCTCGACGGCGAGCAGCAGCAGGCGCTCGCACGATTGCGGGATTGGCTCGATCTCTCCGTGCCCTGAGACGGGCGCTTGACCTCGCGAGCGCGGAGCGGACACTAGCCCCACGATGGGCTGTCTTCTCGGTTGTCTCGGACTTGCGTTCCCGCGGCTCGTGCTCGTGGTGCTGTGGCTCGCCGACTATCTCGACACGGCCTACGAGAGCGTGGCGTGGCCGTTGCTCGGCTTCGTGTTCCTGCCGCTCACGACCATCACCTACGCGTGGATCATCAACAGCCACGGCGAAGTGTCGGGGCTGTACACGGTCGGCGTCACGCTCGCCGTGCTCGCGGACCTCGGTGTGCTCGGCGGCTCGCGCGGCAGCGTCAGCCGCGCCTGAGCTCACAACAGTTGCACGCCGGTGGCGACGAACGTGCGCTTGCCATCGGGGCGCAACGTGAACACACCTTCGACCTTCGCCCGGCGGCCGCCGCAGTCGAGCGGGAGCGTGAAGGCGCGGTCCTTGAACGTGACGAGCAGCGCGTCGTCGCCCGAACCGAAGCGCACCCAGCAGCCGGCTCGCTGGCACACCGTGTCGATCGTGCCGGTGAAGAGCACGGGCTTGCCGTCGTAGAGGGCAGGATTCGAGATCAGCGCGGTGGCCTCGACGCGCGGCGTGCCATGGACGCCGAAACCGTAGCTGTCCTTGGGTGTCGAAGCGCAGGCGGCGAGCAGCGCCACGGCGAGGATGAGCGTGCGTCCCATGGAGCAGAGTGTGCTGCGTGGCGCGCGCGGTGGCAACGGGCCGCGCCGCGGGTCGACGCCGAACGGCCGGGCGACTAGGCTCTGGCGCCGTGAGCTCCGACCTCGACTCCGTGCGCGGCACGATCGCCGCCATCAACCGGCGCGACCCGCTCGGCGTGGCCGCCACGCTCGCTCCCGAGGTTGCCTTCGTCGACGCCCACGGGCGCCGCTTCGAGGGCCGGGACGCGCTCATGGAGGGCTGGCGCGGCTACTTCGCCACCTTCCCCGACTACCGGATCGAGATCGAGAAGGAGCAGCCCGGCGCCGGCGGAGTGCTGCTCTTGGGGCACGCGTCCGGTTCGTTCCGCGGCCGCCGGGATCGCGCGTGGCGCATTCCGATCGCGATTCGCGCCGAGGTGCGCGGGGGCCTCGTGTGCCTGTGGCAGGTGTTCGCCGACACCCACCTGCCCTTCGAGAGCATGCGCGAGGGCTGAGCCCGCGGGCAGGATCGCTCGCCGTCGCGACGAACGCGGCCTCGACGTGGCAGGACACCGCAGCACGCTGGGCCTTCGCCCGATGGCAGCGCGTCCTGTGGCGCGTCGAGTTGCGCGCGCCGCCGCTCGATGTCGCTCTCAGAACGAGAGCATCGTCTGCAGGTACACGTAGTTGGTGTCGCCGTTGCCGGTGGCGTTCGGCGCGCGGTCGAGGAACTCGCCAGCGAACAGGTGAGCGACGCCGAAGTCGAGGCTGAAGCTGCCCGGCAGCACGTTCCAGCGCGCGCGCAGCTCGACGAGCTGGCCGACCTCGTCGCCGGAGTTGCCCGAGGGGTCGCGCACGTTGCCCGGTGTGTAGGTGTCCGTGCTGGACTCGAGGTACGCGATGCGGTGCGCGAACATCAAGTCGAGCGCGTCGCTGGGATTCGCGGTCACGCGCCAGCCGGGCGAGACGAGGTTGGCGCGGGCGAGGGCGCCGAAGATGCCGGTGGGGCCGAACTCCCAGCGGCGTGCGCCGAAGAGCGTGTCGAAGCGGTTGTTCTCGCCGTCGCTCGCGCTGTCGTCGCTCGCGCTGTCGTCGCCGGTGGCGAGGTCGTATTGGAACGCCAGGCGCGGCTTCCAGCTCGCGTCGAACGTGTAGCCGGCCTCGAGGTGGTGGAAGCGCGCGCGGTGGTCGAGCTCGGTGGCCGAGGTCGTGTTCGCGTGGGAGTTGCCGAACTGCCACGCGCTCTCGAGCTCGAAGTCGAACTCGCCCTTGGCTGGCTTGCGCTGGGCGCGCAGGCCGAGCGTGGTCAGATCGCGGTCGGCGGTCGCGAGACTCTCCGAGTCCTGCTCGTCGAGCTCGAGCCAGTAGAGCTCGGCCTGAACCTTGGGGAACAGCTCCGCGAGCGTGCCGTACAGGCCCCAGAACTGAACGTGGCGATTGCTCTCGTCGAGCTCGACGTCGTTGTCGAGCAGGCTCGCCTCGTCCGTCGGCAGGCGGCGCACCGGCAGCGTGTAGAACGCGCGCAGCGAGCTCTTCGAGGCGCTCTCCCACAGCAGGTTGATGCCGTCGAAGTTGTTGGTCGTGTTGCGGAAGTCGTTGCGCGCCACGAGGCGGCGGTTGCCGAGATCCATCGTGTGGCGCCCGACGATGGCCGTCGTCGTGTCGCCTTCGCGCACGATGCCCTTCCCTGCGTAGCCGGCGAAGACCTGCACGAACTCGGCCGCATTCACGGTCGTGGTGTCGAGCGCCGAGCCCGCGTCCGCCTCGTACTGGCGCGAGTCCATCAGCTCGGCGGTGGCGACGAAGCTCTCGAGCCGCACGTCGGCGCGCAGGGTGGTGCGCAGCGCGAAGAGGTGGTCGCTGTCGTCGTAGGTCTTCGGGGGATTGCTGCTGTTGGCGCGGAACTGCCCGTCGAGGTACTCGAAGCGCGTGCGCTGGGTGCCCGAGAGCGAGAGCCACTCCGGGAGGCCGAGTGCGGACTCGAGGCGCCAGGGCTCGGCCTTGGCGGGCGCGGCGCTCGACTGAGCCGCAACGAGCGGAGAGAGCGCGATGGGTGCGAGCGACAGCAGGCGGTGAAGACTCATGGTCGGTCGAGCGTCGGGGGGGGCGAGCGTGGGGCGGCGGGGCGAACCTAGCAGGTTGCGCGTGCTGCACAGCAAGCGCCGTTCCGAGCGCTGCGCGCGCCGCCGCGCGGTGGTTGCGAGTCGCACGCCGTTACGCGTTCGTAGCTCACGGAACGGAGAGACTGACTCGGCGCATCCGCGCTGCTCCGCACTTGTTCGCGTGGCCGCGCTCGACGCGCAGGCGAGCGCGCGCGACACGTCGCAGAGTTGAGTAGTGCTGAGCAGCGGCGCGCAGCGCCGATTTTGGGCCCGCGCGCCAAGCCGCTGCCGCGGCGTTCGCGGGAAGAGCGGGCCACCGCGGACGACCACCCGTGGTTCAAGTCTGACGTGATCTGGACGTTTCTCGGGCAGTGCCGGTGCGCACAAAATCGCCCATGAAATCGGCTATGGACGCCACGCGTGCCATCGCTACGCCAACACAAGCCGCCAGCAGACGCTTTTTGTGCCGATTTATCCCATGTCGCCCACCTACGCGCACAGCCCGCGGCAGGTACGCACGTCTTCGAAGCTCCGATTTGTCTCAAGCCTGAAACACAGGGCTCCGAAAGGCGCACGGTGCGATCGAGCGCGTGTCCCCGCTGGCCGGGGAACGCGGCCGCTCGCTCTCCCCACTACTCCCCATCGCTCAGCGCCCCAAGCAACCCCACTCGACCATGCCGAACCCGATCGACGTCGCACCTTCCCTCGCTACCACGGCCCGTCAGGAAACCGCCGCAGCCGACAACGCGCGCATGCGCGCGATGATCGAGAACGCGCCGGTCAACATCATGTGCGCCGACCGCGACTTCAAGATCACCTACGTGAATCCCAAGTCGCTCGAGACGCTGCGCTCGATCCGCCATCTGCTTCCGATCGCGCCCGAGGACGTCCTCGGCCAGTCGATCGACATCTTCCACAAGAACCCCTCGCACCAGCGCAAGCTGCTCTCCAACCCCGCCAATCTCCCACACCGCGCGACGATCCAGCTCGGTGCGGAGTCGCTCGCCCTGCTCGTGACGGCGATGCGCGACGACTCCGGCACACTCGTCGGCACGATGGTCACGTGGGAAGTGATCACGGAGAAGCTCCGCAAGGAGGCGGACATCGCGCGCACGACTTCGATGATCGAGAACATGCCGATCAACGTCATGTGCGCCGACCTCGACTTCAAGATCACGTACGCCAACCCCAAGTCGTTCGAGACGCTGAAGTCCATCGAGCACCTCTTGCCGATCAAGGCGCGCGATCTCGTCGGGCAGTCGATCGACATCTTCCACAAGAATCCCAGTCATCAGCGGCGCCTGCTCGGCGACAAGCGCAACCTGCCGCACTCCGCCCAGATCCAACTCGGCACCGAGACGCTCGCGCTCAACGTCTCCGCGATGCTCGGCGGCAAGGGTGAGTACATCGGCGCGATGGTGACCTGGGAAGTGATCACGGAGAAGCTCGCCAACGAGCGCAAGGTGCGTGAAGCGACGGAGCGCGAGCGGGCGCAGGCCGAGGAGTTGCGCAACAAGGTCGACGCGATGCTCAAGACCGTCAACGCCGCCGCCTCGGGCGACCTGACCCAGAAGGTCACGGTCACGGGCGACGATGCGATCGGCCAGATGGGCAGCGGTCTCGCGCGTCTGGTGTCGGAGCTGCGCGGTTCGATCTCGCAGATCGCCGACGTGTCGAACGCGCTCTCGAGCGCGGCCGAGGAGCTCACATCGGTGTCGAGCCAGATGGGCGCCAACGCCGAGGAAACGGCGGTGCAGTCGAAGGTCGTCACCGAGGCGTCGACGCGCGTGAGCCACAACACGCAGGTCGTCGCCGCGGGCACCGAGGAGATGACGGCCAGCATCAAGGAAATCGCGACGTCCGCCGAACGCGCCTCGCGCGTGGCGAGCGAAGCCGTCGATGTCGCCCAGACGACGAACACGACGGTCTCGAAGCTCGGCACGTCGTCCGCGGAGATCGGTCAGGTCATCAAGGTGATCACCGGCATCGCACAGCAGACGAACTTGCTCGCGCTCAACGCGACGATCGAGGCGGCGCGCGCAGGCGAGGCCGGTCGCGGATTCGCGGTGGTCGCGCACGAGGTCAAGGAGCTCGCCAAGGAGACCGCGAAGGCGACCGAGGACATCGGCCGCCGCATCGAGGCGATTCAGGGCGACACGCGCAACGCCGTGGACGCGATCGGTCGCATCGACAAGATCATCCACGACATCCACCAGACGCAGACGACCATCGCCGGCGCCGTGCAGGAACAGAGCGCGACGACGCAGGAAATGGCGCGCAACGTGGCGGAGACCGCGCGCGGCGCCAATGAGATCGTGACCAACATCGGCGCGGTCTCGACCGCGGCGGCGAGCACCGCGACGGGCGCGAGCGATGCTCAGCGCGCGGCCACCGAGCTCGCCCGCATGGCGGCTGGCCTCCACGAGCTGGTCGGCAAGTTCAAGATCTGAGGCCGGTGGGGCGCGAGAGCGCCGGCTTCAGCACCGCCGCGCGGACGCGAGTCCGCGCGGCGCCCTCTCTCACCGCGGCGAGCGGCGCACCTGCGAGCGCCGACCGTCAGGACCGTCCCGCGCGAGATCTCGGCCTTCGACCCCAGCCGAAGCGCCGAGCCTCGCGCGGGACTCTCCAGCGGCCCTTCGCATCCCAAGTCCGCCGTCGCACATCGGAGCCCACCATGCGCGCCCTGCACCTGCTGCTCGGAAGCGTCGCGCTCGTCCTCGCCGTCCTCGGCGTCCTGCTGCCGCTCGTGCCCGCCACGCCGTTCGCGTTGCTCGCGAGCTGGAGCTTTGCACGCAGCTCGCCGCGGCTGGGAGCCTCGATCCAACGTCTGCCGTGCATCGGCCCCGTGCTCGCGGACTGGAACCTCCACCACGGCATTCGCCGTCGCACTCGACGCGTGGCGTGGTTGGGACTCGCGCTGGGCGTGACCATCAGCCTCGTCTGCGGGGACTTCGCGCCCATGCAGGTCGTGGCGGTTTGTGGCGGGGCGGCGCTCGGTGCGCTCATCGTCGCGCGGCTGCCGCTGCTCGAGGCGGCGCACGGTTCACCGGCCTGCTAGAGCGGGCGGCAGGCCGCTCGAACCCGCCGCGGGCTCTCTCGAGCCTCGCGCGAGCGACTGCGCGCCGCGCGCTCGAACCGCGCCGCCTCAGTAGCCGATGGCGCAGCCGTCCTTGCGACTCTCGGAAGCGCCGTAGTACACGCGCTGCACACGATCCCAGCGAATGGCTTGATAGCCACCGAAGTCGCCGACGTTGGTGCCGAGCGCGTGGCCGCGCTTCACCAACTCGCGCGCGACCTCCGGTTCGAAGCCCGACTCGAGGAACACGCGCCCACCGTCGTGCATGCGCTCGCCCGTCGGCTCCGACGAGCCATCGTGCAGGATGCGCGGCGCGTCGCCGGCCTCTTGGATGTTCATGCCGAAGTCGACGATGTTCGTCACGATCTGCACGTGGCCCTGCGGTTGCGTGGCGCCGCCCATCACGCCGAAAGAGAGAAACGGCTCGCCGTCTTTCGTCACGAAGCCGGGGATGATCGTGTGGAACGGCCGCTTGCGCGGGGCATAGCTGTTGGCGCGAGAGGGTGCGAGGTCGAACATCTCGCCGCGATCCTGCAGGATGAAGCCGAGCGAGCCGGGCGTCATGCCCGAGCCCATGCCGCGGTAGTTGCTCTGGATCAGCGACACCATCATGCCGCTCGAGTCGGCGGTGGTGAGGTAGATCGTGTCGCCCTCGTCGACGGCGGGATTGCCGACGGGCACCGATTTCGCCGCGCGCTCGCCGATCAGCTTGCGCCGCGCCGCCGCGTACTCGTCCGAGATCAGGTCCTCGACGCGCGCCGTCATCGCACCGAGATCCGCGTAGAGCTGCGCTCGATCTTCGAACGCGAGCTTCTTCGCCTCGACGAAGCGGTGCACGTGCTCGAGCGAGCCGAAGCCGCTCGCGCGCACGTCGAAGCCCTCGAGCACGTTGAGCATCTGCAGCGCGGCGATGCCCTGTCCGTTGGGCGGCAGCTCCCACACGCGATAGCCGCGGTAGTCGATCGAGACCGGCGCGAGCCACTCGCCGGAGTGGGCGGCGAGGTCCTCGGCGGTGAGAAAGCCGCCATTTTGCGCCATGTAGGCGCCGATTTCTTGCGCGATGCGCCCCTTGTAGAACGCGTCACGGCCTTCCTTGGCGAGCGTCTCGAGCGTCGCTGCGAGCCGCGGATTGCTGAACAGCTCGCCCTTCGCCGGCGCGCGCCCGAGGGGCAGGAACGTGTCCGCGAAGCCGGGGAACTCCTTCAGGATCGCGGCGTTGCGCGCCCAGTAGTAGGCGACCAGCTCGGTGATCGGCGCGCCTTCGCGGGCGTGCGCGATCGCGGGCGCGAGGACCTGCGCCATCGGCAGCTTGCCGAAGCGCGCGTGCAGCGCAAACCAGCCATCGACGCAGCCGGGCACGGAGACCGGCAGCGGTCCGTGCGACGGAATGCGCGCGAGGCCGCGGCGCTCGAACTCGGCGAGCGTCAGGCTCGCGGGCGAGCGACCGCTGCCGTTGTAGCCGACGAGCTGGCGCTGCGTCGGATCCCAGACGAGCGCGTACAAATCGCCACCGAGCCCGCAGCCGGTGGGCTCGAGCAGCGCCTGCACGGCGTTGGCGGCGATGGCCGCGTCGACCGCGCTGCCACCGGCCTTCAGGGTGTCGAGCGCGGCGACGCTGGCGAGCGGAATGCTGGTCGCGACCATGCCGTGGCGTGCGATGACCTCGGAGCGCGTGGCGAAGCTCGCGCCGGTGATGCGGTCGCCCGCGAGCGCGAGCGCGGCCGTGGCGAACAGAACGTGGATCATGCGTGGACTCCTCCGCGCGCAGCATGGCACAGCGAGCGCCCGCGCGGAATTCGCGGAACTCAAGGACGGAAACGCGGTTCGAGCGCAGTACAACACCAGCGCCATGACGATCCTCGCCGTCACACTCGCGGTCCTCGTCCAAGCCCCGCCTCCGCCGCCGCTCGCGCAAGACGATCGCGCGAGCGAGAAGCGCGGCGTCCTGCGCCAGAGCGACGCGATGTCGCCGGGTTACACGCTCTTCGCGCCGCTGCGCTCGAAGTCGACCTACCTCGTCGACGCGAGTGGAACCGCCGTGCGCGAGTGGAAGAGCGACGCGCCTCCGGGCCAGTCGGTGTACCTGCTTCCCAACGGTCACCTGCTGCGCTGCGAGCGCGTCGACAGCGAGGTGTTCTCCGGCGGCGGGCAGGGTGGCCGCGTGCGTGAGTACGACTGGGACGGCGCGCTCGTGTGGGAGTACGTCTGCGCGGACGCCATGAAGCTGCACCACCACGACATCGAGCCGCTGCCCAACGGCAACCTGCTCGTGATCGCGTGGGAGCTCAAGACGCAGGCCGAGTGTCTCGCCGCGGGGCGCAGCGCGCAGCTCTTGCACGCCAAGGAACTGTGGCCCGACATGGTGCTCGAGATCGAGCCCGTGCGTCCGAGCGGTGGCAAGGTCGTGTGGGAGTGGCACGCGTGGGATCACCTCGTGCAAGACCGCGACGAGAAGCTGCCCTGCTTCGGCGGCGTGGCCGCGAGTCCGCGGCGCATCGACGTCAACATCTCGACGCTCGCGCCAGAGCCGACGCAGGAGGAGCGCGAGGAACAGGAGAAACTGCGCTCGCTCGGCTACGTTGGCGATGACGCGCCGCGCGGCGACGATCGCGGCGGCCCTCCGGGGCGCGGCGCGGACTGGCTGCACTGCAACTCGATCGACTACTCGCCGGAGCTCGACATGATCGTGCTCAGCTCGCGCGAGCTCTCGGAGTTGTGGTTCATCGACCACTCGACGACCACGGAGCAAGCGCGCGGTTCGAGCGGCGGACGCTGGGGCCGCGGCGGCGACCTGCTCTTCCGCTGGGGCAATCCGCGTTGGAGCAAGGCGCAGGGCGAGCGCTCGCTCTTCGGCCAGCACGACGCGCAGTGGATTCCCGCGGGATTGCCTGGCGCGGGGAACATCCTCGTGTTCAACAACGGCGAGCGCGACGAGCGCGAGTGGTCGAGCGCCGACGAGCTCTCGATGTCGTTCACGGCCGACACGCTGAACGACGCGTTCGCCGCGGAGGGTGGCGTGAAGGTCGAGCTCGTCTCGACGCGCCGCTCGCCGGACTTCTGCGGCCACATCTCCGGCGCGCAGCGTCTGCCCAACGGCAACACGCTGCTCTGTGCGGGCGAGACGGCGCGCGTGATCGAATTCACGCCGCAGGGCGAAGTCGCTTGGGAGTTCCTGAGCCCCTACGTCGGCACGGAAGCACCCGGTGGTCCGGGTGGCCGTCGCGGTCCTCCGGGCGGGCTGCCGCCGGATGGAGACCGTCGCGGGCCGCCGGGCGGAGATCGCCGCGGCCCTCCGGGTGGCGGACGAAGTGGCCCTCCGGGTGGTGGACGAAGCGGCCCTCCGGGCGGGGGAGGGGGCCCGGGCGGCGGCGGTCCCGGCGACGCCCGCGCGATTTTCCGCGCGACGCGCATCGCGCCCGACTTCCCCGGCGTCGCCGCGCTCGCGAAGCCCGCGGACGTGAGCGAGCCCGCGAAGCAAGTCGAGACGGCTCCGCCGCCTGCGCCCAAGCAGCTTCCGAGCAGCGGGCGCGTGCTCTTCGACGGCGAGAAGCCCGCGCCGAAGCCGCTCGCGATCGACGCCGCGAAGTCCGACGGCTGCGGCAGCGTCGACACGCAGGACCAGAGCCTGCTCGTGGGCGCGAACGGCGGCATCGCGAACGTGGTGGTCACGGTGGAGCTCGCGGGTGCGGCCGTGAAGGCGTTCCCCAAGCCTGTGGTGCTCGATCAGAAGACCTGTCGCTTCGAGCCGCACGTCGCGATCGTCCCCGTGGGCACGACGGTCGAGTACCGCAACTCCGACGCGATCTCGCACAACGTCCACAGCTATCCCTCGAAGAACGAGGGGCTCAACAAGATGGTCGGCGCGGGCGGGTTCGAGTCGCAGACGCTCGACAAGGAAGATCGCATCGAGATCAAGTGCGACATCCACCCGTGGATGAACTCGTGGCTGATCGTCGCCAACACGAATCACTTCGCTCTGACGGATGCCGAGGGGGCCTTCACGCTCTCAGGCTTGCCGCCCGGCGCGCACACGGCGCGCCTGTGGCACGAGAAGCTCGGCAAGGCCGAGGCGACGATCGTGGTCGACGAGGCGGGCAACGTCACTCCCGTCGAAGTGAAGCTCGGCGCCGAGAAGAAGGGCGGCCGCGGCAAGCGCTGATCCGCCGCTGGATCTCGTGCACGAGGCGCGTGCGCTCCGATGCGAGCGCTCGCGCCGCGTGTGCATCAGACGAGCGAGGGAGCGTTGGCGGGCGTCGAGCGCAGCGTCGCGGCGAGAGCGGAGAGGCCGCGCTCGAGTTCCGCGCGCGTGCGCGGCGTCGAGAGACACACGCGCACCGCAGGCGGCACGTTGCCGCGGCCGACGACGAACGCTTCCGCGCTCGAGACCGCCGCGCCCGCGAGCTGTGCGCGCGCGACGAACTCGTTGGCGCTCCACGGCTCGGGCAGCTCCAGCCACAGGTGGCAGCCGTCGCGTCCCGACGGCGTGCGAATGTCGCCGAGGATGCGCTGCGCGAGCTCCTGTCGTGCGCGCGCTTCGCCGCGCTTCTCTGCCGCGACGCGGCGCGCGACACCGGACTCGATCCAGCGCGTCGCGAGCTCGGTGACGAGCGGCGCCGCGGTCCAACCGATGGCCGTCACGGCGCCGATCGCGCGCTCGAGCACGTCATCGGAGCCCACCGGCGGCAGCAGGTAGCCGACGCGCAGGCCCGACGAGACGCTCTTCGACAGGCTGGTGAAGTGGTAGGTGCGCTCGGGCGCGAGGCTCGCGAGCGTCGGCGTGCCCGAGTCATCGACGAACCCGTACGTGTCGTCCTCGACGAGCGCGACGTCGTGGCGCCGCGCGATGGCGACGAGCTCCTCGCGGCGCGCGCGCGACAGCGTGACCGCGGTCGGGTTCTGCGACGTCGGCTGCACGTACAGCGCGCGCACTTCCTTGCCGACGCACGCGGCCTCGAACGCGGCGGGCACGATGCCTTGATGGTCGAGCTCGACCGGCTGCAGGCGCTGACCCAAGAGTCGCGCGAGCGGCTTGAGTCCGGTGTACGTGAGCGCTTCGGCGAGGATCACGTCGCCGGGCTGGCCGCAGGTGGCGAGCGCGACGGCGAGCGCGTGCTGGGCGCCGCCCGTGATGAGGATGCGCTCCCTCGCGCAATCGACACCGCGCTCGGCGAGCCAGCGCGCACCGGCCGCGCGGTGGGCGGGCAGACCCTGCAGGTGGTAGCCGGTGAACAGGCCGTCGAGGTCGGCGCGCGCCGCGAGCTCGGCCAAGGCCTCGGAGCGCTCGGCGCTGCTCGGACCGCCCGCGGGCAGGTTGAAGGCGAGGTCGACGAGCCCCTCGGGGATCGACTCGGGCGGCGGAGTCGTCAGGCGACCGCGCGCGGCGGGGTGGCGCACGAAACTGCCGCGGCCGACCTCGCCATCGATCAAGCCGCGGCGCGCCGCCTCGGCGTAGGCCCGCGTGATCGTGCCGACGTTGCACGCGAGCCGTCGGGCGAGGGCGCGGTGGGTGGGTAGACGGGTCCCGGGAGCGAGCCGACCCTCCTGAATGTCACGGTAGAGCGCCGACGCGATGGTGACGTAGATGGGCTCGTCGCCCTGTTCGATGTGCGGATGCCAGCTTGTCATTGGAATGTCTCGCTTTTGGATCGTGACATCCGGCACGATAGAACGAGACAATCCGCGCCGTCCATACGACATTGGCCGAAAATCGGCCGCCTCGCTCAGGGCGTGCGGCGCAGCACGAGGTGCTCGATGAAAAACTCCATCATGCGCTCGGGGTTCATGGCCGCGTGGCCGACGTCCGGCCCGACCTGCAGGTCAAAGCTCCTCCCCGCGCGCTGCAGCGCCGCCACGAGCTGCATGGTGTTGTTGGGGTGCACGTTGTTGTCGGCGGTGCCGTAGAAGAGCATCAGCCGCCCCTTCAGGTTCGCCGCGAGCTTGACCGCGCTGCCCGCGTCGTAGCCCTCGGCGTTCACCTCCGGCGTGCGCATGTAGCGCTCGGTGTAGATCGTGTCGTAGTGGCGCCAGTCGGTGACCGCCGAGCACGCGACCGCGGCCGCGAAGGTGTCGGGATGGCGCATCACCGCGAGCGCGGAGACGTAGCCGCCGTAGGACGTGCCGAAGATGCCGACCCTCGAGCCGTCGACGTAGGCGCGCTTCGCGAGCTCCTTCACGCCCGCCGCCTGATCGTCGATCTCGACCGTGCCGAGCTTGCGATAGATCGCGTCGAGGAAGCGCTTGCCGCGGCCCGCCGCGCTGCGCGAGTCGAGCGTGGCGTAGAGGAACCCGTACTCCGTGAGCCCGCTCGGCGTCGTGAACGCTTCCTTCGCGCCGTTGGTCGCCGGGCCCGCGTAGACGCTGACGAGCAGCGGGTACTTGCGCGAGGGATCGAAGTCGGAGGGGAAGTGCAGCAGGCCGTGCAGGTCGGTCGTGCCGTCGGCGGCCTTGTAGGTGAAGAGCTCGACGCGGCGAAAGCCCTGCTTCTCGAACTCGCCGAGGTCGCTCGCCGCGAGCTCGCGCACGACCTTGCCCTCCGCATCGACGATCCGCGTCGCGGGCGGCGTCGCGTGCGCCTGCGCCACGTCGACGAAGTGCGCGCCATCGCTCGCGAGCGTCACCGCGTGATTCAGCGTCGGATCCGTGAGCCGCCGCTCGCCGCTACCGTCGAGGCCGACGCGGTGCAGTTGCAACTTCATGTGGTTGTCGCCGCTGCGCGCCATGTAGAACAGCGTGTTCGAGCCCTCGTCGACCCGCACGACGCTCGCCACCTCGAACGGGTGCGCGGTGACGGTCGCGAGCAGCTTGCCGGAGAGCTCGTACAAGTAGAAGTTGCGGAAGCCCGTGCGTTCGGAGACCCACAGGAAACGCACGCCGTCCGCCAGCCACGTGATCGACGGCGAGTTCTCGGTCCAGCTCTCCGGCCACTCCTCGCGCACGATCACGCGGCACGCACCGCTCGAGGGATCGGCCGCCACGAGCTCCATCACGTTCTGCCAGCGATTCGTGCGGTGGAACAGTAGCTCGCGCGAGTCCTGCGTCCACGCCACGTCGTACACGTAGTGGCCGACGACCTCGTCGGTGAACGGCGCCCCCCCGCGCGCGTCGACCTTGGTGATCGCGCCGCTCGCGAGGTCGAGCACGTGAAGCTCGGCGACCGGATTGGGACTGCCCGCCTTCGGATAGGCCTCGATGTCCATGGTGCTCTGCACCTTGGTCTGGTCGAGCTGCAGGTAGAAGTCGCGCACGCCGCTCTCGTCGAAGCGATAGAAGGCGAGCTTCGCACTGTCGGGCGACCACCACATGGCCGTGTTCTGATCGAGCTCTTCGCCGTACACCCAGCTGCCGATGGCGTACTTCGTGCGCTTGGAGGCGTCGCCGTCGGTCGTGACCTCGCGTTCGTTCGCGCCGTCCGCCTCGCGCAGCCACAGGTTGCGATCCTTGTGGAATGCCTCCAGCTTCCCGTTCGGCGCGAGCGCGCTCGCGAACTGCCGCCCGCGCTCCGGCGCCGGTCCGCGCCGCGCCCCCGCCTCGCCGCGCTGCTCCTCGCGCGCCTCCTTCGGCACCTCGACCGCCTCCGCCGCCCCGAGCTCGTAGCGCAGCGTCTTGCCATCGCGACGGTACGACAGCGCCTTGCCGCTCGCGTCCCATTCGACGCTGAGCGCACCCGACTTCCACGCGCTCCCCGCCTTCCTCCCCGCCGCTTGGTACCGCTCGTACCCCGGCATCGACTTGAGTCGATCCTGCGCGCGAGCGATCGACGAAACCCAGAGCAGTGCCGCGAGGACCAGCGTGCCGGAGCGAAGCGTCTTCATTGCGGCAGTCTAGCCGCCCGCACAGGCCCGGGCGCGCAGGGCCGCACGGCGCCGAGTTGCGCCCTCGCAGTGCCGCGCCCAGCAGCGGCGGAGGTTCGTCACGGACGTCGTCACTCGCCCGCTGGCGTGCTGTCGCGCGCGAGCCCCTCGGCGCTCCGCGGCTCGCTCGCGCCGCCGCCCTCGAGCCAGAAGAACTCAAGCCCGCCCTCGAGCAGCCGCTCGACGCCCGCCTCGAGCGCGCGCAGCCTCCGCAACTCGTCCTCATGTGCGGGATGCAACTCGCACAATCGCTCGAACTGCGCCGCGAATTCGTCCTTCGCAAGCTCCGCTCCGCAATCCGCGAACTCCAGGTAGAGGCGCTGCGCGGGGCTGGTCGCGCTCGAAGTCTAGCTCGCGCGAGTCGAGCTCTCGTTCGGTTCCCTGTCCGGGGGCGTCGTTGGCTTCATGATGCGTAGTGGGGCGTGTGGGAACGCCAGCGTGTGGATCGGTGGTTCTAGCCCTTGCCGAGGTCGAAGCCGCGCCGCTGCAGCTCCTCGCCGAGCTTCAACAACGCACGGCGCAGGATCTGCCGACACGACGTCTCGGTGCGCCCCGTTTGCGCCGCGATTTCCGCATGCGTCAGACCGACCATGCGGGCAAGGAGCAGCACTTCACGTTGCGCTTCCGGAAGTGCGTCGAGCGCCGCCTCGATTTGCCGCACGCGCTCCCGCCCGATCACTTCCATGCTCGGCGTGAGCTCCGAAGCGAACGCGACGAAGGACGCGTCTTCCTCTCCCTGCTGCTCGCCGAGCGGTCGATCGCGCGCCATGTCGCGCTTCTCGGCCGTCAGCCAGCGCTTGTTGTCCACGAGCTTGCGCATCGCGGTCGTGTAGAGCCAGCCACGGAACGCCGCGGTGTTGGCGAAGCTCGCGCACGGCGCGTGCTCGAGCACTTCGACGCACACGGCCTGCACGAGGTCCGAGTTTCGCAGCCGCGCACGCACTCCCGGACCCGCGCGGGCCCTCAGGAATGCCCGCAATCCCGGCAAGTGCCTCTGCAATTCGCGCGGCACGTCGAACGGACCGCGCTCGTCATCAGGCGTTCCATCCGCGGGCGGTCGGGGCTCGTTCGACGTCATGGGGCGAAATTCTCACCGAGCACAGTGCTCGCTCCTATCGGACTTGGATCGTAGGACGCAGAGCGCACCTCGACCAGTGCTTTGCACGATCGGGCAACCAACGACGATGAGCCAATCGTTGTCGGGGCCGTGGATTTTCTCCCGCATTGGACGCGGCGAAATCGCGCGTGACAGAAATTCCGGTTTTTCTTTGGGCGGTTTGGAAACGGTGCTCGTCCGCTCGCCTTGGCATCACGCCGCGGCGCTTTTGGGCGGAGGGATGGGACACGGCGCGGGCCGCGCGTGCGTGGGAGCACGGCGGCCCGCGAGTGAAGTGACGGTGGGGCGTGGACGCTACTCGAGGCCCATGCGGGAGAGGCGCTTGGGGCGGTCGGCGGCGAAGCGGGCGATGCCGGACCACAGCGAGTCGGGGTCGATGCGCGCTTCCTTCTTGAGCTCCTCGACGTTGCCGCCGGTGCGCCAGCGGTTGTCCCAGTCGCTGGAAAGGACGTATTCCTCGGCGAGCTTGTGCGGCAGCCAATCGTGCATCAGGCGACGGGCGCCGTTGGTGATGCAGGTGGAGTCCATCCAGTCGGACCACGGGAGCACGCTGTCGCGGTAGGACTGGGGTTGGAGCTGGAAAAGCTCCCACGAGACGGCCTGCACGAGCTTCACGTTCGGACCCTCGCCCTTGGCGAAGCGCGGGAGCAGCGCGTAGAGCGATTCGGTCGAGCTGGTGCCTTGGATGATGAGCGTGCCTTCCTTGGGGCGCTGGGGATCGAAGTCGCGGATCACGTAGGCGCCCTTGGCGGCGTCGAGGTGCGACGGGATGCCGAGCGCGGCGCGGTCGGGGACCTTGACGTTGGGGCGCGTCAGGTGGATCGCCACGATCGGCTGCTTGCAGCGCAGGGCGGCGGCGAGCGCGGGCGCGACCTCGTTGTGCTCCCACGGATGGATGTTGATCACGTGGCCGTCGGGGAAGAGCTGCGTCACGCCCGGTGAGAAGATGCCGAAGTGCGTGCGGCTGTCCTCGGCGGTCTCGGGGCCCGAGTGGCCGACGACCCAGATCGTCTTGCCGACCTTGAGCGGGCAGTCCTGCGCGAGCTGGCTGAAGAGGCGGAACATCCCGTACTTCAGGTACGAGAACGAGCCGTAGGTCGAGCACGCGCCCCAGTAGCCGAGGAATTCCTTTTCCGGCTCGGAGCTCATGTTGACCGTCGCGAGGCCGACCGTGAGACCTGAATTGGTGAATTCCGTGATTTGCTGCGGGAGCAGCGAGCCGTGCGGGTTCTTCGTGCGCTCGTACCAGCCGAAATTCTTGGCGGCGCCGAAATCCTTGGCGAAGCCGAAGATGCCGGTCGATTCGGCGAGGTCCGCGGAGCACGCGAGGACGAGCGGACGGCCCATCTTCTCGCGCGCGTAGGCGTTGAACCACGAGCCGAAGGTCTGGAACGCGTTCTTGTTGGCGATCGCCGTGCCCGGCGCGGCGAAGAGCTCCGCGGGCAGCTTGTGCGGGTCGAGCCAGCTCGTGTCCTCGGCGAGGTTGACCTTGCTCTGGAGGCGGAAGCCCTCGGAGCTCGCCGGCACGCTCTCGCCGATCTCGACCAGCGTGTCGGCGAGGTACTCCATCAGATCGGGGTCGTTCGCGAGCACGCTGAAGACGGTGCGGAACCACGACTCGCTCTGCTCGCGGCACTTCGACTCGCCGGGGTCGGTCGTGTCGCCCGCGCCCTCGAAGGTCACGCCGTACTTGCGCGCGAAGTCCTCGCGGCACTTCCAGAAGAGCTCGCTGTTGCGCTTGTGGGCGGCGCCGTGGGAGTGGAAGTCGAACTTGTGGTAGCCGCGGCCCTTGCGCGTCTTGACCCACACGCAGCCCGGGCGGCCGCCGGTCGAGTCGGCGCACACGATCTCGAGCAGCGCCTTGGTGATCGCCTCGTAGTTTTCGCCCTCCGTGGTGCCGGCGACGCGCCAGCCGTAGGGCTCGAACCACTCCACCGGAGTGCCGTGCACGACTTCGCTGTTCGCGAAATGGTCGATGCCGTGGTCGTTCCAGTCGAAGAGGTAGATCAGGTTGTCGAGACCGAGGCCGAACGCGGAGTTCTTGACCTCGTGGTGGGCGCCGGCGCTGTGGCCGCCCTCGCCCTCGATCGCAAACACCTTCACGTCGCCCGCGCCCGCGTGCTTGAGCGCCATGGCCTCGCCGAGCGCGGCGGGAGCTCCGTGGCCCGAGGGGCCGGTGTTGAACTTGAAGAACAGCGTCTTGCCCTCCATTTCCGCGTGGCCCGGCAGGTGGCCGTTGTGGCGCAGCCACAGCAGGTCTTCCCACGTGAGTTGGCGCTCCTTGGCGTGCGGCACGAGGTATCTGGGATCGCCGGTCTGTGCGTGGCGCAGGCGCAGCGCCTCGTTGTAGACCGCGAGCATCGCGTAGATCACGGGGTTGCAGTGGCCGGCGACGAGCACCGAGCGGTCGCCGAAGGCGAGCTCGGGGCGGCGCACGTCCCAGCGCATCACGCCCAAGGTCGCCGCGACCATCAGCGGCGTCTTCGAGCGCGAGCCGCCGGGGTGGCCGCTCTGGCGCAGGTTGAGCATCAGGTCGATGCACTGGTCGATCAGGTCACCGACCTTCTCCCAGTGCTGGAAGTGCGGGCGGAGGCTCTCGAGGCTGGGCTTGGCAAGGGTCTGCATCGCGGTCCTGTTCTGCGAGCGCTGGTCGAGGTTCCGACCGCGCTGGGCGTTCGCGATAGACTCTACCAAGCCGCCCCCGTCGCCGTCGCTTTCCGCAGCGTGCGTCTCGACATGCGCGGGAGCAGAGTGTTCCCTAGCACCGATGAACCTGCTGGACGAGGAGCCGGGGCTCGCGACGGGGAGCGTGCTGCTGCGCAGGCCGCTCTACCTTGGCTACACGATCCTCGGACTCGTGGCGCTCACGTTCGGCACGGATCTGCTCGTCGACACGCACTCCTCGATCGGGGTGGTGTACTCGGTGCCGGTGCTCTTGACGCTGTGGCTGGGTCGCCGCGAGCTGACGATCGCGGCGGCGCTGGTGTGCGCTGCGCTGGTGCTGGCCGCCATTCCAGCGCACCACGTGCTCGAAGATGACCTGCACGAAATCGTGCTCGGACGCTGCTCGAACCTGTTCGCCATTTCGATCGCCGCTGCGCTCTCGGTGATGCGTCTGCGGAGCGAGCGCGACCTGCAGCGCGTGCGCAGCTGGGCCGTGACGACCTTGCGAGGGCTGTCGGAGGCCGTGATTTCCGTCGATACGAGCGGGCATGTCGTTTTCGTGAACAACGCCGCCGAGCGCATGCTCGCACGCCCGCGCGAGCAGCTCCTGCGACGCCCGCTCGGCGACGTGTTCATCGTGCGCGACGTCGACGCTCCGGTCCGGCCGCCCGTGGTCGAGCTCGCGGAATTGGGAATCGGCGACGCGCGCGAAGGCAAGCTGTTCGTGTTCGGTGGACGACGCATCGACATCGAGTACTCGCGCTCGGCGATCCTCTCCGCGAGCGAGGAGCGCTTCGGCGAAGTGATCGTGTTCCGCGACATTCGCTCGCGCAAGGAGGACGAGGAGGCGATCCGCAAGCTCGCCTATCGCGACGACCTCACCGGCCTTCCCAATCGCGTCTCGCTGCTCGATCGCTTCCAGCTCGAGCTCGCGCACGCGCGGCGCGGCAAGCAGGTGCTCGGCGTGATGTACTTCGATCTCGACGGCTTCAAGCGCGTCAACGACACGTACGGCCACGAGGCCGGCGATTACGTGCTCCAGACGACGGCGCGGCGACTCGCATCGACGCTGCGCGCGGGCGACACCGTCGCGCGTCTGGGCGGCGACGAGTTCGTGCTGCTGCTCCCGGCTGTCGCTGGGCCCGACGAAGCGCGCAAGGTGGGGGAGAAGCTCGTCGCCGCGGTCGGGCAGCCGATCGAGTGGCAGGGCGCCGCGTTGCAGGTGTCCGCGAGCATCGGACTCGCGCTGTACCCCGACGATGGCGACGAACCGGAGACGCTCCTGCGGCGCGCGGACAAGGCCATGTACCGCGCCAAGACGGACGGCAGGGCGAAGGTCGAGGCCGTGCGTCGCAGCGAGCGCGACTGAGCGCGTCGCTCACTCCTCCCACAGACGCGAGAGCAGGTCGAGCGCGTCGCGGGAGCGCGTTCCGCGCGAGTCCCAACGCCGCATCGAGTCGTACAGCGCGCCGAGCGCCTCCTGCTCGCGCGGATCGGTGAGCTGGCCTTCGCGCAGGGCCGGGAGCGCGACGTTGCCGACGCGGTTCCAACGCGTGCGCCCCAGCCGCGTCTCGCCGCTCGCGAGCAAGACGTTCAGCGCGAGCGTCACGCGCACCTGCGGATCGAGCTCGCGCTCGAGCGCGTCGAGCATGCGGTCGACGACCTCGGGGCTGCGCAGCTTCCACAGGCCCTTGGCGAGCGCCATGCGCGCACCCGGATCCTCGAAGCCGAGGCGATCGAGCCAGCGGCGCTCCGTCTCGCGATCGAGCGTGCGCTCGAGCCGCGCGCGCGCGGCCGCGATCGGGCCGCGTTCGCGCGCCTCGCGCTCGAAGCGTTCGTACCACGCGCGCCAACCCTCGTCGGGATGCTCGCGCGCGAGATCGAACACGATCGCCCAGCCGAGGAAGTGCGCCACGAGGTTGTCGCGCGAGTCGTAGTCGTCGTTCGCCTCGAGCTTCATCCAGCGCTCGAGCTCGGCGTCGCTCGCCTCGAGATCGCGCAGCTCGCGCAGGGGCCAGCAGGCCAGTCCGTCCCCGTGCCAGCGCCCGCCGTGCGCCACGCCGTCGCCCCAGTACGACGCGAGGCCTTCCTCGAACCACAGCGGCAGGCGCAGCCCGAGGTCGGCGATGCGCGCGTGGACGAGCTCGTGCACGGCGGTCGCGGCGTCGCTCGTGGCGAGGAACACGCCCGAGGGCTCGAGGCTGAAGATGCCGCTGCGCACGTGGTAGGCGCGCACGCGGGCCGGACCGATGTCGGGCACCATTTGCAGCTCGCCCGTGGCGGGTCCATCCCTCGGCGCACAGTCGCGCGACTGCGGGTCGAGCGCGTGCACGCGCACCGGTCGAGAGAAGGCGCCCATGCGCTCTTCGACGGCCGCGATGGCGGGTTCGAGCGCCTCGCCGAAGCGCGCGATGTCGACGCTCTCGCCGTCCCTGACGAACAGCGTCCACGAATCGTCTCGCAACACCGGCGTCCAGCCCGCGCATCCGCACAGCAGCGGCGCGAGGCAAAGCGCGAGCACGAACAGCGAACGCATCGAGAGCATCGTGCTCCAGCTCGCCGCGCCTGTCCAGCCACACCGGCCGCCGCGCGCGCGCAGGCCTTCCGCGCGAGCCCCTCCAAGGCCCTCTGTTGCCGCACCGAGCGCCTACGCTACCTTGGTTTCCCTGCTTTCGGTGACTTCGACCCCCGCCCACCTCCCATGGCCACGTTTCGCTGCGAACTCGACGCCCCCAACAACATCGTTTTGGTGATGGTCACCGAGGACGACGGCAGCGAGCACGACTACCAGTTCGACTTCGACCCGCGCTCGGGCCGCTACGAATTCTCCGAGCGCGAGATCTTAGAGCGCGACTTCGGCGCGGAGTGGGTCGAGGAGATGGAGAACGCGGTCAAGAACTTGATCGAGCAGGCCGTGCGCGCGCGGCGCGGCTGAGGCGCGAGCGCACCACAGATCGCTCACCGTGAAACGCGTCTTCTTGATTGTGCTCGACTCGCTCGGCGTCGGGGCGCTCCCCGACGCGGAGAGCTTCGGCGATGGCGGTACCCACACGCTCGACCACATCGTCGCGGGCGCGGGCGGACTCGAAGTGCCGAACCTCGTGCGGCTCGGGCTCGGGCACGTGCCGGGTGTGACGCGCGTGGCGCGCGCCGCGACGCCGCTGGGCGCGTTCGGGCGCTGCGCGGAGCGCAGTCCGGGCAAGGACACGTCGACGGGGCACTGGGAGATGATGGGGTGCGTGCTCGACGCGCAGTTCCCCGTGTTCGAGAACGGCTTTCCGCCCGCGATCATCGATGCGTTCGTGGCGCGCGCGGGCGTACCGGGCGTGCTGTGCAACGCACCGGCGTCGGGCACCGAGGTGCTCGCGCGGCTGGGCGAGGAGCACGTGCGCACGCTCAAGCCGATCGTCTACACCAGCGCCGACAGCGTGTTCCAGATCGCGTGCCACGAAGTGCATTTCGGGCTCGAGCGGCTCTATCGCTGCTGCGAGATCGCGCGCGAGATCCTCGATCCCTACGGCGTCGGCCGCGTGATCGCGCGGCCGTTCGTCGGCGAGACGGGCAGCTACAAGCGCACGTACAACCGCCGCGACTATTCGCTCGAGCCGTTCCACGAGACCGCGCTCGTGCGCCTTGCGCGCGAGGGATTGCCGGTCACGGGCGTGGGCAAGATCGAGGACATCTTCGCCGGCGTGGGCGTGACGCACTCGGTGCACACCGAGGGCAATCGCGATGGCATGGAGCGCACGATCGAGCTCGCGGCGACACAGGAAGGCGGACTGGTGTTCGTGAACCTCGTCGACTTCGACATGCTCTACGGACATCGCCGCGACCCGCGCGGCTATCGCGCGGCGCTTGAGGAATTCGACGCGCAGTACGCGCAGCTCCAAGCGCGCCTTCGGCCCGACGACCTCGTGCTGCTCACCGCCGACCACGGCAACGATCCGCTGTTCACGCAGACGACCGATCACACGCGCGAGTACGTGCCCGTGCTCGCCGCCGGAGCGCGCGTGCGCCCCGGCGCCGCGCTCGGCACGCGCGAGAGCTTCGCCGACATCGGCGCGACCGTGGAGGAGTTCCTCGGCCTCGCCCCCGTCGGCCCCGGCCGCTCCTTCTGGCGCGAGATCGCGCGCTAGCCATGGACGCACGCGGGATCCTCGCGACCAAGCGCGACGGGCGCCGGCTCTCCGATGCGCAGATCCGTGAGTTCATCACGGGCTACGTGGCGGGCGAGATCACGGACTACCATGCGTCGGCGCTCCTGATGGCGATCTTCATCCACGGGATGGAAGAGGCGGAGCTCGCGGTGTGGGCGCGCGCGATGCTCGAGAGCGGGCGCGTGATGAAGTTCCCCGGCATCTCGCGGCCGAAGGTCGACAAGCACTCGACCGGAGGCATCGGCGACAAGGTTTCGATCCCGCTCGCGCCGGCGGTGGCGGCCTGCGGGCTCGCGGTGCCGATGATCTCGGGGCGCGGGCTCGGGCACACCGGCGGCACGCTCGACAAGCTCGAAGCGATCCCGGGTTTTTGCACGCAGCTCTGCGAGGCGGACTTCGCGCGTTGCCTCGAGCGCACGGGCGTGGCGCTCGGCGGGCAGACGCCGGACATCGTGCCCGCGGATCGCAAGCTCTACGCGCTGCGCGACGTGACGGGCCTGATCGAGTCGATCCCGCTGATCGCGAGCTCGATCATGTCGAAGAAGCTCGCGGAAGGCCTCGACGCGCTCGTGCTCGACGTCAAGTTCGGATCGGGCGCGTTCATGGTGGAGCCCTCGCGCGGCGAGGCGCTCGCCAAGGCGATGCTCGCTCTCGCGCGCGACTTCGGCGTGCGAGCGACGGCGCTGCACACGAACATGGCGCGTCCGCTCGGACGCATGGCGGGACACGCGTTGGAGATCGCGGAGAGCTTCGACTGCCTCGAGGGTCGCGGTCCGGCGGACTTGCGCGAGCTCGTGTGCCTGCAAGGCGGCGAGATGCTGCGGCTCGGCGGGCTGGCGAAGACGCTCGACGAGGGAAGGGCGCGCGTCGCGCGTTCGCTCGACGACGGCAGCGCTCGCGCGACCTTCGCGCGGGTGATCGAGGAGCAGGGCGGCGACCCGCGCTGCATGGACGACCGCGCGCGACTGCCGAAGGCGTCGCGGGTCGAGCTGGTGCGCGCGCGGCGCGACGGCGTGCTCGCGTGGCGCGATCTGCGCGCGCTCGGAGGCGCGATCTGCGAGCTCGGCGGCGGGCGCGTGAAACTCGGCGATGCGATCGACTTCGGTGTCGGCCTCGAGTTCGAGGCGCTCGAGGGCGCGGCCGTGCGTGCGGGCGACGTGCTGGCGCGCGTGCACCACGAGGGTCGCGGGCTCGCGCGAGCGCTCGCGCAGGTCGAGCGTTCGTTCGAGCTCGTCGACGCTCACGCTCCGCAGCCGCTCGTGCTTGCCACGTGGACCGCGTGACGGTGTAGTGGCCAGCGCATGCACTACCTGCGCTGCTTGATCGGAGTCGCGATCTTCATCGCTCTGGCATGGGCGGTTTCGTGGGATCGACGTCGGTTCCAGTGGCGTGTCGTGCTCGGCGGCCTTGCGCTGCAAGTGGCGCTCGTGCTGCTCGTCGCCAGAACCGAGCTCGGGCGCGCCTTCTTCGAAGGCGCCGCGCGCTTCATCGACCGGCTCGTCTCGAAGACCGTGCCGGGCGCGCAGGCCGTGTTCGGGCACCTCTCGACCGATGGCGGCGCGGACTTCATCTTCGCGTTCGCGGGCACGGGCCTGCTCGTGATCATCTTCATGTCCGCGCTGATGTCGATCCTCTATCACGTGGGCGTGATGCAGGTGCTCGTGTGGGCGATCGCGAAGGTGATGAGCACGACGATGGGGCTCTCCGGCGGCGAGTCGCTGGCGGCGGCGGCCAATATCTTCATGGGGCAGACCGAGGCGCCGCTCGTGATTCGGCCGTACTTGCCGAAGATGACGCGCTCGGAGCTCAACTCGCTGATGACCGGCGGTTTCGCGACCATCGCGGGTTCGGTCATGGCGATCTACCTGAAGATCCTCGGGCCCGAGCTCGCGCCGCACCTGATCACGGCCTCGGTGATGAGCGCGCCGGCGTCGTTCGTCATCTCGAAGCTCATCCTGCCCGAGCGCGAGGCGCCGCAGACCTCGCGCGGCGTCGAGCTCAGGATCGAGCGCAACGCCGTCAACGTGATCGAGGCGGCGGCCAACGGCACGAGCGACGGCTTGAAGCTGTGGCTCAACGTCGTCGCGATGCTGATCGCGTTCATCGCGCTCGTCGCGCTCGTCGATTGGCCGTTGGGCGCGCTCGGCGAGTGGCTCGGCTCGCTCGGCGTGCTCGACTCTCCGCTCTCGCTCGGCCGCATTTTCGGCTGGATCTTCGCGCCCATCGCGTGGGCGATCGGCGTCGAGGGCTGGCACGACTGCCAGATGGTCGGCTCGCTGCTCGGGACGCAGGTTTCGGTCAACGAGTTCGTCGGCTACAGCCAGCTCGGGCAGATGCTGCAAGCGACGGAGCCCGCCCTGCGCTTCGAGCACTCGCGCTCGGCGATCCTCGCGAGCTACGCGTTGTGTGGCTTCGCCAACTTCGCCTCGATCGGCATTCAGATCGGCGGCCTCTCGGCGCTCGCGCCGGAGCGCAAGGCCGACGTCTCGAAGCTCGCGCTGCGCGCGATGCTCGGCGGGGCCTTCGCGTGCTGGATGACGGCGACCGTCGCGGGAGCCTTCGTATGAGCAGCACGCAGCAGGTCGAGCAGCTAGAGCGGGCCCTGCGCCACCACGGCGTGGGCGCGGTCGACGTCGCGTTCGTGCTCGGCTCGGGGCTCGGAGCGTTCGCGGAACGCATCGAGCGCGCACGCGTGATCCCCTACGCCGAGATCGACGGCATGCCGACGAGCGCGGTGAAGGGCCACGCGGGGAGGCTCGTGGTCGGCGAGCTCGGCGGCGTGCGCGTGCTCGCACAGCAGGGACGCGTACACCTCTACGAGGGTTGGAGCGTGAGCGAGGTCACGCGCGCGGTGCGCGCGATCGCGCGGCTTGGCTGCCGACGCTTCGTGCTCACCAACGCCGCGGGCGGCATCCGCCACCAGTGGCGTCCTGGCTTGCTGATGACGATTCGCGATCACATCAACCTGCAGGGTCGCTCGCCGCTCACGCGCGCCGAGTCGGGCTACGCGCGGCCCTACGACGAGGGGCTCTCGCAAACGTTGCACGCCATCGCGCGCGAGCGGGGCATCGCGCTCGAGAGCGGCGTGTACGCGGGACTGCTCGGACCCAACTACGAGACGCCGGCGGAAATTCGCATGCTCGCCAAGCTGGGCGCGGATGCCGTTGGGATGAGCACGGTCGCGGAAGCGCTCGCGGCGCGCGCGAGCGGCGCGCGCGTGGCGGGGATCTCGCTGATCACCAATCAGGCCGCGGGCATCACGGGCGAGCCGCTGTCGCACGCGGAGGTCATGGCGGCAGGCCGCGAGGCCGCGGGTCGCTTCTCCGACCTGCTGCAGCACGCCGCGGCGCGGCTCGCGGGCTGAAAAAAACACCGCCGCGGGCGCTACAATCGCACCAATGGCCCTCGACGTCCGGGAAATCGCTCGCCGCGCGGCCGCCCGCGTGCTCGCCGAGCGCATGACGCGGCCGACGGCGGTTCCCGCGGGTCGCGCCGCTCCGCTGGAAGTGCCGCGCGCGAGCGAGACGAGCGCGCCGACGAAGCCTCCGGCGCTCGCGCTGCGCGCGGCGCCGCAGGACGACAGCCGCAAGCTCGTGCTGGGCACGTGCCTCGCCGACACGCCCGATGGCGGCGTGCTGCGCGTGCCGATGGGAGCGATCGTGACGCCGCTCGCCGCGGAAGAAGCGCACCGTCGCCACATCCGCATCGAGCGCGGTGAGCGCGACAGCGCTCGCCGCATCGCGGTGGGCTGCGACCACGGCGGCTTCACGCTCAAGCAGGAAGTGCTCGGCTGGCTGCGCGCGCTCGGGCACCAGCCGGTCGACTTCGGCACGCGCGACGAGAATCCGGTCGACTATCCCGACTTCGCGCGCGCCGTGGCCGAGGCCGTGGCGAGCGGACAGTGCGAGCTCGGCATCGTGATCGACGGAGCGGGCATCGGCTCGGCGATCGCTGCCAACAAGGTGCCCCGCGTGCGCGCGGCGACGTGCTGCGACGTCGCCATGGCGAAGAACGCGCGCGAGCACAACTACGCCAACGTGCTCTCGCTCGGCGCCAAGACGATCCAGCGCTCGGTGGCGGAGGAGATCGTGCGCACGTTCTTGTCGACGGCGCACGGTGAGGCGCGGCACGGCAAGCGCGTCGCGAAGATCACCGAGATCGAGCGGCGCTACATGAAGGGTCCCGGGAGCGGAGTGTGCGTGTGAGACTGTCGCGGGAGATGGGAGCGGGGGAGCTCGAGGCGCTGCTCGTCGAGCTCGGGCGTCGCATCGTCGAACACGGGCCGGAGTCGGTCTTTCCGCACGGCAGCAGTGGCGTCGAGGTCGAGTTCTGCCCCGATCGCGCGCGCGAGGTGATCGCGGCTGGGGCGTGCCGACTCGGCTACTGCGGCTGCAAGGCGCCGGAGCTCAACACGCTCGCGTCCTACATCGATCACACGCTGCTCAAGCCCGAAGCGACGCTCCCGGAGCTCGACCAGCTCTGCGACGAGGCGCTGAAGACCAAGTTCGCGAGCGTGTGCGTCAACGGCGCGCACGTGCGACGCTGCGCCGAGATCCTCGCTGGCTCGGGCGTGCTCGTCTGCTCGGTGATCGGTTTTCCGCTCGGCGCCAGCGCGACCGAGGTGAAGTGCTACGAGGCGCGGCGCGCGATCGAGGACGGGGCCTGCGAGATCGACATGGTCATGAACGTCGGCTGGCTGAAGTCCGGTGCGGACGCGGCGGTCGAGCGCGACATCGCGGCGGTCGCGGACACGTGCCACAAGCTCGGTGCGCGGCTGAAGGTGATCCTCGAGACGTGCCTGCTCACCGATGCGGAGAAGGTGCGCGCGTGCGAGGCCTCCAAGCGCGCGGGCGCGGACTTCGTGAAGACCTCGACCGGCTTCAACAAGGGCGGCGCCACGGCCGCGGACATCGCGCTGATGCGCCGCACGGTCGGCGAGCGCATGGGCGTCAAGGCCTCCGGCGGCGTGCGCGACCAGAAGACCGCGCAGGAGATGATCGCGGCCGGTGCCACGCGCATCGGCGCCAGCGCCTCGGTGGCGATCGTCAAGGGCGGCGAGTCGAAGTCGAGCTACTGACGGCGCGGCGGCCTAGGCGCCGAAGCAGCGTGCGCGGAGCGTGCGGGAGGCGTCCGCGATCGACGCGAGCTTGCGGCTCGCGATCGCGGAGGAGGCGAGCGGGTTGTCGGCGAAGGTGGCGAAGCCGCAGTCGGGATTGAGCAGCACGCGCTCGGGGCCGAGCAGCTCGACGAGCGGCGCGATGCGCGCGCAGATTTCGTCCGCGCTCTCGACCTCGGCGCGCTTTTGGTTCACGACGCCGATGCCGATGCGCTTGCCGCGCGGGAGCTCCGCGAGCAGGCGCGCATCTCCCGCGCGCGGCGTGCAGAGCTCGAGCAACAGCGTGCCCACGCTCACGCGAGCGAGCAGCGGCAACAGCGGTCCGTAGTCGCCGTGGAGCGCGACGCTCTCGTCCGGCGACCAGTTGCCGCGGCAGACATGCAGCGCGAGCCGCTCGCGCGGGAAGCCGTCCGTGAGCTCCGCGAGCAAGCGCTCGGCGAAGGCGAGCTCCGCGGGCGTGTCGAGCTTCTCTCCGAGCGCGCCGCACATGAACGTGCGCCGCTCGCGCGCGTGGCCGAAGACCACTTCGCTCAGCACGGGCTCGTCGAATTGCACCAGCGAGACGCCCTCGGCGAGCAGTTCCGCGAGTTCCTCGCGCAGCACTCGCACGATGTCGCGCGCGAGCTCCTCGCGGTTGGCGTAGGCCCGATCGGAGATGCACTCCATCCACATCGTGCGCGTCAGCAGGTACGGCCCTGGCAGAGCGATCTTGCGCGGCTTGTCGGAGAGTTCGCGCAGGAAGCGCGCCTCGTGCAGCGCGATGGGGCGCGAGCGGCCGAGCGGCCCGAACACGGCCGGGTGGCGCACCTTGCCCGCGGGCACGTCGAGCGCGCGCAACTCGCGCTCGAACTGCTCGGGGTGCTCGACGTAGGGCAGCAGGTCGGTGATCGGAATCAGTTGGCAGTTGTCGAGGATGCCGCCGACGAAGCTCGCGTAGTTGTCGCGGCGCTGCTCGCCGTCGGTGAGCACGTCGACGCCCGCGCGCAGTTGCGCATCGACGCACAGGCGCACCGCGTCGTCGGCCGCCGCCTCGAACTGCGCGTCGTCGAGCCGCCCCTCGAGGTGGCGGTGCAGCGCGTCGAGCAGCCACGCCGGGCGCGGCCAGCTGCCGACGCCCATCACCGACAGAGGTGCGATCGCCGGAGCGGGCGCGGGCGCGGGCAGCGCGCCCTTGATCCGCACCGCGACGACGCGCTCGCGCAGCGGCATCGCGCGCGCCGCGCTCG
The DNA here is from genome assembly GCA_016872715.1 of Planctomycetota bacterium. Lineage (GTDB taxonomy): Bacteria > Planctomycetota > UBA1135 > UBA1135 > F1-120-MAGs118. The sequence continues at coordinate 59,075 of VGZD01000006.1, forward strand.
CGGGCTTGGCGCGCGCGGGATCGAACTTGCCCTTGGAGACGAGGAAGCTGTGCTCGCGGCCCGCTGTCACGTGGTGGACGAGCTCGTTGCCCGTCAGGCGGCACCAGGCGGGCAGATCCTCGGGCACCGAGATCTCCGTCGAGCGGATTTCGATCAGCTCGCCCGTCTCGAGCGGGTCGATGTGCTGGCGGATGAGCAGCAAGAGCCCGTTGCCGCAGTCGAGGTCGCCGCCGTCGAAGCTCGTCTTGGGCGCGTACGGGTGCCTGCCCACGCCGACGAGCTCAGTACGAGACGCACGGCGAGCCGCCGGCGAGGAACTCGACCAGCTTGGCGCCGCCGACGATCGTCGCGCCCGCGACGAGCTTGGTTTCGTCGAGGCCGCGCTTCTTGAAGCACGGCGAGCAGACGTAGACCTTGCCGCCCGCCGCCGTGAACTTCGCCATCAGCTCCGCGAGCGGCGCGAAGCCCTCCTCGCGAATGTCGTCGGCATAACCCGGCACCGCGAGGCGCACCGCCTCGGTCGAGAGGAACACCATCGTCTCCTGCTCGGAACCGGCGGCGGCGTTGGCGACCACGAACGCGACCGTGGCCTTGTCGCGGTTGTCCTTGGCGGAAGTGAGCGAGACGCAGAAACGGCCCATGTCAGTTCTCCTTGCGACGGATGTGGTAGACGGGATGGGCGGCGAGGACGAGCGCGTGGCCTGTCAGGCCGCACCAAGCGGGAATGTCCTCGCGCGCGCCGGGATCGAGCGCCACGAGCCGCAGCACCCGCCGCGGCGCGAGCGCGCGCAGACGCGCGCGAAGCTCGATCACGAGCTCCCCACAGCCCATCTCGCCGGCGTCCCAGTGGTCGTCGGCTCGGGGCTCCATGGGGCGTTGCATGGGAGAGGAGCTTAGCAGCGCGCGTGCGGGCTCACCGCGTTGGCTCGCTGCCCCACAGCGATGACCGGACATGGAAGCGCGCCCCGAGTCCGAGATCACCCGCCTTGGGATCACCTGCCTTGGGATCACCCGCCTTGGGATCACCCGCCTTGGGATCACCCGACTCGGGATCATCCGACTCGGGATCACCCGACTCGGGATCATCCACCTCCGCTCGCGCGTCGTGTCTGTGCGCTCAGAACGTGAAGATCATCCCGAGGAACAGGAAGTCCATGTCGTCGTCCGCGCCGGTTTCCGCGACGGCGCCGCCGGTGAAGACGTGGCTGTAGCCGCCGTAGAGATCGAGGTGGCGGTAGAGGCGGTGTTGCACGAGCAGGTCGAGTTCCTCGCCGATGTGCGTGGAGTCAAACCCGCCGGCGGGAACGTCGCGCGAGACGCTGCCGTTCAGCTGGTAGATCGCGTCTTGGTCGCTCATCAGGTTGAGCGTGTGCAGCGTGAGCGAGATGGTGGTCGCGGGGCCGGGCTTGATGCTCGTGCCGAGGTGCGCGGCCGCGACGTTCTGGCGCGAGACCGTGTCGGCAAAGCCGAGGTAGAGGTGGCCGAGCGGA
>VGZD01000007.1 GCA_016872715.1 Planctomycetota bacterium
CGACCTCCCCACCGGCCGCGTTCAGGGGCGCCTCGCGCGGCTCGCGCGCCGCGAGGACGCGCTGGAGTGGCGCGCGGAGCCGCTCGCGGGCATCGCCGCCCGCGGCCTGCTCGTCCCCGACGCCGCAGGCAGCTTCCTCTTGCCGCGCGTGCCGGCCGGCGAAGTGCGGCTGCTGCGCGCGAGCGCCGACAACCCGTCCGACCTGCGCCGCTTCCAGCTCCCCGAGCGCGCGACCTACGACCTCGACCTGTAGCGCCCATCGGCGAGTTGCACCGGCACAGCGGCGCGCCCTCCCGCGGCGAGGCTCGCGCCGCTCGGGCGCTCGCCGCCTCAGCCCATCCAGGCGCCGTTGTTCATGTCGAGCGCTTGGCCGGTCACGCCGCGCGCGTCCTTCGAGACGAGCCAGCGCACGAGGCCCGCGACGTCGCGGGGCTCGCTCATGCGCTTGAGCGGAACCGACTGCATCGCGACCTCGAGCGCGCGCTCGTAGCTCACGTCCATGTCGCGCGCGATGCCCTCCAGACCCGCGCGCGCCATCTCGGTGTTCACCCAGCCGGGGCACACGGCGTTGACCTGCACGCCGCTCGGCGCGAGCTCGGCCGCGAGCGCGCGCACGAGGCCGAGCAGCGCGCTCTTGGACGCGCAGTAGCCGCTGTAGTTGGCCACTCCGATGCGCGCGAGGATCGAGGCGATCACGACGAAGTGGCGCGGCGCGCCATGGGGCGCGAGGTGGCGCTGCGCGGCGCGCAGACACGAGTAGGTCCCGACGAGGTTGGTCGCCACGAGATCGTCGAAGCGATCCTTCGGCCCCGCGGCATTGGGACCGCCGATGCCGGAATTGGCGACGAGCACGTGCACCGGCCCAAACCGTGCGGCCGCGGCGGCGAAGGCGCGGTCGACGAGCTTGCGCTCGCGGATGTCGCAAGCGATCGACTGCGCCTTGGCGCCGCGCGCGCGGGCGAGCCGCGCGGTGGCCTCGAGTCGCTCGACGTCGCGCGCGAGCAGCGTGAGCGACGTGCCCTTGCCCGCGAGTCCGAGCGCGATGGCGCGACCGATGCCGGTGCCGGCCCCGGTGACGACGAGGTGGCGCGCTGCCTTGGTCATGGCCCGCGACGCGCGCTCAGTGCGCGCCTTGGCGCTCGAGCCAGCGCTCGGCGTCGATCGCGGCCATGCAGCCCATGCCGGCCGCCGTCACCGCCTGTCGGTAGGTCTTGTCCGCGACGTCACCGGCCGCGAACACGCCTTCGACCGACGTGTACGTGCCCGAGTGCACCTCGAGGTAGCCGGTCTCGTCGGTGTCGAGCACGCCCTCGAACAGTTCCGTGTTCGGCTTGTGGCCGATCGCCACGAACACGCCGTCGGTCTGCTCGACCGAGAGCGCTCCCGTGCGCGTGTCCTTGACGCGCACCGAATCGACCTTGCCCTTCTCGTTGGCGAGGATCTCGACGATCTCCTTGTTCAGCAGCCACGCGATCTTGGGATTCGCCTTGGCGCGGTCGAGCATGATGCGCGAGGCGCGGAACTCGTCGCGGCGGTGCACCACGGTCACCTTCGCGCACATGCGCGTCAGGTAGTTGGCCTCCTCCATCGCGGTGTCGCCGCCACCGACGATCAGCACTTGCTTGCCCTTGAAGAAGGAACCGTCGCAGGTCGCGCAGGCCGACACGCCATGGCCCATGAGGCGCGTCTCGCTCTCGATGCCGAGCAGCTTGGCGCTCGCGCCCGTGCAGATGATGACCGCCTTGGCGCGGTACTCGTTGAAATCAGTCCACAGCGTGAACGGGCGCTTGGAAACATCGATCTTGACCACCTGCTCGAACACGATCTCCGTGCCAAAGCGCGCGGCCTGCTCCTTGAACTCCTCCATCATCTTCGGGCCTTCGACGCCCTTGGGATAGCCGGGATAGTTCTCGACGTCGGTCGTGATCGTCAACTGGCCGCCCGGTTGCATGCCCTCGAAGAGCAGCGGCTTGAGGTTGGCGCGCGCGGTGTAGATGGCGGCCGTGTAGCCGGCCGGGCCGGAACCGATGATGATGACGTCGCGGACTTCGGAGCTCATGGGAGGTCCCCGGAAGCGCGAAGGCCGAGCCGGGCTCGGTATCCTACGCAGGATGGAAGCCGATATCGAGCCGAGCGGGAGCGAGCAGCGTTGGACTCCGCGGCTGCTCGAAATGTGCGCGGAAATCCGCGCGCAGGCTCGCGCCACCATGCGCGAGGCGGTCGAGACGCTCGACCTCGACTCGGCCGCCCGAGCGGTCCGCCAAGGGGCGGGCGACGTCACGTACGCACTGGACGCGCGCGTCGAAGCGACGATCGAGCGCTGGACCGAGCGCGTCGCGCGCACGCAGGCGCTCTCGGTGCTCACGGAGGACTCCGGCTGGCGCCACTTCGGCCCCGACGGCAGCGGCGGCGTCCGCGAGCTCGCGGGCTTCGACCACGGCGGGCCGCGCATCGCGCTCGATCCGATCGACGGCACGCGCAACCTGATGTGCGACCTGCGCTCGGCGTGGACCGTGGTCTCGTTCGCGCCGCCGGGCTCGACCGCGCCGCGGCTGCGCGACGTTGCGCTGGGAATCGTGAGCGAAATCCCGGACACGCGCGGCGGCCGCTATCGACGCCTCGCGGCCGTGCGCGGCCAAGCCTGCAGCTTCGAGGAACGCGAGCTGGGCGACGACGCGCTCGTGCGCTCGCGCTCCCTCGCGGCCGACGACGACGCGCGCGTCGACCATGGGTACTTCCCGATCTTCCGCTACTCGCCCGACCAGCGGCCCGCGCTCGCACGCATCGAGGCGGACTTCACCGAGCGCCTGCGCGTGCACGAGGGCGCCAATTTGCGCCACTTCTTCGACGACCAGTACATCTCGAACGCCGGACAGCTGTTCCTGCTCGCGATCGGCACCTACCGCATGATCGCGGACGTGCGCGGCTGGCTCGCGCAGCGCATGGGACGCACCACCGTCAACTCGCATCCCTACGACGTCGCCGGGGCGATCCTCTGCGCGCGTGCGGCGGGCTGCATCGTCGAGGGTCCGCTCGCCGCGGAGCTCGACTTCGAGCTCGACGTCGTGACGCCCGTCGACTTCGTGGGGTTCACCAACGCCGCGACCGCCGCGCGCATCCGCCCGCACCTCGAAGCCGCGCTGCGCGCTACTTGAGGCTTGCGAAGTGACTGGCGAGCGCGCGCGAGGCGAACTCCGCGCCCGCGACGCTCAGGTGGCCGGAGTCGAGGAAGCTCTCGGAGCGGTACAGCACGCTCTTGTCCTGCACGAAGAGATCGCCGAGCGAGCGATAGAACTCGACCTGCGCGGGCCGCAGTGGACGACCGCGGAAGTTGGGCTGGTCGAGGAACACGAGCCGGATGCCGTGCGCGCGGCACAGCCGCGCGAGCTTCTCCGCGTACAGGCGCGTCACTCGGAAGCGCGCGGGATTCGCGAATTCGTCGGGGCCCTTCCATTCGGCCGCGAGCGCCTTCTCGTAGCTCACCAGCGCGGCCTGCTTTTCGACGCTGCGGCGGGCCTCGATGCCCTCCGCGCTGTCGAGCTCGATGCGGAAGTACCCGCGCTCCTCGACCTGCCGAGCGATCTCGGCGCGCATCTGGGGCTCACCCGGCATCCAGTACGGGCTCTCCCCGCGCTCGAGCGCGAGGTTGGCGAGCGTCCGCACGCAATCCTCCGACCCGCGGCCGAGCACGTCGAGCGCGAGGTCGGCGTTGAGCTGCGCGACGGACCACGCTCGGAAGATCCCGCCCACGTCGAAGCCCGCGCCCGACTTCTCGATGCGCACGAATTCCTTGCCGTCCAAGAACGCGTAGGGCCGCTCCCACGCCAGCGCGAGCGCGTCGCGCGGCTCGCCAAAGCGCGTCAGCGTCTTGTGCGGGAACTCGGGCACGTCGGAGAGCACGCCGCATTCCACGTAGACGACGCGCGGCGCGCCGTGGTGCGCGAGCCAACGCTCGAGCGTCAGATACGAAATGTGGCGCGCGTTGCCGAAGGTCGCGAGGTTGACGGAGCGCACGTCGCGGCCGAGCAGTTCGGTCGCGCGCTGATCGAAGAGCGCGGGAATGACCCCGCGCGCCGTCTGGGAACTGCCGACGAAGACCACCTCGGCGTCGCGCTCGTCGCGCACGAGCTCGCGCAGCGTCGCGTGCCGTGCGTCGGCGCACAATCCCAGCTCGAAGCGCTGCGAGACGGCCAGCGCCAGCGCGCAGAACACGAGGAACCACAGCCCTGTGAGCGAGCTTTTCGAACGCAGCGGGGAGCTATGAGCGTCCATCAGAACTGGAAGTAGATGAACGGAGCCTTGGCGTAGGAGAGCGCGCCGAGCGTGCCCGCGAACAGGCACAGACACAGACCCTGCGCGAAGGCGGGCAGCGCCAGCCAGCGCGCTCGCAGCACCTCATGGGGCCACGCGCGCGGCGTGAAGTGCACGAGCGCGGCGACGCACAGCGCGGCGAGGCCCGCGGTGGACGCCGCCGCAGCTCCCGTACCCGGAGCGAGCGTGCAGAGCAGGCGCAGCATCTCGAGCGAGCCCGCGAGGTCGCGATTGCCTTCCGCGAGCGTTCCGTTGCGGAAGAACAGCATGCTGAACGCGACCATGCCGAACACGCCGGCGCGCCGGGCCACGCGCTCGAGGAGGGAACCTGACGCGCGCTCCGCGCGCCTCGCAGGCGTGAGAAACGCCGCACCCACGAACGTGAACACGCCGTGCATGAGGCCCCAGATCACGTAGTTCCAGCCCGCTCCGTGCCACAGGCCCGTGAGCAGCAGCGTGCCCATCAGGTTGCGCAGGAACTCGAGCCGGTGCGCGCCGCGACCTCCGAGTGGGACGAACACGTAGTCGCGAAACCAACTGGAGAGCGACATGTGCCAGCGGCGCCAGAAGTCGCTGATCGACTGCGCTAGGAACGGGCGCTCGAAGTTCTCGCACAGCTCGAAGCCCAGACAGGCCGCGGCTCCGATGGCGACATCCGAGTAGGCCGAGAAATCGAGGTAGAACTGGAACAGCGCTCCACTGCATCCCAGCGCGATGCCCTGCGCGCCGTGCGCCGCTGGATCGGCGAACACGGGGTCGACCAGATGCTTGCCGATCACGTCGGCGAGCAGCACCTTCTTCGCGAGTCCCGCGACCATGCGATACAGCCCGCGAGCGACGCGGCCTTCGTCGTGACGGGCGGGAGCGTCGAGCTGCGGGAGGAAGTCCGCCGCGCGCACGATCGGGCCGGCGACGAGCTGCGGGAAGAAGCTCACGAACAGCAAGAAGTCGAGCGGCGTGCGCGCCGGCGCGAGCTGGCGGCGGTAGATGTCGATCGTGTAGGAGAGCGTCTGAAAGGTGTAGAAGCTGATGCCCGCGGGCAGCACGATGTCCCACGGCACGAAGGTCGACGCGCGCTCGAAGCCAGCGGCGGCCAGTCCGCGCGCGACGTTCTCGGCGAAGAAGTTGAAGTACTTGAAGTAGCCGAGCAGTCCGAGGTTGCCGAGCAGGGAAACGGCCAGCCACGCGCGCCGCACGCGCGGACGTTCGCTGCGGTGGATCGCGCCGCCGCAGATCCAGTCGAGCGCGACCGAGACCAGAATCAGGCCCAGAAACTTGACGTTCCAGCCCGCGTAAAAGACGCAGCTTCCGAACACGAGCCAGACGATGCTCGCGGTGCGCTGGCGCGCGAGTGCCCAGTACGAGAAGTACACGAGCAGAAAGAAGCACACGAACTCGGTCGAGTTGAACGCCATGGATCCCCGCGCGCGGGGGACCGTATCACGACAGGCGCTCCTCCTTCCACGGATCGCCGCGCGGATGGAACCCGCGGCGCTCCCAGAAACCGGGCCGCTCTTCGGCGTGCAGCTCGAGCGAGCGCAGCCACTTGACCGACTTCCAGCCGTAGCGGGCGGGCACGAGCAGGCGCAAGGGACCACCGTGCTCCAGCGCCACGGTCTCGCCCGCGAGCGCCGTGGCGAGCAGGACATCGGGCTCGAGGGCGTCCGAGAGCGCGAGCGAGGCGTCGTAGCGCAGGCCATCGGAGGCTCGCACGAAGCGCGCGCTCACCCTCGGCGCCGCCACCGCGAGGACGTCGCACAGCCGTGCGCCGCGCCAGCGCAGCTTGCGCACGCTCCAGCCCGCGGCCGCGTGAAAATCCGCCTCGATCTCGACCGTCGAGATCGCGCGCAGCTCCCTGAGGGTGAACACGCGCGGACGGTCGAGCTCGCCCGTGAGCGAGAGCGACCACGCCGAGCCGTCGAAGGGCGGCGGCTCCCCCACGTGGCGCACCGGCAAGCGAGCGACCTCGCGCTGACCGGGCGGCAGGGCCGACGGGCTCATGGCACCTTCGGCGAGGGGGCGACCGGCAAGACGACGCGCACACGCGTGCCCTTGCCCACCGCGCTCTCCACGAACAGCGCGCCCTTGTGCTTGCGGACGATCCCGATCACCGCCGACAGCCCCAGCCCGCTGCCCGTGAACTTCGTGCTGAAGAACGGATCGAGGATGCGCACGAGCACGGTGGGCTCGATGCCGCAGCCCGAGTCGGCGATTTCGAGCACCAGATACTCGCCACAGGGAAGGCTGGGCGCGAAGGCCGCGCGCGCGAAGTCGTTCGCGTCGAAGTGCTCGGCGCGCGTGACGATCCTCACGACGCCGCCCTCGGGACCGAGCGACTCGAGCGCATTGCGCACGAGGCTCTGCGTGACCTGCACGACGGCCCCCTGATCCGCGAGCAGCGCCGGGAGCTCGCGGGCGAGGTCGCGCTCGAGCTTCACGTGCGCCTCGGGCGCGGTCCCCAGACCCTCGAGCGCCTCGCGCACCGTGTCGGAGAGGTGAATGCGGCGCACGGCGGAGATGTTCGAGCCCGCGTAGCTCAACATCTGCTGGCACAGCATCGTTGCGCGCGAGGACGCCTGCAGGATGCGCTCCATCTGGCGCGCGAGAGCGCTGCCCTGTGCGGCGGACATCGAAGCGAGCTCGGCGCTGCCGATGATGCTCGTCAGCAGGTTGTTGAAGTCGTGGGCGATGCCTCCCGCGAGCACGCCGAGACTCTCGAGGCGCTGGACCTCCTGCACGCGGTGCTCGAGCGAGCGTCGCTCCTCGTTCGCCCGCACGCGCAAGGTGACGTCCTCGATCCCGTGCAAGAGCCCCACGCGCGTGTTCGAGTCGTCGACGATCGGTCGCACCACGCAGCGCAGCGTCCGTCCGTCGCTGACGCGGAACTCGCGCTCGAGCGCCGTCCCGTGGCCGAGTCGGCGACAGGCCTGCTCGAACTCGTTCCACAGCTCGGCGTCGAGCACCAGACCCGCGATGTGCTGGTACAGCTCGCTCGCCGCCAGTCGCCCCTGCCGCAGCGGTTCCTCGAGCGCGCCGAGCGCGAGCACCTCGAGCAGCGGGGCATTGAAGCGCAGCACGCGTCCGAAGCCGTCCTCGCTCACGAACAGCCCCGCCGGCAGGCTGTCGATCGTGGCCTTGAGCAGCGCTTCGCGTCGGCGCAGCTCGTGCAGCGCCTCGCGCTCGCGCGTGACGTCGCGCAGCGTGGCGAGCGCGGCGCGCGGCTTGCCCTCGGCGCGCGGCAAGAGTCGCGAGCTCACTTGGATCCACGCCAAGTCGCCCGCGGCACGGTGCACGCCCATCAACACGCTAGCCTGCGCGGCGCCGGTGCGGAGCGTCACCATGGCGGGGTGCTCCTCGAAGGGAAACGGCGTTCCGTCGGCGCGCACGCAGCGCCAACGTGGATCGAGCTCCGCACGTCGGCTGAGCTGCTCGCCGGTGAGCCCGAGGATGCGCTCCGCGGATGGATTCCAGAACACGACCGCACCGCTCTCTTCTTGAACGACGAGCCCCTCGCCCATCGCGTCCAGCGTCGTGCGCAGGTCCTCGACCGTAGCCAGCGGCTGCAGTCCGTCCACGTCCATCGCGCTCATCGCTCGGATCCTAGCACCGCGGGCGCGCGCTCGCCTTCGCTCGGCGCCGAGCGTGGCTCAGGGCAGGTCGCGCGGCGCGTCGAACCGCCGCAGGACGAGGCCTCCGAGGAACACCAGCACGGAGATCTCCAAGCACAGAATGGTGGCGCCCGCGAGCACCCCCCCGCCGATCGCCACGACGTCGGGCAGCTCGAGCGCGTAGAACACGCCATAGGGAAGCGCCGCGAGCGCCGCGCACACCGCGAGCACCGTCGAGCGCACCAGCATGAGCACCATGGCGCGGCCAGCGTTCTGCAGCGCGCCGTCGTGGGCCGCGCCGGTGCGCACCGGCGAGAAGAGAAACGTCGCATTGTCGATCGCCGTCCATGCGAGCACGGCGAAGGGCACCGCGCCCACCACCAAGAACAGCCGCGGATCGGCTGACCCGTGGTAGAGCGCGAGCACGACCACGCCGAGCGCGATCATGGCGGACACCAGCGCCGTCTCAGGCAGCAGCGTGGCGAGGAACAGCTTCCACGGAGCCACCGGCCAACTGCGCAGGAGCCCGACGAGCTCGAGGTCCTCGCGGAAGTCGAAGCGCAGGCCCAGACACAGGTAGAAGGTGCCAAAACCCGCCACGATCAGGGAGCCGCGCAGGGCAGCGTCGGCATCGGGATCGACGGCGACGATCGAGAAGCCCACCACACCCGTGACGATCAACCCGCCGAGCACGAAGCTCGCGCGCGACTTGCGCACGATCGTCACGGCCTTGCGCCACGCGATCGCCCCGAACGGCCCGCGACCGGCGAGCCACGGCGTGCGCCACGTGCGCGTGCGCTCGCTGGCCGCGCCGGAGTTCGCCGCGAGCCCGCGGCGCGCGCGAGCGAGCCTGCGCGCGACGTCCGCCGACGTCTCGAGCGAGAGCTCGCGGAAGTCGACCCCGATGCGCGGCACCGCCAGCCACAGCGCGGCAAAGATCGCCGCGCAGAAGAGGAATGGCGGCCAGAACGAGGCGGCGTCGAGCGACGTCATGCACGCCACCCACGGCGTGAACGGCAGGCCGAGCGCCACCACGAACGGCTGGCGCGCGAGGAACGCGAACAGCTCATCGTGACCGTCGAACTCCGCTTGGGCATCGAGCTCGAAGAACCCGCCCTGCACCGCCACGGTCAGCGCCGCCGCCACGAACGCGAAGGAAATCCAGCGCCACGGGAGCTTCGCGAGCTTGGCGGACAGCCGGTTCTCCGCGTCTCCGAGCACGAGCGAGAGCCCTTGGCCCAAGAGCGGCAACGTCAGCAGAGCCGACGAGAGTCCGGCGAAGGCGTACAGCGGCTGTGGCGCGCGGCGCGAGAACATCCAGCCGAAGAGCGCTCCGCCGAGGAGCGAGCGCACGAGCGCCGAGCGCAGCCGATAGCGAATCAGCTCCGCGCGGGAAATCGGCGCGGAGAACAGGCTCTCGATCTCGGATGCCTGCAGGTACAGACCGCGCATCGAGAAGGCGCTCGACACCGTCAGCGCGGTCATCGTGAGCAGGCCGCCGCGCGCGAACAGCGCGAGCCGCTCGACCTGCAGCACCTCCGGCCCTTGCCCCGTGCCCAGCAGCACGCTGAACAGCCACAGTGTGATGACGGCCGCACCGAGCAGCGCGAGCGCCGCCCCCTTGGGCGTGCGCAGCTTGCGCCATTGTCGACGCCAGAATCCCGCGCGCTTGCGCCGCTCGAGCAGCGCCAGCGCCAGCTCGCCCTCGCGAGAGCTCACCGCGGCGCGCCTCCGCCGTCTTGGTGCGCGACACCCTCGCCCGTGGCGGCGAAGAAGATCTCCTCCAGCGAGCCGCGTGCTTGCTCGGGAAAACGTGCGCGCGCCTCGTCCAGCGTGCCCTCGAACACCTTGCGGCCGCGGTCGAGGATCAGAAGCCGCGTGGCGAGCTCCTCGATCAGCGCGAGCAGGTGCGACGAGAGGATCACCGCCGTCCCCTCGCGCGCGAGCGCCTCGATCTCGTGCTTGGCCGAACGAATGCCGCGCGGGTCGAGACCCGAGAGCGGCTCGTCCATCAAGACCAGCGCCGGTCGCGCGATCCAAGCGCAGCACAGCGCGAGCTTCTGGCGCATGCCGCGCGAGAGCTCGCCGCCGAAGGCGTCGCGTTTCGCACTGAGCTCGAAGCGCGCGAGCAACTCGTCGGCGCGCGAGCGCCAATCGCGCTGGCCGTAGAGCGCCGCGGTGAACTCGAGGTGCTCGAGCACCGTGAGCGCGTCGAAGGGCTGCGGGTCGTCGGGGATCCAGCGCATGGCGCGCTTGGCGCGCTCCTCGTCCCGCGCGAGATCGAAACCGGCGACCGCGATGCGCCCCTCCTTCACGGGCAGCACACCGGCGATCGTGCGCAGCGTCGTGGTCTTGCCGGCGCCATTGGGGCCGACGAGTCCGAGGATCTCGCCGGGGCGCAACTGGAACGAGAGGGAGTCGACGGCGCGGTGGGACTCGTAGGAGCGCGAGAACCCCTCGACCGAAAGCACGACCGGCTGCGTTTCCACGCTGCGAAGTATGGCCGCGCGCGCGGCGAGTTTCACGCCCCGGCGGCGCGCGCGAGGCGCTCGCGGGCCGCGCGCAACGCGAGGACACGCCCTGCATCGGGACGGGTCGGCGCCGCGGACGCACTCGCCCAACCATTCGCCACCGCGTCGATCGCGATGGCCTCTCCCGCGGCGCGTCGACGCGTCCAGGCGGCCTGCAGCGCGGCGCCGAGCGCGGCCGTCTCGGGCTCCGAGAGCGGCACCACGCTCGCCTCCAGCGCATCGGCGAGGATCGAGCGCCACAGCGCGTTGCGCGCGCCGCCGCCCACGGCGCGCACCGTCTCGATCGCGAGCCCGAGCCCGCGCATGCGCTCGACGCCCAGCGCGAGGTTGAGCGCGACACCTTCGAGCGCGGCGCGAAACACCACGCCCGGACGCAGGAGCCCCGGCCGCAGGCCGAGCAGCGAAGCGCTCGCGCGCGGCAGGTTGGGCACGCGCTCGCCCACGAGGTAGGGCACGAACAACAGCCCGTGGCAGAGCGGCTCGACGCGCTCGGCTTCGCGCGTCAGGGCGTCGAGGTCCATGCCGAACGCGGCGCGCACTTCCTCGAGCACTCCCGTCGCGTTCATCACGCACAGCAGCGGCAGCCAGCCGCCGGTCGAGTCGCAAAACGGCGCGATCAACCCCTGTGGATCGAGCACCGCCCGCGGCGAGTGCGCGAACACGGTCGCCGATGTCCCCAGACTCAGCACCGCCACGCCCTCGCGCGTCGCGCCGGCGCCGATCGCGCTCATCATGTTGTCGCCGCCGCCCGTGCTCACCGGCACGCCGATGCACTCGCGCGGCAATCCGAGCCAAGCCGCGCCCTGGCGCGTCAGCGTGCCGGCGATCGACCCGCTCTCGACGAGCGGCGGCAGCATGCCCGCCAGGCGCGGATCGACGGCGCGCAGCGTGCGCGCGCAGAAGGCCCGCGTCTGGGCGTCGAACCAGCCCGTGCCCGACGCATCGCCGGGCTCCATCGTCGCGAGGCCGGTGAGCTTCCAGTTGACCCAGTCGTGCGGCAGGAGCACCAGGTCGACCCCTCGCCACAGCTCGGGCTCGTGCCGCCGCATCCAGGCCAGCTTGGGTGCGGTGAAGCCCGCCGGAATCGCACGACCGACGCGCGCGGAGAGCTCCTGCGCTTCCTCGGCCGCGGACGTGTCGCACCACAGCTTCGCGGGGCGAACCACCTCGCCGTCGGAATCGAGCACCACCGCGCCGTGCTGCTGCCCCGACACGCCGATGCCCGCGAGCCGCTTGAGGTCCGCTTGCTGGAGCAGGCGCGTCGTGACTTCGCGCAGCGCGGCGGCCCACGTGTCGGGATGCTGCTCGGCGTGGCCCGCGGGCAGACCCTCGATCAAACCGTAGCCGACCGCCGCGCGCGCGACGACCGCGCGCTGCTCGTCGTCGATGAGCAGCGCCTTCGTGCCCTGCGTTCCGACGTCGAAGCCCAGATAGAGCGCCATGGAGCTCGCTCAGCGCGCGCCGAGCAGGTGTTCCATCATCCGCTGGTCGAGCTCTTCGTAGCGCAGTCCGCGCTTGGCGACGGCGAGCGGGTCGATCGGGAGCGCACGCAGGCTCTCGGCCTTCTCGCGCGTGTACCCCACGAGCAGCGGCTCGACCGCCGCGTCCTTGACCTCCGCGATGATTTCGCGCACGAGCGGATCGGCGTCGAACGCCTGCGCGCGCGCTTTCAGGATCTTGTAGGTGCGCATGCAGCCGCGCGCGAAGTCCCACACGCCCGCCTCGTCCTCCGAGCGGTACGCATGCGCATCGAAGTGCAACGGGCCGCGATAGGGCTCGGTTCCCATCGTCCCTTCGAGCAGGCGCACGAGCAGGAACGCCTGCCGCACATCCTCGGAACCGAAGCGGAAGTCCTGGTCGTAGCGCCCGATGCGCTGCGCGTTGAGGTCGATGTGGAAGAGCTTGCGCGCTTCCATCGCCTGCGCCACGCCGTGCGTGAACGAGAGCCCCGCCATGGTCTCGTGCGCCACCTCGGGATTCACGCCGACCATCTCGGGATGCGCGAGGGTCGAGATGAAGTGCAGCATGTGGCCCGTGGTCGGGAAGTAGATGTCGCCGCGCGGCTCGTTGGGCTTCGCCTCGAGCGCGAAGCGCAGCTCGTAGCGCCTCTCGCGCACGTACTCGCACAGAAAGTCGAGCGCGTCGCGGGTGCGCGCGACCGCCGTGCGCGGATCGCGACAGGCATCGGCCTCGGTGCCCTCGCGCCCGCCCCAGAACACGTAGATGCGCGCGCCGAGCTCGACGCCCAGATCGATCGCCTCCATCGACTTGCGCAGCGCGAAGGCGCGCACCTTGGGGTCGTTCGAGCTGAACGCGCCGTCCTTGAAGATCGGATGCGAGAACAGGTTGGTGGTCGCCATCGGCACGCACAGGCCGTGCTCGGCGAGCGCCGCCTTGAACTCGCGCACGGTGCGGTCGCGCTCGGACGCCGAGGCACCCAACGGCACGAGGTCGTTGTCGTGCAGGTTCACGCCCCACGCCCCGCACTCGGCGAGCTTTCTCACCGTGTACGTGGGCGCGAGCGGCGCGCGCACCGCCTCGCCGAAGGGGTCGCGGCCCGTATTGCCAACGGTCCACAGGCCGAAGCTGAAGCGATCGGCCGGAGTCGGGTCGAAGGGATCCATCGGAGCATTCCTGTGCGAGGTGGCGGGCGTGACGGGCGAGGCCCGTGCCGCCATGATGATGCCGTCCCCGCGGGCGACTTGCATGAGCACTGGCAGAGATCCGTCGTGGCGCGAACGCCTCGTCGCCCACCGTGGCCTCGCCGCGCGCTTTCCGGAGAACACGCTGGCCTCCGTGCGGGGCGCGCTGGCAGCGGGCGCGACGCGCGTCGAGATCGACGTGCAGCTGTGCGCCGATTCCGTGCCGATCCTGATGCACGACGGCGACCTGCGTCGCCTGTGCGGCGACCCGCGCGAGGTCGCCCGCGTGCCCTCGTCGGAGCTCTCCCATCTGCGAGCCGCGGAGGCAGGCCGGTTCGGCGCGCGCTTCGCGAGCGAGCGCGTCGCGACGCTGCGCGAGTTCGCGCGGCAGATCGCCGACGCTGGCGCGCACGCCTACGTCGAGCTCAAGCGCGAGTCGATCGCGCACTTTGGCGCCGCGGCGGTGCTCGCGGCCATCGAGGCTCCGCTGAGTCCCATCGAAGGACGCTGCACCCTGATCTCGTTCGACTTTGACATCCTCGCGCTCGCTCGCACGCGCCTCCCCCATCCCGTCGGCCTCGTGCTCGGCGCGGGAGCCGAGCTGTGCGCGCCGCACGTCGCCGCACTCGCGCCCAGCGTGCTTTTCTGCGACGACCGCAAGCTCCCAGCAGGCCCGCTCCACGCCCCCGCGCCGCTGTGCGTGTACGAAGTCTCGAGCGCCGCGCGCGCCCGCGAGCTCGCCGAGCGCGGCGTCGAGCTGTTCGAGACCTTCGACGTCGAGCGCCTCGCGCGCGAGCTCGGCTAGAAGGGCAGCGGAGTGCCTGAGCGGCGCGTGAGGTCGGCGAAGAGCGCTTGCAGGCGGCGCGTCATCGCCCCGACGCAGCCGTCGCCGATGCGGCGGCGGTCGATGGCGCGCACGGGCGCGAGCTCGCCCATCGTGCCGGTCGTGAAGACCTCGTCGGCCGCATAGAACTCGGTCAGCGACAACCGGCGCTCACGGCACGGAATGCCGTTTTCGGCGCACAGCGCGAGCACGACGCCGCGCGTGATGCCGGGCAGGCAGTGGTCCGCGTAGGGCGTCTGCACCTCGCCGTGGCGCACGAGGAACAGGTTGGTGGCATTGGTCTCGCTGACGTAGCCCTCGATGTCGAGCATCACGGCATCGTCGACGCCCGCGTTGTCCGCCTCGATCTTGGCGAGGATGTTGTTGATCAAGTTGTTGTGGTGGATCTTCGAGTCCACGCACATCGGCGGGTTGCGGCGCCACGAGGACGTCACGAGCTCGAGCAGGCGCGTGCCGAACACGGGTGCCTTCCACTCCGCGAGCACGATCAGGCACGGTCCGAACACGTTGTTGCGCGGCGTCATGCCGCTGGTGAGCTTCTCGCCGCGCGTGAGCGTCAGCCGCACGTGGGCCTGATCGCGCATGCCGTTGCGCTCGAGCGTCTCGAACAACGCGCGGCGAAGCGCGTCGCGCGAGGGGCACGCTTCGAAGGCCAGCGCCTTGGCGGAGTTCTCCAAGCGCTCGAGGTGCGCCTCGAGCGCGAACACGCGCCCCTCGTACACGCGCAGGCCTTCCCAGCACGCGTCGCCGCCCTGCACGGAGCTGTCGAACACGCTCACCTTGGCCTCCTCGCGCGGCACGAGTCGGCCGCCGACGTGCACCCACAGGTGCGCGTTGCGCGGATCGCTCAGCCGCGTGCGGGCGCGCAACGCGCAGGAGGCGAGCTCGGCGTAGTGCGGCTGGCACTGGGCGAGCAGGGCTTCGAGTCGAGCGGGAAACGGCGCGCTCTTCGGCTCATGGCGCTCGAAACCCGTCGAGCGGTGCACGTTGTGGTACCAGTGCGGCGCCCACACGCCGTCCTCGGGTCGCGGGCCGCTCTTCCACGACAGCATGGCCTCGTCGAACGAAAGCCCGAGGCGCGCGCACAGCTGCGCCAGCACCCCGCGCGGGTCGACGAGCAGCTCGCCCGCGTCGAGCACCACCACGCTCTGGTTGTTCGCGCGCAGCTCGTGCAAGAGCTCCGTCTGCATCGCGTAGGCGGTGTCGCGCAACGTGGGCTCGGGAATCTGCTGCACGAGGCTCGGCAGCATGGCGCGCGGATCGCGCGTCAGGATCACGTTGACGCAGTCGCGCAAGAACGTGCGATCGAGCTCGACCAAGTGATGCGCCATCTGCTTCACGAACTGCACCGGCCGGTCGCAGGGCGCGAACAGCTGCTCGCGCACGACCTTCATCCCGTCGCTCTCCTGCGCCTGCAACACCGCCTCGCGTCCGGGATGCTCGGCCCCCGTGACTCGCAGATAGTGCGCGTAGAGCGGTTCGTCTATCACGCGCGTGTCGGCGCGCTGCGCGAACGCGTACATCAGCGCCGTCGAGACGTTGCGCGGACCAGACCACACGTGGATGCGAAGCGTCATGGGACGACGATTATGGTGCCGCGCGGGCGAATCTGGAATCATGGGCGGCCATGCAACCCCCGTCCGCGGCGATCCCCTTCGCGCTCGTGCTGCTGCGCCTCGGGCTCGGCGCGCTGCTGCTGCACGAATCGAGCCAGCTGTGGGCGCGGGGCATCGGGCCATGGATCGTCGAGGAAACCGCCGAGCGCATCGTCGGCGCGCCGGAGTGGTACGCGACCTTCGCCAACGAGCTCGTCTATCGCTTCCCCGAGCTGTTCGCACGACTGATCGCCGGCGGCACGCTGCTCGGCGGCGCGGCGCTGTTCATCGGTGCCGCCGTGCGACCCGCCTGCGTCGGCATCGTGTTTCTGATGGCGAATGCGCTGCTGGTCGGCCCGCGCGCCGAACGCGAGTACATCGCACTCGTCGGTCTCGCCGCCATCGCGTGCTTGCTCGGCAACGCCGGAGTGCGCATGGGCGCCGACGCGTGGCTGCCGAGCTGGCTGAGCTGGACCTCCGCGGGCGGCGGACGCGGCAAGGGCTCCCAGAGCGCGGGGCACAAGCAGGGCGCGTCGCAGGACGCGTGAGCGAGGCGACGACTCGAGCGCAACGCCACTCGCGCGCCGACTACTCGAGCGGCCGGAGCGCGAGATCGCCTTGAATCACGAGCTGACAGCCGAGGCGAGCGTTCTTCACGTCGGTGCACATGGTCACCGTGTCGCGCTCGTCCTCGCTCATCGCTGCGCAGCTCTCGAGGCCCTGCTCGACCACGAGGCAGCAGGTGCCGCAGCTCCCCACCGTGCACCCGAAGGGCTGGGGCAGGTCTTCGGTCTGGCACAGGTCGATGAAGCGAGTCCCGGCGGGGACTTCGAAGCTGGCGCCGGTCTGGAGCAGGGTGAGCTTGGGCATGGCCATCGCGTGGAAGGTGTCAAAACCTGACGTGCGCGAGAGAGTAGGGCGAGCGCGGGAAGCTCGCAAGGGCGCTCGCGAAGCGCCGCGGCCTTGCGAGTAGGCTGCGCGCCATGACCCACGGCCCGCCCGCGCTCGAGCGTCCGCGCCGCCCCCACCGCGGCTGGGGCACCCGCGCACAGCTGTGGATCTTCCGCCACGGAGAAGTGGCGCCGCAGTTTCAGGGTCTGGCCTACGGCGGGATGGACGTACCGCTCTCCGAATCGGGCCAGCGCGAGAGCCTCGCGCTCGCGGCGCGCTTCGCCGCAGTCCCGTTCCGCGCCGTGGTGGCCTCGACGCTCGTGCGCGCGCGCACGCTCGGAGCGGCGCTCGCGCACTCGAGCGGCGCTCCGCTCGAAACCTCGCCGGGGCTGGTCGAGATCTTCCGCGGCCGTTTCCAAGGGCGGCCGATGAAGGAGCTGCTCGCGCGCCACGAGTCCGAGCTCGCGGCGATCTACGACGACCCGTGGAATTACCGGGCGCACGGCGGCGAGACGGACGCGGACGTGCTCGCGCGCGCGTGGCCGGTGCTCGAGAGCGCGCTCGCGCGCCACGGCGGACCGCTGGCGATCGCCTGCCACTACAACGTGGTGCGCAACCTCGTGGCGCACGCACTCGGGCTCGAGCCCCACGCGAGCTTCCGCTTGCGCGTGGATCTCACGGCCGGAGTGCTGCTCGAGGACGCGCCCGGCGGCTGGCGCTTGCTGCGCGCCAACGTGCGCTCGCCCGGACGCGCGCGCGCCGCTACAAATTGAGCATGGCCGCCGCGCGCTCCGCCCACGCCGAAGTGCCCCGCTCGCGCCTCGATGGGGCGCTGCTCGCGATCCTCGTCGCCTCGCTCGTGCTGCTCGCGCTCAAGTGCGCGTGGGCCTGCGACGACGCCTACATCACGTTTCGCGTGGTCGACAACCTCGTCGAGGGCCACGGACCACGCTGGAACGTCGCCGAGCGCGTGCAGGCCTACACCAATCCGCTGTGGATGGCGCTGGTGAGCCTGCCCTACGTGCTGACGCGCGAACCCTACTTCACGTCGATCGCGCTCTCGCTCGCGCTCACCGCCGCCACCGCCCTGCTGCTCGCGCTGCGCGCCGCGCGCGACGTCGCGGGTGCGGCGCTCGCGCTGTGCGTGCTCGCCGGATCGAAGGCCTTCATCGACTTCTCGACCTCGGGGCTCGAGAACCCGCTGCTGCACTTCGCGCTGCTCGGCGCCCTCGCGACCGCCTGCTCGCAAGCTCCCGACCCTCGCCGCTCGCTCAAGCTCGCGCTGTGGAGCTCGGCGGTGGCGCTCACACGACTCGACGCGCTCGCGCTGCTCGCGCCCGTGCTCGGCTCGCACCTCTGGCAGGAGCGTTCGCGGCGCGCGCTCGCGGGCTTCGCGCTCGGCTTCCTGCCGCTCGTCGCGTGGGAGGCGTTCGCGCTCTTCTACTACGGCTCGCTGATCCCCAACTCCGCGATCTCGAAGCTCTCGAGCGGCATTCCTGCGTCGGAGCTCTCCGCGCAGGGGCTCGCGTACTTCGCCGATTCGCTCTCGCTCGATCCGCTGACCTTGTGCGCCATCGCCGCCGCGCTCGCGGTCGCGGTGTGGAAGCGCGAGCTCGCGCCGCTCGCCGTCGCGCTCGGAATCCTGCTGCACCTCGCCTACGTCGCGCGCGTCGGCGGGGACTTCATGAGCGGCCGCTTCCTCACCGCGCCGCTGCTCGCCGCGGCGTGGGTGCTCGCCACCGCCCGGCTCGACGTGCGCATCGCCGGATCGCTCGCGCTGGCGGCCCTCGCGCTCGTCTCGCTCTCGCCGCGCTCGCCGCTGCGCGCCAAGATCGACTACGCGCAGGGGCGCCGCAGTCCCGAGTTCATCGCTCCCACCGGCATCGCCGACGAACGCGGCTACTGGCACTCCGTCGCGGGGCTGTTCGGTTCCAATCGCACGCTCGAAGGCAAGCTGCACGTCACCAAGGGCCACCCGCTGGCGAAGTCGCTGCGCGAGAACGGACCGCAGGTCTCGCTCGCGGAAGGCATCGGCTACCTCGGCTACTGGAGCGGTCCGGAGATCTTCCTCGTCGACCCCATGGGACTTTCCGACGCGCTGCTCGCGCGCCTGCCGATCTACGTCGACGGCGCGTTCGTCGAGCCTCGGAAAAACGCCGCCAACGCGTCGCGCGGCTGGCGCGTGGGTCACTACTACCGCCAGCTCCCCGCCGGGTATCTGGAGTCGCTGTCCGACTCCGCGCGCAAGCTCGACGATCCCGCGCTGCAAGCCCTGCGCGAACAGCTCGACCTCGTCACGCGCGCGCCGCTCTTCGCTCCCGGCCGGATCGCGGCCATCGCGCGCTCAGCCTTCTGAGCACGCCTCACTCGCGCGCGCGATCCCAGTCGTTGGGATGAAATCGCCGACGCAGCGCCTCGACCTCGGCGTCCCAACTCGCGAAGCCCTCGCGTGCGAGCGCGGCCACGGCACCATCGAAGGCGACCGGAGCGAAGCGCGCTGGAGCGTTCGCCGAGGCACGGCGCGAGAGGACGATGCGCGGCGAGGGGGCGGTGGGCGCAGGGCCGCCGTACCACGAGCGCACGAGGAGCTCGCTCGACGCGGTCCACGGCTCGCTCTGCTCGAACGCGAAGTCCTCGCCGCTCGCCAGCCAACCTTCGAACAGCGCGCAATGGGCGAACGCGAGGCGGCGCGCTCGCGCGGTGGCGTCGGAGAGCATCGCGGCGAGCGACACACCCTGCATGTCGGGCGGCACGCTCGCGCCGCACAAGGACAGCACCGTCGGCGCCACGTCGACGAGGCTTGCGACCGACGTGCGCGTGGCACCCGGGTCGAAGCGTCGCCCCGCGGCGGGGCGGATCACGAGCGGCACGCAGAGTTCCGCGGGATCGAGCGTGCCGCTGTCTCCGATCAGGGCGGACTCGCCGAAGGAGATGCCGCGCGTGCCGCACACCACCACGGTGGTGTCGCCGAGCAGCCCGCGACGTCGCAGGGAGTCGATGCACACGCCGATCGCCGCGTCGATGCGCGCGATCGTGCCATCGTAGCTCGCCTCGTACTCGCCGAGCGTGCGGGCGCCGCCGCCGGCGCGCGCGCGCGGCAGCGCGTGGAACACGTGGTCGCCGTCCCCCACCGCGGGCACGGCTTCGAGGCCCGGCCGGGGCGCGAAACGCTGCTCCCACGGCGCGGCGGGATCGAAGCCGAAGCCCTCGAGTCCACCGAAGTGCAGGAACGCGAACCAGCGCTCGTCCCGCGCTCGGCCCAGAATCCAACTCGAGAAGCGTTCCGCGAGTTCCTCCGGCGCGGGACGGCGCAGCGTGCCATCGTCGCTGCGCGCCACGCCCTGAAACTCCTCGAAGCCGCGCGCGAGGCCGAGTGCGGGACCGAGCTGCGGGTGGTCGACGAACGCGGCCGTCGCGTGCCCTCGCGCGAGCAACTCCTGCGCGAGGTGCGGTGCCTCGCGCGGCAGGTTCCAGTACGTGAGCGTCGTGCCCTTCACGTCGGGGGGCAAGACGCGCTGCGCGATGCGCGCGTCGCAGCCCGAGAGCAGTGCGGCGTTCGACGGCAGGATCGCGCTCGCCGAGCTCCAAGCGTTCGAGAAGCGCACGCCCTCGCCGGCGAGCGCATCGATCACCGGCGTCGTCGCACGGTCGTAGCCATAGCACGTGACATGGTCCGCGCGCAGGCTGTCGATGGCGACGAGCAACACGCCGCCTCGAACGGACTCACCCGCGGGCTGTGGCGCGCAGGCGCACAGGGCTGCGGACACTGCCCACAAGAGTGCCCCAAAGATCGCCGTGCAGAGCGAGGCTGGCATCGCGACGGCGGGCGGGCGCATGCGCTCCAGCATCCGGCAAGCGACCGCGCGGCTCAAGGGAGCGCCGCCGCGAGCTCTCGGCACAGCTCCGGGACGGCCTCGCAGGCGCGCCCCGGTCGAAACGCGTCGACATGCCGCAAGTTCGCGGGCTCGTCGAGGCTCTGGACGATGGTGCGCGCGCCGACGGAGCGCGCGATCTCGATCAAGCCGGCGGCCGGATACACCAGTCCGCTCGTCCCGATCGCGACGAAGTGCGTGCAGTTGTGCGCCCACTGCGCGAGTTCCTCCGAGCGCGGCACGAGCTCGCCGAACCAGACGATGTCGGGGCGCAGGCGCGGTGCGCCGCAGGCCGCGCAGGGAACGAACGTGTCCGGATCGAGTCGCTCCAGATCTCGCACTCGCGTCGAGCATCGCTCGCAGCGCAGCCACTCGAGCTCGCCGTGCATGTGCACCGCTTGCGAGCCCGCGCGCTCGTGCAGGTTGTCGACGTTCTGGGTGACGAGCCGGAACTCGACGCCACGGCGCGCGCACGCCTGCTCGAGTTCCGCCAGCGCGCGGTGGGCCGCGTTGGGTTCGACGCCGCCGAGCGCCGCGCGCCGCAGCTGGTAGAAGCGCCACACCAGCCGCGGATTGCTGCGCCAGCCGTGCGGGCTCGCGACCTCCTCGATCGCGTGGCCCTCCCACAGGCCGTCGACGCCCCGAAACGTCGCCAGCCCTGAGTCCGCCGACACTCCGGCGCCGGTGAGCACGAGGATGCGCATCGGCCGCTCGTCAGCGCCAAGGCGCGCGCAAGGCGATCGCGCCGCTGTCGGCGATCCAGCCCGTCGCACCCTCCGCGGTGCGGATGCGCCACCAACCAGTCAGGGCGTCGGTGCGCTCGACTTCGCTCGCGGGCGAGAGCCGCGCGACGAGGGCGGCATCCGCGCGCGGCTCGGAGAGCAAGGGCGCGCCCTCGGGTTGCACGACGAACAGCGTGTCTCGCTGCGCATGCCGCAGTTGCCACGTCCACGGCACGGCCACGATCGCGAGCAGCGAGAGCACCACCCAGGCGCACGCTCGCGGCAGGGCCCCGCCGCGCAGCGCCTCCCAAGCGAGCACGAGCGCGAGCGTCGTCAGCAGTGCGAGCAACGCGCGCTCGCACTCCGGCAGGGTCCACGAAGACGCCAAGCGCCTCGCCGTCGCGGTGAGATCGCCGCGGTCGGCGGGCTCGAGGCCCGCCTCGCGCCGCACGAACTCGAGGTTGTGCCACAACGTCTCGTCGCGCGGCGCGAGGCGCAGCGCGGCGGTGTACCGCGCGGCGGCCTCGAGCGGTCGGCGCAGCCGAAAGGCCGCGTTGCCGAGGTTGCGCAGCGCCGCCACCGGACCGATCGACGCGGCGGCACGCTCGTCGAGCTCCAGCCGCCACAGCTCGTGCGCGAGCTCGTGCGAACCGGCGCGGTAGGCCTCGAGCGCGCGCTCCGCGTTCGAGCCCGGCGCCACCTGAGACATGGCCGGCAGGCACCACGCGAGCACCAGCCACAGGGCCGCCGAAAATCGCCGCGCGATCGTGCTCACAGACCACCTCCGATCGCCGCATCCGCGGCCGCGAGAATGCGCGCTCGCGGCAGCGGCGTGCCGCTTCCGCCCCAGACCTCGCGCTCGAGCTCGGCCACGACGGCGTCGAGTTCCGCGCCCGCGCCTCCGACGCGCACGCCGACCCACGCTTCGGGCTTGCGATTGGTGCGCGCCGCGACGAAACGGTGCACGAGCGCGAGCTGCGCGCGCGCGACATCGGCGCGCAGGAGGCTCGCGGCGAGTTCCTTGCGGGCCCGTCGGCGTGCCCGCGCCGCGGGAGCGGCCGGATCGCCGTTGCGACGCACGACGGCGCGCAGCACGATCCACGCAGCGCCGACCAGAGCGCCCACACCCGCGACCAGCCCCGCTCCGAGCGGCTCGCCCGGCGCCGGGGCGCCCCTGCCCGCCTCGACATCGAGAATGTCCGAGCGAAAGCGCTCCTCCTCGTCCACGCATAAGCCGCTCGCGCCCTCGAGGGCGCGCACGCGCACGGAGAGCGGCTCGGTCGCCACGCTGTCGTAGCGACCGCTCGCGGGGTCGAACACCGACAGCGGCAGCGCGGGGATTTCCGTCACGGCGCTCGAAACGGGCGAGAGGTCGTAGGTCACGACGCGCCGATCGAGCGAGCGCTCCTCGCTCTTGCCGTACACGCGGAATTCGCGAAAGGCGTCGAGCCGCGCCGGATCGGGCGCGGTGAAGAACTCGAGATTGCCCGCGCCCGTCCACTCCACCTTGAACTTGATCGAGTCGCCCGCGTCGACGTCGCGCGGCGTCGCGTCCGCGCGCGCCACGATTTGGCCGATCGCGCCGGAGAAATCGAGCGGTCGGCCCTGCTCGGGCAGACCGATCACGTCGAGCGCCACTTCCGCCGCGCGCACGAAGTACGTCTCGCCCTTCTCGCGCCGCGTGCGGAAGAAATCCTGACTCTGCACGGTGCGGCCGAACTCGAAGTGCGCGGTCGGTAGCTCGATG
The DNA here is from genome assembly GCA_016872715.1 of Planctomycetota bacterium. Lineage (GTDB taxonomy): Bacteria > Planctomycetota > UBA1135 > UBA1135 > F1-120-MAGs118. The sequence continues at coordinate 22,764 of VGZD01000007.1, forward strand.
CGCCCCTCGCGCGTGGGAGTGAACGAGCGCACGAGGCGCAACTGCAGGAATTCGCGGCCGCGCAGGCTGCGGTTGGAGAGCTGCTCGACCTCGACCATCTCGCGGTCGTTGACGACGATCTGGATGCGCGCGCGCGCAGGATCGGGCGGCGGCGTGGTGTTTTCGAGCAAGCCGGGCAGGCTCCCCCACCAAGCGAGCGACAGGTTCGCGAAGTCGGTCGTGCCTGTGATCGCGAGGTCGAAGCCGAACAGCACTTCGATCGTGAACGGCTGCCCCACGACGACCTTGGGCGTGCTCGTGCGCACCTCGAGGAAGCCGAGTTCCTCGCCCTTCAAGTCGCGCACGACGTTGAGCGAGAGCTCGTTGGTGCGGCGCGCGACGCCATCGACGAGCACGTCGAAGGCCGGTATCGCGTACAGGCCAACCTCCTGTGGACGCAGCGCGATGGTCCACGTGCGCGTGACGCTCTCTTGGCGGCGCGCGCCGAGGAACACGATCGAGCGCTGCTCGGAGGGCGGCTGCGCGGGGCCGATCCCCAGCCCCTTCACGGAGGGCAGCGTTCCGAGCTCGCTCGAGCGCGCGTTCTCGACCGTGACGACGAGCGCGACGCGATCCCCGAGCCGCACCACGCCGCTGGTCAAGTAGGAGCGCAGGTTCGCACCGCCGCTCGCGCCCTGCGCCGCGGCCTGCGCCGCGAGCGCGAACAGCGCGCACAGTGCCAACAGCGCGCAGTGCGCGCCACGGAGAATCGCGTTCATCTCACCAGTCCCTCTTCACCGGCTGTCGACGACGCTCGCGGAGCAGCGCCTCGACCTCCTTGGCCTTCTCGTCGATCTGCTGGAGCTGCTGCAAGAGCCGCTGCATCTCCTCGGGCGAGAGCGGCCGCTGTGCCTGCTCGCTCTGCGGCTCGGCGTCCTTGGAGGACTCGTCCTGCGAGTCCTGCTGCTGCGGTTGGGGTTGCTCTGGCTGCGGCTCCTGCTGCTCACTCGGATCCTGCTGCTGTGGAGCTTGCCCTTTCTCCTCGTCGTCCTCGGGCTGCTGTTGCGAGGGATCTTGCTGCCGTTGCTCGCCCTGCTCGCGATCTTGCTGGTCCTGTTCGTCGCGCTGGCGCTGGTCCTGCTGTTGCTGCTGCTCCTCGCGCTTTCGCTCGATCGAGTCGAGCTCCCGCAGACGGCGCACGCACAGCTCGAGATTCGCTCGCACGTCGTCGGCGAGTCGCTCGCAACGCAGCGCGGTCGCGAGCTCCCTGCGCGCGAACAGGTACGCCTCGCGAGCGACGTCGAGCGGGTCGGGAGCCTGCGCGCCCGAGGCGGACTGCGCTTGGGTCGCCGGATCGGGCTCGAGCGGCGGCAAGCCGAGCTGCTCGCGAATCTCCGGCACCTGCGCGCGCAGGCTCTCGGCCCCCTGCAGCAGGAACGTCGCCGCGTTGTAGGCCGCGGCGCGGCCGAGCTCGTTCGAGCCTGCGAGTCCCGTCGCTCGGTGAAGGTGCTCGACCGCCTCCGGAATCTCGCGCGCGCGACCGCGCGCGAGCCCGATCGCATACAACGCCTCAGCGCGCTCGAGCTCGCTCTGAGCATCGAAGTCGGGTTGGGCGAGCAACGCCGCGCAGAGCTCGCGCGCCGCGTCGTGTTCGCCGCGCTTGGAGAGCTGCGCGAGCTCGAGTCGTCCGGCCCGCAGCGTGCCCGCGTACGCGACGATCGGAGCGCTCCGCTCCGCCGGGACCGCCGGCTGGACACTCGGAGCGGGAGGCGCGAGTTGCGCTACGAGAACCAGCAACGGGAGCATCACGCGCGACCTCCCGTGCGTAGCCTGCGTCGCTCGCGCAGCGTGCCCTCGATCACCATGCACGCGAGCGCGAGCGCGCCGAACCACTGGTAGCGATCGTGCGGCACGTACTCGAGGCCGCCCTCGAGCTCGCGCCCTTCGAGGCGATTGATGCGCTGCTCGTAGAGTTCCTCGAGCGGAACCGCGGACTGTCCCGCTGAGATGTACTCGCCACCCGCCGCGCGCGCGATCTCGCGCAGGCTCTCGTCGCGCAGGCTCGAGATGACCTCGCGCCCCTCCTCGTCGACGACGAAGCTCTCGCGGCCGTTGGCATCCACCTGCGGGATTTTCCCGCCCGACTCCGTGCCCATGCCGACCACGTACACTCCGATCCCGCGTTCCGCGGCGAGCTTGGCCGCTTCCAGCCCCTTGTCCTCGAGGTCTTCGCCGTCGGTGAGCAGCACGATCGCCTCGTGCGAGCCGCTGCGGCCGTCGAACAGCGCCAGCGCGTGATTCAGCGCGGCGCCGAGGTCCGTGCCGCCCTTGGTGTTTTCACTCGAGTCGACGCGCTCGAGCAGCGCGCGCAGAGTCGTGCGATCGTGCGTCAGCGGCGAGACGTCTCGCGACTCGCCCGCGAACGCGACCAGCGCGATCCGGTCCCCGTGCATGCGCGCGACGAGTCCGGCCACCTCGCGCTTGGCGCGCGTCAACCGATCGGGCCGCAGGTCGCGCACGAGCATGCTGCGCGAGGTGTCGATGCACACGACCAGATCGAGCCCGCGGCGCGCGACCGACTTCTCGGTGTAGCCGCGCACGGGACCGGCGACCGCGAGCGCGAGGAACAGCGCCGCGAGCGCGGCGAGCCCCACGCGCGCCGCCGCGATCGACTTCGAGAAGCCCGGCAAGAAGCGCTGCTTGTGCCGCGGCGCGACCAGCGTCTCGCGCTCGATGCGGCGGCGGTGCAGAGCGCGCGCGCCGAGCAGCGCCAACCCCAGCGCGACACCGAGCCACGCGAGCTGGCCCGGCCGCAGCAGGTCGAATCCGAGGAACGCCAGCGCCCCGATCACGGCAACCTCCGCGCCCAAGTCGCCACGCTCGTCCACGCGGCGAGGTACGCGCACAGTCCGGCGAGCAGGAACTCGAAGTACAGGTCGAACGTCTCGGTGTAGCGCTCTTCGCGTCGCTCGGTCCGCTCGAGCCGCTCGATCTCGGCGTAGGTGCGCTCGAGCGAGTCGCGATCCTTGGCGCGGAAGAAGCGTCCGCCGGTGAGCTCCGCGATCTGCTCGAGCTCGGTCGCGTCGAGTTCGCGCTCGGTGCGGTACACGCGGCCGAACACGTCTTCCTGAAAGGCGTAGCGGCCCGCGAGCACGGTGTAGACCTTGACGCCCTTCTCGCGCGCGAGCTCGGCCGCCTTGAGCGGCAAGATGTCGGGCACGTTGTTCTCGCCGTCGGTGAGCAGCACGACGACCTTCGACGCCGCGTCCGTCTCCGCGAGGATCGAAACCGCCTTGGCGAGGCCACGTCCGATCGCGGTGCCGTCCTCCATCTCGTTGCGCACGTAGTGCACGGTCTCGAGGAAGCCCTCGAACGCACCGTAGTCGAGCGTGAACGGACACAGCAGCATCGGATACTGCGCGAACGTGAGCAGCGCGCAGCTGTCGGACGCGCCGACGCGATCGGTCATGCGCCGTTGCGCGAACGCTCCCACGACCTGCTTGGCGACATCGAGGCGCGTCTTGCCCGGCTCGAGATCGTCGTACTTCATCGAGCCCGAGCGGTCGATGACGAGCGCGATGTCGATGCCCTCCGAGATCGTCTGGCGCACCGAGTTGCCGCGCACGGGGCGCGAGAGAGCGATGCACACGAGCACGATCGCAACGCCCTGCAGCACGAGCGGCACCCAGCCGAGGCGCTGGCTCCATGTCCGCGGCGGCGGCGCCGACGGCAGCAGGGGCACGCGCCCCGGCTCGAGTCCGCGCCGCGCGCGCCCCCACGCGAGCAACAAGAGCGCCGGCGGCACGAGCGCGAGAAACCACGGATCGGCGAGGTAGAGCTCGCCCCACAGGTGGTAGCGCGCCTCGGCGGCACTCTTCACGCCCGCCGCGGACGGCGCGACCTGCGCGATCCACCCCAACAGCGTCATGCCGCGCTCCTCGGCGTAGGCGCCGCGCCTTCGAGCACGCGCGCGGCACGCGCGAGGTCCTCGCGCACGGCCCACTGGGTCGGACGCGCGGCGGCGTACTTCGCGCCGCGGCACGACGCCAACAGCTCCTCGAGCGCGCTGGCCACGTCGGGAGCGAGAGCGTCGCGCACGCCAGAGAACCACTCCTCGTCGGTCCACGCGGCGCGTCGTGTTCCCGCGCGCGCATCGAGCTCGCCGCGCACCAGCCGCGACAGGTCGTAGTACAGCTCGCGCACGATCGAGGGGTCGTCGAGCTGGCGGGTCGAAAGCTCGGCGAGGCGCGCGGCGGCGGAGGGCGGAGGTGCTTCGCTCTTGCGACGGCCGCGCGCCAGCCAGCCGCAGGCCGCTCCCAAGAGTGCGGTCGCGACGGCGCAGACCGTGAGCCACGTCGAGAGCCCCGCGACCTCCTCCGGTCCGGCCGGTCGGAAGTCGCGCGGCTCGCGCGGCGCGTCCTCGCCGTCGAACAGCGCGGGCGCAAAGCGCAGCGTGCGCGCCTCGTGCTCGACGCGCGCCTTGACGCCGCTTGGAAGCTCGATGTCCACCTGAACCCGCGGCAATTCGCGTTCGCCGGCCTCGAGCGAGGCGAGCTCGATCTTCCAGCGCGTCTCGCTCGCGTTCGTGCGCGCATCGAGCCGCGCGGGCGCGAGCTCGAGCCACGAGTAGTCGCTGTCCGCCCAATCCGCTGCGAGGCGCGCGCGCGCGCCGCTCTCGTGCTCCACGACGAGCTCCATCGCCACGCCCTCGCCCACACCGGCCGTCGCGGCGCTCGTCTCCCAGCGCACTCGCGCGAGGGGCGCGGCGCCATCCTGCGCCCACAGCGCGAGCACGAGCGCGGCGATCACGCGGGCCTCGCTTGCCGACGACGGCGCAACAGGAAGTAGCGCGCGAGCGGATCGGCGATCGCAGCGCTCAGGTTGCCGTCGGTGGTGAGCTCGAGCAGGTCGACGCCGCAGCGCGTGAGCTCGCTCGCGAGAGCCGCCGTGCGCAGCTCGTGCTCGCGCTTCCACGCGGCGCGCACCTCGCCCGAGCGCGTGTCGACCTCGACCAAGCGGCCGCCCTCGGTCTCGCGCAGCCAGATGCGACCGGCGGCCGGGATTTCCCGCTCGAATGGATCGACCACGCGCGCCGCGATCACGTCGTGGCGTCGCGCGAGCCGCCCGAGCTTCTCCGCGGCCCGCGCGTCGAAGCCCTCGAAGTCGCTCACCACCACCAGCATCGCGCGGCGCCGCAGCAGGCGCTCCTGATGCTCGAGCGCCGCGGCGAAGTCGGTGCCGCCCTCGGTCGTGGCCGCCGCGATCACCTCGCGGATCACGCGCGCGACGGCTCCCGCGCCCTTGCGCGGCGGCAAGTGCAAACCAGGCTGCGCGCCGAACAGAGTCAGGCTCACCCGATCCTGCGCGCGCTGGGCGACGAACGACAACAGGGCGCACAACGCCGCCGCGACCTCGCGCTTGGTCCAGCCGCGCGAACCGAAGTCCATCGACAGGCTGGTGTCGACGAGGAACCCCAGCGTGAGCTCGCGCTCCTCGACGTAGTTCTTGACGAACGGCTCTCCGGCCTTCGCCGTGCGCAGCCAGTCGATTCCGCGCACGTCGTCGCCGGGCTGGTAGGGCCGCACTTCCTCGAACTCCACGCCCGAGCCGCGGAACGTGCTGCGGTACGCGCCCGAGAGCACGTCGTTCACCATGCGGTGCGTGCGGACTTGGATCTGGCTCACCCGCGCCAACAGCTCGGGCGCGAGCAGGTCCGCCGACGTGGCACGCTCTCCCTCGACCATCCCCCGCTCCTAGGGCACCGCGACCGTCTCGAGCACGCGCGCGACGAGCTTGTCGCTCGTGAGCCCCTCGGCCTCGGCCTCGTAGGTCGGCACGACGCGATGGCGCAGCACGTCGCTCGCCACGCGCTTGATGTCCGCGGGCGTCACGAAGTCGCGGCCGTCGAGGAACGCGTTGGCGCGGCTGGTGAGCGCGAGCCAGATCGTCGCGCGCGGGCTGGCCCCGTAGCGGATGCGACCGGCGAGTTCCTTGAGCCCGACCGTGGCCGGTTCGCGCGTGGCGTGCACCAGCGCGACGATGTACTCGCGCAGGCGCGGGTCGAGCTTGACCGTGTCGATGGCCGCGCGCGCCGCGACGATCTGCGCGAGCGTCGCCACCGCGCGCACCTTGGGCGCGGCCTCGGTCTTCGCCATGCGCTCGAGCACGCGCAGTTCCTCTTCCTTGGAGGGATAGCGCACGACGAGCTTGAGCGCGAAGCGGTCGAGCTGCGCCTCGGGGAGCGGGTAGGTGCCTTCCTGCTCGAGCGGGTTCTGCGTCGCGAGCACGAGGAACGGAGCGGGCAGCGCGAAGCTCTCGCCACCGATCGAGACCTGATGCTCCTGCATCGACTCGAGCAGCGCGGACTGGACCTTCGCGGGCGCGCGGTTGACTTCGTCGGCGAGCACGAAGTTCGCGAACAGCGGGCCCTTGCGCACGGAAAACGTGCCCTCGCGCGCGTTGTAGATCTCCGTGCCGACGAGGTCGGAGGGCAGCAGGTCGGGCGTGAACTGGATGCGCCGGAAGCTGCCGTGCACGGCGCCCGCGAGGCTGGACACCGCCAGCGACTTGGCGAGGCCCGGCACGCCCTCGAGCAGCACGTGGCCGCCGGTCAAGAGGCCGACGAGGAGCCCGTGGACGAGCTCGTCCTGACCGATGATGACTTCGTGCAGGGCGCGCGTGAGCTCGCCGAGAAAGGCGCCTTCGCGGGCGTGGGCGGCGTTGGCGTAGGACTGGGATTCCATGCTGGAGGGCGCGCGGAGCGCCGCGTTCTCGCGGGGGCGATACGGACGGGGTCGGGGAGCGGGATTACGGACGAGGGCGCGGCGGTGTTGGCGCCGCGCGCTCGCTCGCGAGCGGACCTACTGCTCTTCCTCGGTGAAGCGCGCGTGAGCGGGATCCTCGAGTCCGCGCAGTTCCTCGAAGGCCGCGAGCGCCGCCTCCTGCTGGCCGCCGAGCACGGCCTTCTCGACCACCAGAGCCTGCTCGAGCATGCGGATCATCTCGCTGCGATAGTCCGCGACGAACCTCGGCCGCTCGGCCTCGCTCAGCTTGGCCGCCCTGCGCGGCGTCTGCGACTTGGCCGCGACGATGTCGGCCTCGAGCTTGGCGAGGCCCGCGAGCGAGTCGGCCTGCTTCGAGGGATCGCGCAGCGAGCGACGCAGGGCGCGGATCGAGTCCGCCATGGCCTCCATGCTCTGCTCGAGCGGACACTTCTGCGGGTCGTCCTTGCCCTCGTCGGCGAGCTGTGGCGCGAGCACTTGCGAGGGCGCGAGGAACGCGAGCGAGCCCGCGGCGAGGAGGAGGGGCAGGAGGAGCTTCATGGCTGGCACAGATTAGCGCGGAATCGCGTCGGGGTCGCCTTCGACGAACTGGACGGGCGCGGGCTTGCCGGACAGAGCTCCCACGCTCCCGCGCGCGAGCTCCTTCGCGCTCGCACGACCGTGATCGAGGGCCGCGCGGCGACCCGAGGGCACGTCCTTGTGCACGAGATCCTCCGGCCGACCGACCCACACGGTCGTGGTCGGGAACGCGAAGTTCACGCCGAGGCGCTGAGCGAGCTCGAGGATGTCGAGGAACAGGCGATGGCGCTCGCGTGCGAAGGTCGGGAACTCGGTCGTCTCGATGAAGCAGATCACCTCGATGTCGAGCGAGCTCGCTCCGAAGTTCGAGAACCACACGTGGTAGTTGTCCTTCGCCGTGTAGGGGTGCGCGCGCACGAGCTCGCGCACGCCTTCGCAGAAGGCCTCGATGGACTGCGAGGGAGTGTCGTAGGTCACGCCGAGCTGGAACTTGACGCGGCGCTCGCGGCGCGCGCCGAGGCAGTCGACGTGGCTCGAGATGAAGCGCGAGTTGGGCACCGTGACGAGGCTGTCCTCGGGCGTGCGGATGCGCGTGGAGCGGAAGCCGACCTCCTCGACGGTGCCCTCGATGTCGCTCAGCTTGACGAGGTCGCCGATCTTGAACGACCCGTCGAGCAGCACGGTGAAGGTTCCGAACAGATTCTCGACCGAGTCCTTGGCGGCGAAGCCGATGGCGAGCGAACCGATCGAGAGACCGGCGAGGATGTGCCACAAATCGCCCGTGATCTTCGACACGAACACCACCGCACCGACGATCAGGATCAAGATCTTGAGCGTGCGCCGCAACAGCGGCACGAGCATGTCGTCGAGCTTGTTCTCGCTGCGCTCGGCCTTGACCTGCAAGGGCCAGCAGGCGATGTCGGCGAGGTGGTAGGCGGTCCACACCGTCATCACGGTCGTGAACATCTGCACGCCCAGACGCACCGGCGCGTAAATGCTGACCGGCAGGTCGAGCAGTTGCACGCCGGCGAGCCACAACCAAGCGAGCAGCAGCCATCCAAACGGACGCTCGAACCGCGCGAGCAGCTCCGCGGGCAAGGACTCGCCCTCGAAGCGCGACAGCTTGCGGATCAACGGCCGGACCGAGACCGTGAGTATGCGCTCGAAGAAGAACGCCACGAGGAACAGGATCAAGAAGCCGATCCACTGCCAGGGCTCGAGCAGGAAGCCGCCGCCCTTGAGCTTGGCGGGCACCAGACTGCGCACGAGTTCCTCGGTCGAGAGCGGCTTGTCGCCGATCGACTCGATGCGGGGCAGGTCGGCGGCGCGGCGATACCACTGGTCGATGCGCGCGGAGGTGGTCGTGTCGATCAGCCAGCCGTGGTCTTCCGTGTCGACGAAGCCGATGGTGAGCACGAACTCGGGGTCGACCTCGCTGGGCACGATCCACTCCCGCCGATTGTCGTCGACCACCACGAGCTCGCGCTCGACGCGCTCGGGATCGATCAGCGTGACGTGGTCGAAGATGCGGCCGAGCAGGCGGGCGAACTCGCGCGCGCGCTCGCCACCGGTGAGCCCCTCGCGCGCCTCGAAGGCCTGCGCGGCGCGGTCGAGGAACTTGGACTGCCGGGTGCGTTCGTAGTCGTAGATCGAGAGCAGCGCATCCAGCGTCTCGCGCGGCGAGGCGAAACGCTCGACGGGCGTGCTCGCGGGCGCGCCGACGGGCACTTGCGGTCGCGCGAAGGCGAGCGTGGGGAGCGCGAGGACCGCCGCGAGCGCGAGCAGCAGGCTAGGGACGATCCGGGAGAGTCGTGGGCGCAAGATCAGGTTCGACATCGGAGTGCGCGTGGGGAACAGGAACGGAAGCGGGTTGAGTCTCGGGTGCGAGCGGCGCGGGCGGGACTTCGCTCGCGAGCACGCGCGCGTCGCCACCGGCGGGAGAGGTCGGCGTGATGTGGCCGCGGGCGACGAACTCGTCGCGGTAGGCGAGCACGCGGCGCGCGTACCCGAGCACGTCGCTCTCCCCCTCGTTCTCCGAGCGCCACGCAGGATAGGATCCGTGGATCCGAATCCAACCGTCGAGGCGGCCGGGGCCGGTGTTGTAGGCGACCAGCGCAGCCTCGAAGTCGCCGCCGTAGCGACGAGCGAGCCAGCGCAGGTAGTGGGCCGAGAGCCGCGCGTTGAGCGCGGGATCCGCGAGCAGGTCCTCGCGTTCGGGTTCGTTCAGCCCGAGCAGCGCCGCGCGCTCGCGCGCGGTGGGGAGCATCAGTTGGAACATGCCCAGCGCGCCCGCATTGGACACCGCATCCGGGCGTCCGCCCGACTCGGCCAGCGCCACGCCGGCCAGCAGGTTGGGATCGAGGCCAAACTCGGCCGCCGCGGCGCGGATCAGCTCGGCATGGCCCTCGACACGTCGATAGCCGACCGACGCCATCACGGGCCGCGCCACGCGCTCGACCGAGAACCACCCCGCGAACGCGAGCACGCCGAGCCAGAACACTCGGTGAATCCAGCGCCCGCGATCGTTGCGCCTGCGGCGGCTCACGCTCAGCCCTTCGCGCGCGCGAGGAGCTGCTCGCGCAAGGTGGAGAGCCACAGGTCGCGCTGGCGCCCGCGCGCGGGCAGCGCGCCGACATCGCGCCCCACCAGCCGCGCGAACTCGCGCCGCGCGCGCTCGCACAACCAACTCTCGTCGCGCCGCGCGCACTGCTCGAGGAACGCGAGCCCCTCGCTCGTCCCCGAGCGAATCGCGGCCGAATCGCACGGCGCGAGGTCGATCCGCCCCGCCGCGGCGGCGAGCCAAGCCTGAGGATCGTCGTGAGCCACGTCTTCCCACCACGTCCACCACGCGGCCGAGGCGTTGGACTTGGAGCGCAGATCGAGGCACGAGAGCACCGCGAGCTCCTCCGCCACGCGCGCGTCGCCCGGCTCCTCGGCGAGCAGCGTGAGCAGCGGCGACATCACCTGCGGCACGAGCTGTTCGGAGAGCAGCAGCGCGGCCTCCCGACGCGCCTTGGACGCCGGCGCGCGCGCCATGCGCAGCAACTCGTCCCACGCCGCGCTGCCCTGCGCGAGCAACCCGCGTCGCGCGGGCGCGTAGGTCACGTCCTTGGGGCCCTTCGCGAGCAGCGAGACGAGCAACGGAACGCTGCCGGGATCCCGCAGCGCGGTCATGCCCTCGGCGGCGGCGACGCGCACCGCCGGATCGCCGTCGGAGAGCGCCGCGAGCAGCGTTCCGAGCGCGGCGTCACCGCCTAGATGCCCGAGCGCGCGCAGGGCCGCCACGCGCACGTCCGCATGGGCATGGCGCGTGCGCGCGAGCACTTCGCCCGTCGCGGCGACGACGCGCGCTTCGCCGAGCGAAAGCAACGCGGCCGCGACCACGCGCAACTCGGAATCATCGAGCAGCGCTCGCAGCGCCGCGAGCTCGCGCTCACCGCCCGTGCGCACCAAGGCCGTCGCGGCGACCGCGCGCACGAACGGACGCTCGTCGCGCGCACACTCGAGCGTGAACTCGACGCCCGCGCGCGCGAACACTCCGGCGAGCTCCTGCGGCGCGCTCGACTCCAAACCCGCGATCCAGACGTCGACGAGCTCCCACGCCGCCGCGGCGGGCAGTTCGCTGGCGCTGCCTTGCGCCGCCGCCATCGCGAGCTCGAGCAGCGTGCGCGAGCGCGCGCCGAAGAAGCGTTCGTCGCGCAGGAGCGCGATGAGCGCGCCGAGATCGTCCGCGCCGGCGCAGGCCGACTGCGACTGGATGCGGGCGAGCTCCGTCACGGCGCTGTCGCGCTCCGCGGGCGGGAGTTTCGACGCGCGCACCAGCACGCGACGCCACAGCGCCGCCGTGCGCGCCGCGGGCTCGTGCGCGCCCTCCCACCACGGCGCCTCGGCTTCCCACAGCGCCACGCGCCCGAGCGCGACTCCGGGCTCGGGGAACAACTGCCAGCGATTGCGCTCTTCGAGCGCGCGCAACTCGTCCACCGCGCGGCCGAACCATGCTTCGACGGCGGCACCCGCGAAGCGAAACGACTTCGCGCGCTCGCGGCACTCGACCGTGAGCGCGCGACCGGGCTCGAACGAGCTCCCGCGCCCGCCGGGCAAGCGCTCGGCACCGAAGATGCCGCCCTGCGCGAGCACTTCCCACAGTGCGCGCGCCTGGGACGGCGCGAGCACGAGCGTGCGCTCGTCGAGTTGCCCGCGCGCGTCGAGTTCGCGCGCGCGTTGCGCACCGACGAGCCGAAGCACGCTGGTGCGGCCCACGGCGAGCTCGTCTTCGAGCCGCACGTCGAGCGCTCCGGCGTCCTCGGCGCGCACCACCATCGCCGCGCGCGCGGCGCAAAAGCCGTTCGCGTGTGCGCTCCACCACTGCACCCAGCGCGGGCCGTCGGCCCCGAAGTTCTGGCCCGTGATCAGGTGCAGGCGACGCACCGCCGTCGGGACGATGGAGCTGAAATCGGGCGAGAAATCCTCGGCCGAGACCGCGCGCACGAGCCGGTGCGGAACGTCGAGATCGAGCCACGTCGTGTCGAGGCCTGCGGGGCTGCGAAAGCCGACGCCCGCGAGCGCGGCGGCGCTCGCCGCCGCGACGAGCGCGTCGCGCGAGCCGAGGCCCTCGACGAGCCGCGGCACGTGCGCGGCGCCGAGCACGGGCTCGAGCCGCAGGTCTTCGCGCTCGCACAGCGCGAGCAACGCGTAGGCTCCGCGGCGCAACAGTCCGCGCTCCGCGAACGCCCGCGCGACGAGCTCGGCGTCGAGTCCGTCCGCCGCGCGCGGCGCGAGCGCATCGACCGCGCGGCGCGCGACGGCGCCGTTGGCATCCCCGAGGCGTTCGAGCAGCAGAGTCGTCGCGAGCGGATCGCGCGAACTCTCGAGCAGCGCGGTCGCGCGCAGGCGCGTGTCGGCGTCCTTGTGGCGCAGCGGCGCGTCGAGCGCGCTGGGGGGCAAGGCCTCCCCGAGCGCGGCGAGCCGACGCTGCACGGCAACTCGCACCGGCGTCTGGCGATGTCCGAGCAGGCGCGAGAGAGTCTCGGCGTTGGCCCGCGCGGGGGCGAGTTCGCAGAGCGCTTCGACGGCGGCGGAAGCGGCGGCCGTCGGCAGGCGCTCGTCGAGGCGCGCGAGGGCGCGCTCCACATCGAGGGGCTCGCCACTCGCGAGCAGCGCGCGCAGTCCGACGAGGAACGTCGGCGCGTGGTCGCTGGAGAGCGCACCGCTCGCCGCCGCGCGCCCCACCTCGCCCATGCGCGCGAGCGTCGTCGCGGCCTGTTCGACCATCGGGCTGCCGAGCGCGCGCAGCTTGGCGACCTCGGCGAGCACGTAGCTCGCCGCATTGGCTCCTCCCCCATTGAATCCGCTCATCGGCGCGAGCCCGACCATCGGCGCGAGCCCGTTCGGCGGCCTGGGACCGGCGCTCTCGGCGGAAGGCGTCGGTGTCGGCGTCGGTGTCGGTGTCGGCGCTGGCGTCAGGGGCTCCACCGGCCCGAGCGCGGGCGGCGTGCTCGGAGCGCGGTCTGGACGCGCGGCGGGAAGCTCGAGTTCGCCCTCGACACGCTTCGCGCTGAAGCCCCGCGGCGTGTCCGGCAGCACGCGCGGATCCTCCGACGCCTTGGGCGCGCGCCCCGGCGCTCGTTCCAGCGTTGGTTCTTGGGCCGGACGCGCGTCTCCCGGCCGTGACGAGGGCAACACGACCTGCGCGGGCGCGTGCGACGCGAGGCCGCCGACGACGAGCAGGCAGGCGAGCGAGAGAGTGCGTGAATCGTGCATGGGTCCGGCGCGCCCTCGCGCGCTCATTTCCGAGCTCCTACCCGAGCTCCTGCGCGAGTTGCTACCCGAGGGCCGCGAGAGGATACGCAATTCGAGACTTCGACGCCCAGCGAGCGGCCCGCGAGAGACGAAGGACGGCGACGGCGACGGCGACGGGCGACGGGCGCCGCGCTCGCCCCCTCGGGGATGCGACCTCGATCTTAGGAACGGCGGCGGCCCGCGTAGGCGTCGAGCAGGGCCGGAGAGCGCGCGCAGAGCGTGGCGGCGAGCTCGCACAGCTCGAGGTCGACCTCGTCGCTCGCGAGTCCCTCGCGGTTCGCGCCCGCCTGCCGCAGGCCGAGCAGGTCCCCCATGCCGCGCTGGGCCAGATCGGCCTCGGCGATCTCGAAGCCGTCGTCCGTGCGCTCGAGCAACTCGAGGCGCGCGCCCGCGGAGCGCGCGCCCATCAAGTAGCACGAGCTCGGGTTCACGCCGCGTCCGACGCGCCCGCGCAGTTGGTGCAGTTGTGCGAGACCGAGACGCTCGGCGGACTCGATCACGATCGCCGTGGCCTCGGGCACGTCGACTCCGACCTCGATGACCGTCGTCGCGACGAGCACGCGCACCTCGCCGCTGCGAAAACGCTCCAATCGCTCTTCGCGCTCCCGCGCCTCGAGCTTGCCGTGCACCAGCTCCACGCCATGGCGCGCCCAGCTTCCCTGCGCGATGCGCGCATGGCGCTCCGTCGCGCCGACCTCGTCCTCCTCGAGCGATTCGATGCGCGGCACGACCCAATACACGCGCTCGCCGCGCTCGAGCCGCGGTTCGAGCTCACCGACGAGCTCGCGCGGCGAGTGCACGCGCCGCGTGCGCACCGGCGAACGCCCCGGCGGCTTCTCGCGCAGCGTCGACACGTCGAGATCGCCGTACACGGTGAGCGCCAGCGAGCGCGGAATGGGCGTCGCGGTCATCAGCAGGCCGTGAACGTCGCGTCCCTTGTCGAACAGCCGCTCGCGCTGAGCGACGCCAAAGCGGTGCTGTTCGTCGATCACGGCGAGACCGAGCCGCGCGAAGCGCACGGACTCGCCCAAGAGCGCGTGCGTGCCGAACACCACGTCGAGCGCGCCCTCGGCGAGGTCGGACAGCACCGCGCGCCGCTCGCGCGTCGGGAGCGATCCACACAGCACGGCCGTGCGCAGTCCCGCGCGCGCGAACAGCGGGGCCAGCCCGCGCAGATGCTGCTCCGCGAGCAGCTCGGTCGGAGCGAGGAACGCGGCCTGCGCGCCCGCGCGCGCCGCGAGCAGGCACGCGAACGCACCGAGCGCCGTCTTGCCCGAGCCGACGTCGCCCTGCAGCAATCGGCGCATCGGCTGGCCCCGCTCGAGGTCGTCCCGCAGCGTGCGCGCGATCGCGAGCTGCCCGCGCGTGAACGCGAAGGGAAACGCGGCGCGGATCTCGGCTTCGACCTGATCGTCGACACGCACGACGAGTGCCGCGGTGCGCGCGCGCTCGCGCCGTCGCGTCTCGATGCTCGCGCGCAACGCGATCAGCGGCTCGAGCGCCATCCGCGAGCGCGCACGCGCGTGCCGCGCTTCGTCGCTCGGCGCGTGCAGCTCCCGCACCGCGTCGGGCAGCGCCAGCAGGCCATGTTCCTCGAGCAACGCCGCGGGCAAGGGCTCGCGCACGCGCGATCCGAACTGCTCGAGCGCCTGTCGACACAGCGCGCGCAGCATCTCCTGCGAGAGACCCTCGGTCGAGGGATAGACGCTCGTGAGCGTGAGGGGTTCGGGCAGGGGCGCGCTGGCGGAGCCGAGTCGACGCACCACGATGGCGGCACCCTTGGCCCACGTCGCTCTCCCCTCCGCCTCGACTTCGTCGCCGGGGCGAAAGCGCTCGCGCAGCCACGGCTGATTGAAGAACAAGAGTTCGAGCGCCTCGGCGCCCTCCGAGATCTCGACGCGCAACAGCGAGCGCGCTCCAAAGCGCGAAAAGCGCTTGCGCACGACGATTCCGCGCACGCGGCACCAGAGCGCGCTCGCGCCGCCGTCGGAGTCGGAAAGCTCGCCCTGCTCAGCGTCCTGTGCGCATTTGCTCGCGAGCGCGCGCGCCTGTGCGAGCGAACAGGGGGCCGCGGCGCGTTCGAGTCGTCGCGGCAGGACGCACAGCAACTCGAGCACGTTGTTCACTCCCAGCGCCGCGAGACGGGCCGCGCGCGCAGGCCCCACGCCGGAGAGTTCCGTCAACGCCACGCCGTGCAGCGCGACTTCGACGGCCGCGGGTTGCAACACGGCGCGCACGCGAGCGGGCGACACGCTCAACCTCCGCCGTACATCTCGGCGAGCGCCTCGGCCGCCGGCCGATTTTGCAGCGTGAAGCTGCGATCGACGCCGTTGCCGTGCTCGGGATCGGTGGTCCAGCACCACACGTACACTCCCGCGGGAGGCTGCGGCTCGCGCCGCACGCTCGCCAGAGCCGCGGCGAACGCACGCGCGAGCCGTGCGCTCTCCCCCACGTCGTAGGAGCCCAGCCCCGCGGCGGGATCACGGGTCGCGAGCGAGGTCGGCGGCACGCCGAACTCCGCCACGATCCACGGCTTGCGCGCCGTCGACGCGAAGCCGCGCAGTTCGCGCAGAAAGGCGCCGTAACGCTCGGCACACGCCGCGTCGTCGGGACGTGGCGTGGCATCCGCGGCATCCGCGGCGACCTGCAGCGAGCGATAGAGATCGACGGCTACGCAGTCGAGCTCGTCCCAGAACTCGAGCTGCTGCGCCTCGCCGAGGTCCCAAGCCGCGTAGGTCAGCGCACCCGTCCACGCGCGCCGCACGCGCGCGATGAGCTCGCGCCAGCGCGCGGTGTTGCGCAGCAAGTAGCTCGGTGGATTCCAGCCCGCGGCGAGATCGTCGCGCACGCTATCGGTCGCCTCGCCGAGTCCGTTGCCCAGACACAGGAGGTCCGCGTCGCACAGCTCCGCGAGCAACGCGTAGTGGATCGCAAGTGCCTCGAGCTGTTCGAAGAAGCGCTCCCAGTGCGCTTCGCCGAACGTCATCGAGGCGCTCGCGAGGCCGCTCATCGGAGCGTCGAGCAGGGAGGGCGTGATCATCACGCGCATCCCGAGCGCTCGTGCGCGTCGGGCGAGCACGAGCAGCTCGTGGTCGTGCACGGTCGAGTCGAAGGGCGCGCCGCGCGAGCCCTCCGGCCACCAACTGATGCGCGGACGAGCGCAGACCTGCGGATCGAGCGCCAAGGCATCGACGCCGCGCCCCACGAGGTCGTCGAGCGCCGCGAATGCGCCGCGGCTCGACAGCGTGCGGAGGCCGCGGCCATCCCTGTCGCGCGGCGTGGTCAGATGCACGCCACTCGAGAAACCCGCCGCGAGCGCGCGAGCGCGCCGCTCGCGCACGAGTTCGCGCGGCAAGGGGTTCGCCTCCCAGCGCGCGCGCAGTGCGGCCCACGGCAACTCCACCGCCCCACTGCCTTGTGTCCACATCGCGCGCACGAGATCCGCGCGCTGCATGTCGAGCAGCTCGGCCACGAGCGCGGCGCGCAGCGCGAGCACGAGGTGCGGCGAAGCGAGCGGGTCCACGGCGTGCAGCGCGTCCTCGAACCCAGCGGCGAGACCGCGGGCGCGCAGGTGCTCGCGCCAGTCCGCCAGCCGCACGACTCCGCACCAGGTTTCGGCGCACGCGGCACCGACCGCATCGGCCATCCAGTCCTCGCGCGGCTCGCCGAGGCTCGCGAGCGCCAGCGCGCGCGCGAATCCCGCGCCGCGATCGTCGAGCACCTCGGGAGCGACGATCCCGTGCACGTCGAGCTCGCTCCCGCACGTCGCGGAGAGTGCCTTGGCTCCGGTCGCGGCGGAGAAACTCTCGCCGTCCGGCCACAGGTGCACGCGCACTCGCTCGCCCGGCTCGCCGAAGTGCGCCGCCGCGATGCGCTGCACGTTCGCGAGCCGAGCGACCCAGCGCTGCTCCGCGCCCGCATCGACCGCTCCGTGAACCACCAGCTCGCAGCCCGGACCCGCGCGCACGAGCTCCGGCCACGTCCCGAGCTCCTCGAGCGCCGACCCCGCGCTCGAAGCGAGCAGGCCGCCGTGGTCACTCCACAGTCCTTCGCTCTCGATGCGGCCGCCGCGCCACGTGCGGAAGCCGGGCTTCCAGCTCGGCAAGAGCTCGCTCGCGAGGCCCGCGGCAACCTGCGCATCGCTGGCGATGTACGCGCACACCGGCCACAGAGCGCGGCGCGGATCCTCGACCACGAGCAGAATGCCTTCGCGCGGGCCGTGGTAGCGCCGACCCTGAAACCACACCGCTCCCGTGCCGGGCTCGAACACCACGCCATGCCGTTGCGCGATGGCGCCGATGCCGGGCGTGGCCGCGTCGGCGAACAGGATGCGCGCGGCGCGAGGATCGAGCACTGCGGCGCGCTCGAACTCGACCGCGAAGCGCCCCGTGCGCTCGACGGCCGCGGCGAGGCGCTCGAGTCGCCGCGCATCGACCTTGGCGGGCACCACGACTTCGACCCTGACGGCACCCTCGACCGAGCGAGCGAGCGAATAGGAACCGAGTTCGTCGGCGCCGCCGCAGGCGACGAGCGCGAGCAGCGCGCCAGCGAGGAAGGAACGGGGATTCACGCCGCGGGCGAGTGTAGCTCTCGCGGCGCTCCTCGTCCGCTCAACGCCAGCGCGGCGGCGCGACCACCAGCCAAACGCCGAGCGCGACGAGGGCGAGCCCCGTCACGCGCTCGCCCGTGAGCTCAGAGCGCGCGCCCGTCGCTCCGAAGCGGTCGAGCGCCAGCGCCACGCCGACCTGCGCCGCCACGGCGAGCGCCGTCGTCACGCCCGCGCCCAGCCGCGGGTACGCCACGGCGGCACACGAGATGATCGCCAACCCGAACAACCCGCCGGTGAACAGATACCACGGCGAACTCGCGCGTTCGGAAACTTGGCCGAGCGCCCGCGCGCAGAGGTACCACAGGCTCGAACCGACGAACACCACGCCGGAGTTGATCATCAGCGTCAGCGGCAGGCCGATGCGCAGCGACAGCTGACCGTTGACGGTGCTCTGCAGGCAGACGGCGGCACCGAGCACGAGGGCGAGCAGGATCAGGGCAGGCATGCGAAGGCTCCGGTGAGGTCGCCGAGCAGCGTGGCGAGCACGCGGGCGAAGACATGGCGGCGGTAGGCGGCGCTCGAGCGCACGTCGTCGATGGGTGCGATGTCCTCGCGTGCGCTCCGCGCCACGGCCGCTCGCAGCAGCGAGGGTTCGACGCTCGCGCCGAGCAGCTCGCGCTCGAGCGCGACCAGACGCAGGGTGCGCGGAGCGACCGAACCGGCCGCGGCGCGCAGCGTTGCGATGCGCCGACCCTCGACCGACACGGCGAGCGCGATCACGACCTTCGAAATGGACTGCGCGCGGCGCGTGCCGACCTTGCGGAACCCGCAGCGCTCCCCCGCGGGCCGCGCGGGCACGAACACCGACTCCAAGAGCTCGTCGGGCCGTCGCAACGTCTGGCGATAGCCCGCGAGGAACTCGTCGCAACCAAGCTCGCGCGAACCCTGCAGCGAGACGAGCCGCACGCGCGCCCCGAGCGCCACGAGCGCCGGATTGAGGTCCGCGGCCGGCGAGGCGGTGCCGAGGTTTCCACCGAGCGTCGCGCGCGCTTGAATTTGTTCCGCGCCGACGTCCGCACAGGCCTGCGCCAAGAGCGCCGCGCCGTGCGCCACCCGCGGATCGCGCTTGAGCTCCGCGCAGGTCGCGAGCGCGCCGATGCGCAGGCCGTGCGCTTGCGCGCGCACGCCGCGCAACTCGTCGAGCTTCCACACGTCGACGATGCGCTCGGGGCGAGAACGCCCCGTGCGCAGCTCGACCATCAAGTCCGTGCCTCCGGCGAGCACCTGCGTCGGAGCCCCCGGCCGCGCGAGCGCGAACAGCGCCTCGCGCAGGTCGCGCGCGAGAGTGACCTCGCAGCTCACGCGCGCTCCTTCGCGGCCGCGAGCGCCGCGCGCAGGATCGCGCCGTAGCCCGTGCAGCGGCACAGGTTCCCCGCGAGCGCCACGCGCGCGTCCTCGAGCGTGGGCACGCGGCCTTGCGCTCGACAGAGCTCCGCGAACGCGCGCGTCATCACGATCATGCCCGGCGAGCAGATGCCGCACTGCGCCGCGCCCTCCTCGAGGAACGCGCGTCGTTCCGGCTCGAAGCCCGCGGCTTCGATCGTCGTGACATGCCGACCCTCGACCTGACAGGCGGGAACCAGACACGAGTTCACCGCGACTCCGTCGACGAGCACCGTGCACGCGCCGCACTCGCCCTCGCCGCAGCCTTCCTTGGTGCCCGCCAGCCCCAGATCGACGCGCACGACGTCGAGCAGGCGCCGCAGCGGATCGACGTCGAGCTCGCGCTCCACTGCGTTGACGTGCACGACGAGCTTCACAGCCGCTCCTGTGGGTGTTCCGCGAGCCACGCTTCGCACAGCAGCTCGGCCGTCGCCGGTGCGCGCCGGATGTGCAGCGCGAGCGCGTCCTCGATCGCCGAGAGCACGGCGCTCGCCCCGCCGTTCATCGGCATCTCGCCCACGCCCTTCGCGCCGAAGGGCCCGCGCGAGAACGGCACCGGCACGAGCTCGGTGCGAAACTCCGGCGCGTCGAGGGTGGTCGGGATGACGCAGGTGGCCATGCGATCTTGCAAGCAGCGGCCGTCGCGCGACGTCACGACCTCGAGGTGCGCGAATCCGACGGCCTGCAGCGAGCCGCCCTCGAACTGACCGATCACCAACTGCGGCTGAATCGGCGTGCCGCAGTCGAGCGCGCTCGAAAAGCGCGTCACGCGCACCTCGAAGGTGTCGAGGTCGACCTCGACCTCCGCCACGTCGGCCGCCCAGCCGTAGGCCGGGTACGCGTCGCCTCGGTACGTCTCCTCGTTCCACTCCAGCGTCGGCGGCGGCTCGTAGCGCTGCTCCACGCGCCCGTCGCCGCCCTGCGCGAGGAAAGCCCGAGCGCGCGTGCGGAACTCGCCTGGGCCGATGCGTTCGCGCAACTCGCCGCAGGCGCGAGCGAGCACGCCTCCGACCACCATGCAGGTGCGCGATGCGACGGTCGGCCCCGAGTTGGGCACCGCGTGCGTGTCGGGCCGCGCGATCGCCACGTCGTCCTGCTCGCAGCCGAGCGCCTCGGCCGCGATCGCTTGGAACAGCGTCTGTGTGCCCTGCCCGAACTCCGTCGACGCGGCGCGGACGAGCACGCGCCCGTCCGACTCGAGCTCGAGCGCGACCTTGCCCTGCAGCAGCGTCTCCCCCGCGCCGGTGAAGCCCGCGCCGTGGAAGAAAAACGAGAGCCCGACGCCGCGCCGCACGCGCCCCTCGCGCGGGGCGCGCCACGCGTGTCGATCGAAGCCCGTGAGCGCGGCGATGCGCTCCATCACGGCCTGCGAGCCGACGCTCTCGCGCAAGACCTGCCCGGTCGCCGTGGTGTCGCCCTCGCGCAGCAGGTTGCGCCGCCGCAGCTCGAACGGGTGGATCCCGAGCTCGTGCGCGATGCGGTCCATGTGCCGCTCGATCGCGAAGCAGGTCTGCGGCGCGCCGAAACCGCGAAACGCGCCGTAGGGCACGTGATTGGTCGCCACCGCGCGTCCCGCGATGCGCACGTGGTCGCAGCGATAGGGTCCGGTCGCATGGATGCAGCCGCGCGAGAGCACCACGGGCGAGAGCGTCGTGTACGCGCCGCCGTCGAGCAGCACGTCGATCTCCATCGCGAGCAATCGTCCGTCGCGATCGACCGCCGTGCGATGGCGCACGCGCGAGGGATGGCGCTTGGGCGTCGCCACCAAGTCCTCGTGCCGGTCGTAGATCATGCTCACGGGGCGCCCCGTGCGCAGCGCGAGCAAGGCCGCGTGGCAGGCGAGCACGCACGGGTAGTCTTCCTTGCCACCGAAGCCTCCGCCGGTGGCGTCCTGCACGACGCGCACGCGCTCGGGCGGCAGCGCGAAGGCGCGGCAAAGCGCCTTCTGCACGTAGTACGGACACTGCATCGAACCGCGCACGACGAGCGTGCCATCCGCATCCATCGGATAGGCGACGACACCCTGCGGCTCGATGTACATCTGCTCCTGCGAGCCGGTCTCGTACTCGCCTTCGATCACGCGCTCCGCCTGCGCGAGCACGCGCGGGGCATCGCCCTTCTCGATCGTGAGGCGCTTGAACACTCGCTGCGACTCGCGTGGGTCGAAGATCGGCGCGAGCGGGACGATGCGCGGAGCGATCGCCGCGAGCGCCGCGCGCAGAGTGGCCTCGTCGGGTGCCGCCACGAGCGCCAGCGCCTCGCCCACGTGCTCGACCGCGCGCGAGGCGAGCAGCGGCAGGTCGTCCGCGAGCATCGCGACCACGTTGGCGCCCGGCACGTCACCGGGACCGACCACGACGCAGCGCGAAAAATCGAAGCGCGGGTCGAAGTCGAACCCCTCGAGCACGCCGCGAGCGACGGGGGAACGAACGGTGCCGCCCAACCACGCGCCCGCGACGTTCGTATCGGCCACATAGCGCGCACGGCCCGCCACCTTGTCCGGGCCATCGGGACGCGCGAGCCGGGCTCCGACGAATCGCCTGCTCATCGCCCGCACGATCCCGCGGCGCGCCGTGCGTTGCAAGCTCCCAGCACCTTGCGATCTCCCAGCACCTTGCGATCTCCCAGCACCTTGCGAGCTCCCATCGCGCAGCCGCGCCCGTCGCGCTATCGTCGCCCGCGGAGCCCCACGCCATGCATCGCCGCGCCGCCTCGTGTCTGCTGTGCCTCGCCGCCGCGTTCGCAGCCTGCCGCGCGAGCGACCTCTCCACCAAGAACATCGTCATCGGCACCACCACCCTCGACCAGATCGAGCAGGGCTGCGGCCGCCGCTTCGTGGTCGCCCTGCTCGGCGAGCCGATGCAGAAGATCGAGCTCGGCAACGACCGCGAGCTGTGGATGTGGGGCTACCGCGAGAAGGACAGCGCGGGCGGGGCCAGCGTCCTGATCATCGACAACCAGCCGCGCACCGAGGATTCCCACGCCGCCTACGTGGAGTTCGACGACGGGCGCGTCGTGCGCGCCTGGCGCGACTGAGCGCGGATTTCGCGCTGCCGACGGCGGATTGGAGCGGGAATCGAGCCGCGAGAGAGCCTAGAACTCCGCTGACGATGGCCCTCGCGCTGTTGCTCCTCACGCTCGCGCTGCCGCTGGCCCTCGCTTGGGGCCCGGGCAACCACTTGGAGTTCGAGCACCGCGTCTTCCGCCAGCGCGAACGGCTGCGCCCGAGCGTGCGACGTCTCGTCACCGCCCATCGCGACGCGTGGGCCTACGGCCACATCGCCGCCGACATCATCAACCTGAAGGCCGCCGGCGGACCCTACAGCCACTGCCACCGCTGGGGCATCGTGGCCGAGATGCGCGCGCTCGCCTCCAGCGACTTCGAGCGCGCCTTCACCTGCGGCTACCTCGCCCACCTCGCCGCCGACACGATCGCGCACAACCACTTCGTGCCCTACCACCTCGCGCGCTTCGCCCGCACGCAGGGACTGGGCCACCTCTACTGGGAGCTGAGCGCCGACCGCTTCGTGCCCGACGAGCGCTGGGACGTCGTCGCGCGCCTCAAGCGCATCGAGGGACTCTCACAGCTCGACGAGTTGGTGAACGCCACCGTTCCGCGCAAGGCGCTCTCGATGGGCACCAACAAGCTGATCTTCAACCACCTCTTGCTCGTGTCCGAGCGCAGCGCCTGGCGCACGGGCGTCGAGCGCCTCCATCCGCGCGGCACGATCGAGCTCAAGCGCGGTTTTCTCGACCGTTTCCGCGCTGCCGCGATCGAGCGCATTTTCCTCGCCCTTTCGGACGACGGCGTCGAGCGCATCGCGCACGTCGACGCCAACGGCAAGCTCGCACAGCGCCTTGCGCTGGCGCTGCGCACGTCGCTGGTGCACAAGGTGCTGCCGCGCAGCATGGGCACCGATGCGTCGGCCGCGCTCGCCGCCCGCTTCCTGATCGGCATGCAGTCGCCGCCCCCGCGCGCCTAGGTCGAGTGCCCAAGCCGCGCGCAAGCTCGCGCGCGCCGCGCTCAGGGCCCGACGCGCATCCAGCGCACGACGAAATCGTTCTTGTCGCCGTCGCCGTTCAAATCGACGCGCGCCGCGGACTCCTCGGCGAGGAACGCCGCGGCCACGTTGGCGGAGTCGGCCACGACCACCGGCCCGGGCACATCGGACGACGGCGACAGGTAGTAGCTGTCAGCGAGCGTCGAAACCGTGGTGCGGAACAGCACGCGATCGAGCTTGTCGCCGTCCCCATTCCAGTCGAAGTTGTCGGCTGCCTCGTCGACGCGGTAGTAGGCGATGTTGTTCGAGATCACCAGGCCCACGTTGTCGGCGTCGACCGCCACGGCGGGCCCTGGAAAATCGAAGTCGTTCGCGTCGGTCGGATCGAAGCGCGAGAACGTGGGCACGCTGTCCAGCGTGTCGTTGTCGCGTCCGTTGATCGGCGCGCCGAACACGCTCTCCTGAAATCCGACTCCGACCCGCGCTCGATCCTCGAGCTCGCCCATCCAGCTCGAGCCGCCGCACTGGAACCCCGGCGCGGGCGAGTGATCCGAAATCCACTGCGCGGAATTGCCATCCGCGGGATCGAGCCACGCGACCAACTCCTCGACGTTATTCGCCGGGTTGGAGACTTCGCCGTCCCACGAGCGACCGTCGGCGGCCTCGTCGATCACCACGATCCAGCGCCCGTTGAAGTCCGTGGCGCCCTCGGTGCCGCCCGGCACGTCCGCGAGCGCGACCAGTCCGGTCGCGGCGGTGAACACGCCCGAAGATCCAAGCTGCGCCTCGACCTTGAGCCAGCGCAGGACGTCGTCGCCCGTGTCCCCGTCGTTGTTCAGGCCGACCGTCGCGCAGTTGCCGTCGTCCGACTCCGGCACGATCGACGCCACGAAGGCCGCCGTGCCGTTCGAGGCGACCAGCACGCGCTCCTCGCCCGCGAGCGCCGTGTTCACCGGCTGCGTCGTGCCCGCGAGGAACGAGCTCAGCCACACGTAGTGCAGCACCTCGTCCGTCGCATCCGTGTCGTTCGAGGTGCAGTGCGCGGGGCGCCAGTTCGCGAACGCGCCGGCGTAATTGTTCAGCGATGTCGAGCCCTGAGACGCCTCGTCGACGAGGAACGCCACGATGGTCTCTCCGCCGATCCCGGGCGCCGCCCGCAGCGGCGAGTCGTGGTCGGCCATCGCCTTGAGTGTCGACTTGATCTTGGGCGTGCCGAGCGCGGCGTTGGCGAGCGCGAGCACGTGGTCGTCGAGCATGTCCGTGTCCGCGTTGAGGTCGCGCCCCTCGTCGCTCTCGTCGAGCCCGACGAACAGCACATTGCCATCGCTGCCGAGGAGTTCCGGTGCGGCGAGCATCGTGAACGCATCATCGTGCAGCACACGCACGGGCAGGTTCGGCGCACCGCCGGTGAGCGTGATGACCGAGATGCCCGTCTCCCCCGCCGCGAGCGGCGTGGCGCCAGCCGCCGCGCAGTAGAAGAGCTTCTCGTTGTCGGTCGCGACCATCGCCGGACCGTGCGCGGTGCGCCGCAGCTCGGCCACGAAGCTGACCCCGCCCGGCGACGGCGAGCCACTCGCCACTCTCATCAGCACCAGATCGAGAGCATCGCTGTCGGCGTTGTAGTCCGAGCTGTCCTCGACTTCGTCGACGACGAGGTACAGGTTGTTGCCGGCGAAGGCGAGTTCGCGCGCCGCGACGTCGAGCCGCACTTCGCTGCCGTTGACCATGTCCACGATCACGGCGATGCGATCGAGCCTGTCGCCGTCGCCGTTCATGTCGGTTCCGCCCGCGCCCGTGGTCAGCTCGTCGGCGAGGAACGCGAGCTGTCGCTCGCGCACGCGGATCGGAGTCGTGGCCCCGCACGCGACGCTCGCGGAGCTCGGCTTGAAGAGCAGCGGCAGGTCGGCCTGCTCGATGCAGGCGGAGAGGGCGAACGGCAGGACGAGAACGAGCGTGCGAGCGAAGTGCTTCATGCGTGTGAGATGCGCCGAGGGGCGGCGGGGACTCTAGCCCCGCCGCCCCCTTCGTGCTACCGCACGCGGCGCGATCCGCCCTCGCCCGCGCTGTCCTAGCCTACTGGCAGACCGTGAAGGTCACGGCGTTGGACAGACCCGTGGTGCTCGCACTCGCGGGATCGCGCATCCACCACTGGGCGTACACGGTGTCGCCCGGGCTGAGCCCGACCGAGTTCATGTAGGCCGTGGTGAACCCGAAGGAGTAGCTGCCCGTGCACGAGTTGCCCAGCGCGTTGCCGCCGGAGTTGACGGCCACCGTGCGCACGGTGGGATTGCCGACGCACTTGAAGCCGCCTTGGAAGGGCGTCGTGCTCAAAGTAGCGCCCCAGAACAGCAGTCCCGACTTCTGGTTGAGCACGTTCGTGCAGGTCACCGTGAACGTGCCCGCGCTCCTGGAGGGCTGCGCCGCGTTCGTGCCGATCGCCGGTACGCATCCGAGCGAGTTCGTCTTCGCCGTGCAGTACGTCACGACCGAGGTCGCATTGACGAGCAGCGGACCCAAGGTGCGCGTCGGGCCACGGTTGCCAGCTCCATCGACCGCTCGCAGGTGGAAGTAGCGTGGCGTCGACGACGACGGCAGCACGAAGACCGTGCCGGTAGCGCCCGCGCCCAAAGCCGTGCCGATCACGGGATCCCACGCCGGCAGCGTGTTGATCACGTACAGGTAGCTCGCGAGGCCCGACGCGGAGTCCGTGGACGCGGCCCAGTTGACCCCCACGCTCGTGTTGCACGACTGCACGCCCATGGAATGCGTCGACGAGGAAATCACGCCCGGCTGCGTCGGCGGCGTGACGTCGACGCGGAAGGGACCGTAGTTCGCCGCCGTGGTGCCCCAGTTGCCCGAGTTGTCGACGGCCTTGATCCCCCAGTACCACGTGCCATCGGGAATCGGACGCGTGAAGGTCGTGACGTTCTCCATGTCCTTGACGCTGAAGATGCCCGCGGCCGCGATGGGCGAGATGCTATAGGTTTCGCCATAGCCGTCGATGCCCGAGAGGTTGTCGGTGGCCTCCGTCCAGTTGAAGACCGGGTTTGAGTTGCTCACCCACGTGTTGAGCGGGTGCGTCGGCGAAGTGAGGTTCGATGGAGCGCTCGGAACCGTGCCGTCGACGTAGATGGTGATGAAGGTGGACGGGTCGATCCAGTTGTCCGAGCGCGCACTCGCGGACCACGTCTTGATGCCCTCGCTCGCCCAGCGCGTGACCCACGTCACGGTCTCGGACTCGCCGGGGATCAGGTCTCCGAGGTTCACATCGCGCCCGAGGTGCTGGTTGCCCATCAAGTCGGCCACCACGCCGTCATCGAGCGTGACGCTCGAAGACTGCAGCACGTCGCCGATCGAAGTCGAGTCCACGAAGACGGCCGATGCCACCGAGCCCGCCGCCGGATTGGTGGCAGTGGCTGTGACCGTCACGTTCTCGTTCGGCTGGACGTAGTCGTCCCCGGGGCCCGCGGCCACGGCGAGCGCGCCAGCGGGCGTCGTGTCGCCGTAGAGCACTTGCACCGCGACGCCGGCGTAGATCCTGCTCGTAGCCGACTGATTGAAGAGCTTCCAGCGCCAAGTGCCCGCGGCCGGGTTGTTGAGGATGCGGATCTCGCAGTTGTCGATCCCCGACTGCTGCGCGAAGTAATCGCCGGTGTTGTTGTTCACCGTGTCGACCGGCGGCGCATCGATGTACAAATCGTAGTCGTTCACCAGCGCCCGCGCCGCGCCCGCGGAAGCCGCGCCCTCGCTGTAGAACAAGCAGACCACGAGCCTCGTCGCGCCCGCGTTCACGGTGAAGTCCGCGTTGGTCGCCAAGTTGGTCAGGCTGTAGACCCACGAGCTCGAGGAGAGGTTCGTGTTGGAGCCGTGGGCTCGCCACGCTTGCACTCGGCCCGCGCCGTAGTTGTCGAGATGCGAGTCAGTCGGCGCCGTGAGGGTGACATTGTCCTTCGTCGTTGCGGACGCCATCAGCAGCGACGCCACGCCCTCCGGCCAGTTGCCCATCCACGTGTGGTGGTCGATGATCTGCGCCGCGACGCCCGTGGCGTGCGGCGTCGCCATCGACGTACCCGACTTGTTCGAGTAGCCGTTGGCAGTCGCAGCATTGACGGAGCTGATCCAACGCCCGGGTGCGGTCAAGTTGGGCTTCCAGCGTCCATCTCCCGCCGGACCCGTGCTCGAGGCGCTCCACAGCGTGCCCGGGTCCCCGATCGCGTCGCTATAGTCGAGCACGTTGCCGATCGTGAGCGCGTTCTTGGCGCTCGACTGCACCATCAGCGAGCCCGCCGCGTTGTTGCCGTTGTTGCCAGCCGCCCACACATGCAACTGCCACTGGTTGTGGACCTGGTCGTCGATCGTGCGGCAGTCCGCCTCGCTGCCGATCCACCCCCCGTTGCCGCCGCCCCACGAGTGGTTGCACACGTGCGGCTTGCGCGTGACGTTCGTGCCGTCGTTGACCGGGCTGGTGAAGTTCGCCATCACGGTCGGAAGCGAAACCGCGCCCGTGCCCGACGCATCGAAGATGCGGTTGGTGTAGAAGCGACTGGTGCCCCCCCACGAAGCGAGCCCCGGCGCATTGCCGGTCTTCTGAGCGTTGCCCACGCCGCGACCGAGGATCGTGCCCGCGACGTGCGAGCCATGGGTGTTCTCGTCGTTCCACGGGCCCGTGGTCGCGGTGAGGTCCCAGCCC
Organism: Planctomycetota bacterium; assembly: GCA_016872715.1. Lineage (GTDB taxonomy): Bacteria > Planctomycetota > UBA1135 > UBA1135 > F1-120-MAGs118. The sequence continues at coordinate 50,526 of VGZD01000007.1, forward strand.
GCGACCCAAACGTTGAGGTCGGAGTGCGCCGTCTCGAGCCCAGAGTCGGCGAAACCGGCGATCACGGTGTCGCTGAAGCCGCCGTCGTACGTCGCACGCATGCGATCGCTCGAGATCATCGGCTGCGATTCTTCGTGCGGCTCCACAGCGCTCTGCGTGCTCGAGGGCAGGTCCGGCTCGACGAACTGCACGAAGTCGCTCGCGAGCAGCGCCTCGAGCGCGGCCTTGGGCATGTGCGCGCGGAAGGCGCGGATGGTGTCGCTGTACTCGTACACGTCGAGGCCGAGCTCGACGAGTCGCTTCTCCTGCCAGCCGCGCGACATCCACTTCACCGCCGGCGCGACGCCCGGCAGCGTGCGCTCGGTCCCGTCCGGATCGACGACCGAGAGCTCGGCCACGACGATGCGCTCCGACGCTTCGCAGCGATCGGAGTCGTACACCGACACGTACACGTCGAGCAGCGCTCCGTCGGAGGCGTCCGCGACCTGTCGCTCGAGCGCGGGGTGCAGCTTCTGCGCGGTGCGGGGCAGGCCGACCCAGCGCACGAAGTCGAGGGCCTCGACGCGCGCGAGCGCCTCGCGCCCGAGCGCGACCTTCATCGTGTAGTGCGGGTGGAATTCGATCACGCGCGCACCGGCGAGGCGCAGCGCTTCGAGGCGCGCGTCCGTGATGCGCTTGGCGAACATCACGAAGGCCCACGTGACGTCTTCCGGACGCCCGTCGGCGCGCACGCGCGCGAGCTCGGTCAACAGCAGCGGGTCGACGCGCTCGAGCGCCGGCGGATAGTGCGAGCCGCCCGCGAATCCGAGGAAGTAGGGATCGCCCGACGCGGGAGCGATCACGCGGTCGCCCGCGTCGCTCGCCTCGACCACCGCGCGGATGGGCAGCGGGATCGAGTCATCGAGTTCGCTCTCGAACGGGCCGTTGGGAGTGAACTCCGGCGGCGGGGCGGGGCGCGAGCGCGGGCCGACAGGCTCCTGCGTGGCCTGCAAGGCCAGCGCCGCGGGCGCGAGGAGCGAACAGGCGACGAGACGGTAGAAGTTGCGATGGAGCATGGAGAGGCTCACTCGGATGGGGTTCACCCAGAGGGGGGTCACCCAGAGGGGGGGTCACCCAGAGGGTTTCATTGGAAGGGGGACGTGATCCACGCCTCGGGGGATGGCCCGCGAGTCGGGAGCGCGGCTCAATCTATCTACCACGCGTTCCTAGAATCGGGGCGGAGGGAGGGAACGTGACGGCTGATCGCGGAACTTCGCGCCAGCGAGCCGAGGCCTCGCGATACACAAGGGCGTCCCGCGGAGCACGCGCGCGCCGCCACCAACGGAGTCGGACGCCCGCTCGGGGGCGGTCTGCGTGTGCCCTGCGGCCGGGGCCTGTTTCGGGCCTGTTGCGGGCATTTCGGCGGCCCCCTGTGGAAGGGACGCGAGCGACGCTAGACACTGGGCGCATGGAACTGGAGTTTCACGGCGCCACGGATGGAACGACGGGCAATTGCCACGTCCTGCGCGCCGGCGGGCGCCAAGTGTTGCTCGAGTGCGGGCTGTTCCAAGGTCACCGCGGCGACACGTACCGCCGCAACTCGCAGTTCCACTTCGATCCGCGCTCGATCGACGCCGTGATCCTCTCGCACGCGCACATCGATCACTCCGGGCGCCTGCCGATGCTCGTGCGCGGCGGCTTCAAGGGGCCGATCCACTCGACCGGCGCGACGGTCGATCTCGCCGAGCCCATGCTGCTCGACAGCGCCAACATCCAGCTCAAGGACGCCGAGTTCCTCAACAAGCGCCGCGTGATGGACAAGGTGCGCGCGCGCAACGAGCACCGCGAGGAACGCCGCGGGGTGCGCCACAGATTGGCGCACTTCCACACCCACGACGACGCGCCCGCGCTCGCGGTGTCGAACCCGCCCAAGCGCGAGGTGCTGCCCCTGTACCTCGAAGAAGACGTGCGCGACACCCTGCCGCGCTTCGTCCCCCACCACTGGGGCGAGTGGTTCCAGATCGGGCCGAACCTGCGCGTGCGGCTGCACGACGCCGGACACATCCTCGGCGCGTCGTGGGTCGAGCTCGAAGCCAAGGAACGCGGCCAGACCACGCGGGTCGTGTTCTCCGGCGACTACGGGCGACCCCAGCCGATCCTGCGCGATCCCGTGCCGCTCGCGAGCGCCGACGTCGTGATCTGCGAGAGCACCTACGGCGACCGCTGCCACCCGCCCGTCGACGACACGGAGGCGCAGCTCTCGCTCGCCGTCGAGCGCCTGCACAAGCGCCGCCGCGGCAAGCTCTTGATCCCGGCCTTCGCCGTGGGTCGCACCCAGCACATCCTCTACGCCCTCTCGCGCATCTTCGAGCGCAAGAAGATCTCCGACATCCCGGTGCACGTCGACAGTCCGCTCGCCAAGCGCGCGACCGAGATCGTCTACCAGCACCGCGAGTGCTTCGACGACGAGGCGCTCGCGCGGCTGCGCAAGGCCGAGTCGGGCGAGCACCGCCTCAAGGTGCACTTCACGCAGACCGTGGACGACAGCAAGGCGCTCAATCAGGCCAAGGGCCCGCTGGTGATCGTGTCGGCCTCGGGCATGATGGAGTCGGGCCGCATCCTGCACCACCTCGCGTGGTCGATCGGCAGTCCCGACACGGAAGTCGCCGTCGTCGGCTACCAAGCCCAAGGCACGCTCGGTCGCCGCCTCGTCGAGGGCGCGCGCGAAGTCAACATCCTCGGCATGCTGCACGCCGTGCGCGCGCGCATCACCGTGATGAACGGCTTCTCGGCGCACGCGGACCGCGACGGGCTGCTGCAGACGCTCGTGCCGATCGCGCCGCAGTGCAAGACGCTGTTCTTGGTGCACGGCGAGAACGACCAGCGCCTGCCGCTCGCGCGCACGCTCGCTCAACGCGGCTTCGCGCGCGTCGAGTGTCCGCGCAACGCCGCGGTCTGGAAGCTGTGACGCCGACGCGCGCCTACCTGCCGATGGACTTGCGCCTCGAGCTGCTCGGCCGCGCGCGCCGCGCCGCGCCGCGCGAGGCCTGCGGCTTGCTCGTCGGTCGCCGCCTTCCGGGAGCGGTGGCGATCGAGACGCTCGCCGCGCTCGAAAACACCGCGCGGGACGACTCCGCCTTCGAGCTCGAACCGCTCGACGTGCTGGCGGCGGAGCGCGAGGCGTGCGCGCGCGGACAAGTAGTGCTCGGTGCTTGGCACTCGCACGTCGACGCGCCAGCCGTGCCTTCCGTTCGCGACCTCACCCGAGCGGGCTACGCGCTCGCGCTGATCGTCTCGCTGCGCGAGGGCGACGTGCGCGTTTGGCACGGTCGCGAGGAACTCGCACTCGCCTGATCAGCAAAGCGGCGGGCCGTCCCAGCGACAGGTGGCACGGACGACGTTGCCGCGCGCGTTGAACTCGAGCCGCTCGCACAGATCGCGCACGATCGCGAGCCCGCGCCCGGAGCGACGGCCCGGCAGCGGAGCGCGGGGCGCGCGCGGGTCGAAGCCGGCGCCGCTGTCCTCGACTTCGATCGCGAGCTCGGGCTCGCCCTGCGTCTCGCGCGCGGACAACTCGATGCGCACGCGACCGGAGTGATTCTCGCGCAGCAGCCGTTCGCGCAGCACGTAGTAGTCGCTGAACCCGCCCGCGCGCTCCTTGAGCGCGGAGTCGAGTCCGAGCACGCCATGCTCGAGCGCGTTGTGCCACAGCTCTGCGACGATCAACGTCACCGAGTCGAGCGCATCCCGCGGCCAGCCCGCGCGGGCGAGGGCCTGTTCGCAGGTCGCGACGGGATCGGCGGCGTTGAGCTCGCAACCGGCGAGCTCGAGCGCGAAGCTCCAGCGCGCCTGGGCCCTGTTGGTAGTGAGCGGTCCCACGGCGTGACCTCAGGCGACGGTGAACCAGTGGCCGAAGTCGCTCGCCGACAGCGTGCGCGCCACGACCGGTCGCGGATGCTCGAGCGCCACGCGCGCGCCCTTGGAAGCGGCGAAGTCGCGCAGGAGCAACAGCATGCCGAGCGCGGAACTGTCGACGTACTCGGCGTCGTGCAGGTCGACCACGAACGCGCTGGGCTCGCGCTCGCACTCCTCGTAGGAGCGCAGGAAGGCCTCGCGGGAACGGAAGTCGAAGCGTCCGGCGATGTGCAGCGTCAGCGTTCCGTCGTCGGAGAGGGTGGAGAGGATCGGCATGGGAACTGGCGTGGAGTTTCGACCGCCGGTGGACATTTCTTGGGCCCAGCGCGCCCGAGCGTCCCGACTTTGGGCAACGCCGCTCCGCGCGAGCCCCGAGCCGTACCCACAGCGCTCGCCACCGTCCGCGGGGAGCTCGTTTTGCAAGCGGCCTCGGCGTGGATGTCCTGAACCAGCGGTCCAGAGCATCCGAAGCGGTTCCAACGGACTTGCAGTCACAGGCCAAGGTGGCGCACTACGACGTCGAGGGACCGCAGCTCGCAGCGGCGCATCCCTTGTTCGACTCCCCCGCGGGGACCCCCGCGGAGTGGATCGACGAGCTCGCTCGGCGCGTCGACGGTCGGGTAAGTTCTGCCGCGTGAAACTCCAGCCCTCGCTCGTTCCCGCCTGCGCCGTCGCGCTCGCCGCACTGCTCGCGTCCGCGCGCAGCGTGTGGCAGGCCCGCGCGCCCTGGCCGCTCAAGCCACCCGCCGCGCTGAGCGACGGTCGACCGGAGAAACTCGCGCGAGCGAGCGAGCTTTCCTGCGCGCCGTGCCACGCCGCGCAGGTCGAGGAATGGGCCGCCACGACCCATGCCTTGGCGTGGGAGAACGAGCCGTATCAGGAGGAACTCGTCGGCCGCAAGAAGGCCGAGAGCTGTCACGGCTGCCACGCGCCGGTGGCGCTGCACGGCGCGCTCGACGCGCTGCTCGCGGGCAAGCCCCAGGCGCGCGCGGACGCGCGCCACTTCGGAGTGTCGTGCGAGAGTTGCCATCTCGCGACCGATGGCGCGCTGCTCGGACCCACCGGTGCCGCCACCGACGAGCACGCGACGCGCAAGGGCACGAGCTTCGACGCGCAGGGCTCGAACGCGCTGTGCGCGAGCTGCCACCGCACCACCGTCGGGCCCGTGATCGGGCTCGCGCGCGACTTCGAGCAATCCGCGGGCGCGGCGGCGGGCGCGACCTGCGTCGGCTGCCACATGGCGCCGCGCGCGGAAGTGCCCGTCGAAGGGGTGGGTGTCGAAGGCCGCACGCGCACCGTGCGCAGCCACTCCTTGCAGACGCCGCGCGACCCAGCCTTCCTAGCGCTCGGCTTCGAGCTCACCCTCGCGCACGAGCCAGCGGGGCCGACGCTGCGCGTCCGCAACCTCGCCGGTCACCGCGTGCCCGGCCTGATCGGGCGCGAGATCGAGTTCGTGGCGACGGCGAGCGATGCGGCGCTCGAGGAGCTCGGGCGCGAGACGCTCACGCTCACCACCGAGAGCTACCTGAGGGTGGACGAGACGCTCGAGCTCGCGCTGCCCGCGCGCACCGCGCGCGTGCGCGTGCTCGGCCGCCACCACGACCCGCGCATGGACAAGCCGGTCACGTTCCTCGAGCGCGAGTTGGGTCCCTGAGCGAGGCGGCGGTGAACGCGCTACGCTCGGCTCCCCCATCGTGCCACGTCTCTTCCGCTCCCTGCTGCTCGCCGTCGCCCTCGCGCTCCCAGTGGCGCTCCCAGTCGCGCTCCCAGTGGCGCTCCCAGTGGCGCTCCCAGTGGCGCCCGCACTCGCGTTCGCCCGCGCTGCGCCCGCGCGCGCGCAGACGGAGTCCGAGGACGCGGTCGGCCGCGCGCAGGCTTGGCTCGCGCGCGCGCGAGGGACGACGATCGCGCTCTCCGACGAGGACGTGCGCACGCTCGAGCGCTGGCTCGACGACCTGCGGCTCGTGCAAGTGATCCAACCGGAGCGTCGCACGGTCGTGTTCGCGTTGCTGCTCGACCTCGCCGCGCTCGACCCCGGTGAGGTCGTTCCGCCGACTCTGCAGACGCCGCAGCTGCGCATGCGCGTGGGACGCGCGGCGTTCGCGGCCCTCGGTCCCGCGCTCGACCTGTCGCGGGACGGTGCGACCCAGCGCTGGCTGGCGCGCGAGGTGCTCGGAAGCGAAGCGCAGACCAGCCGCGCGCGGCGCATCGAGGCGCTGGAGTGCCTCGAGGGTCGGCGCGAGCACGAGACGCTCTCCGCCCTGCTGCACTGTGCGCGGGCTCCCGACGCGCAGGTGCGCGAGTTGGCGATGCGCGCGCTCGTCGGCTGGCCCGACGACGGCGTGCACTACTTCATGCTCACCCAGTTCGAAGCCAATGAGCGGCGCCCGGGCTGGGTCAACGTCGCGCTCGTGCGCCAACACTTCCAGAGCGCGGAACGCATCGGTCAGGGCCGCGCGGCCGAGGCCGTGGTGGCGTTCCTGCGACCGGCGCTGGTGTCGACGAGCTGGCGCGACGCCGTGCGCGCCCTGCCGCTGCTCGCTCGGGTGGACGATGCGCTGGCCGTGCCGGTACTGATCGAGAGCCTCGGACTGTGGGTCGCGCGGCGCGAGGCGCGGGGCGGCTCGCGGCGGGTCGAGGGCGAGTTCGTGGCCGAGCTGCGACGGCGTTCGGGGCGCACCATGGGCGCCTTTCCGGAGCGCTGGTCGGCGTGGTGGCGCGCGCGCAGCGCGGGCACGCTCGTCGATGACCCCGCACAGGCCGAGGCGCCGACCTCGCGGACGAGTTTCTATGGCTTGCGGCCGGAGACCGACCGGGTGACCTTCCTGATCGACGCCTCGGGTTCGATGAACGAGCAGGTGTCCGAGGGAGTCACGCGCTATGCGCAGGCGCTCGAGCAACTGCTCGGCTTTCTCGACGGCCTCGGCGAGGGCGCGCGCTTCCGAATCGTGCTGTTCGATTCCAAGCCGCGGGTCTGGAAGGACAGCTTGCAGCCCGCCACGCGCAGCTCGATCGCGGCCGCGGAGCGCTGGGCGGCCTACCAACGACCCGACGGCGGGACCTACCTCAAGCCGGGGGTGGAGGCCTGTCTAAGGGTCGGATTGGACGGAAAAATCGACCTACGGCGCCTCGAGGAGGACACGGTGATCGTGCTTTGCGACGGGGAGACGGCCGAGGGTCGGGGCTGGATCTGGCCGTGGTGGCGCGAGGTGGCGGAGGAGAGTTGCATCAACGTGCACTGCGTGCAGCTCGGCTCGGGCGGCAACGGCGCGCTCGAGGCGCTGGCCGAAGTCTCCGGCGGCGAGTTCGTGCGCGTGCCGTAGTCGGCACGGAGAGCAGGGTCGAACGCTGGGGCGCGCTCGCGAGGGGCGCGAGCCGCCGAGCGCGGCCGCGCTCGGAGACGCGACCGCGCGCGATGCGCTCGAGCGGAAGCCGCGCGGCGATTCCATCGAAGCGCGGGCACCGCTATGCTCTCGGCCCCCAAGAAACGACGGCGGAGGTACTTGCAACGGCGGAGGGCCTGCGCGGCCAGCTGTGGTCGGTGCGTCCCGCTGCCCCATCTTCCGCCCCATCCCGCACCCCGACCGCCGTCCAAAGGCCCGCCCCCCCCAAGGGGTCGGGACGCTCGGCCGCAGGGGTGCCACCCCGCGAGCACAGCCCCCCGCTGGTGGCGGGCGCGCTCGCGCCGAAAGCGATGCTCCAGAACTACGCCCCGATCCTGATCCTCGCGCTGGTCGTCGCGGGTTTCGCGATCGCGAACCTGATCATCTCCGACGTGCTCGGCAAGAAGCGCCGCGCCATCGGCAAGGCGGACGCCTACGAGTCGGGCATGGATCCCGTCGGCAGCGCGCGCGTGCGCCTGTCGATCCACTTCTACCTGATCGCGGTGCTGTTCATCCTGTTCGACGTCGAGTCGATCTTCCTGATTCCGTGGGCGGCCACGCTGCGGTCGTTCTCCGCGCAGGGCCTGGGACCGGTGATGTTCTGCGAGGTGGCGGCCTTCGTCGGCGTGCTCGCCGTCGGCCTCGCCTATGTCTGGCGCAAGGGAGGTCTCGAATGGGATCGCTGAAGCCGGTCGGTCCGGAGAGCAACGAGGCTCACGGCTCGGGCTTCCTCGCCACGCGCGCGGATTTCCTGATCAATTGGGGCCGCAAGCACAGCCTGTGGCCGATGCCGCTGGGCCTGTCGTGCTGCGGCATCGAGCTGATGGGCCTGCTCGGCCCCAAGTTCGACCTCGCGCGCTTCGGCGCCGAGGCCGCGCGCTTCACGCCGCGCCAGTGCGACCTGCTGATCGTCGCCGGCACGCTGACGTGGAAGATGGCGCAGGCCGCGCGCACGATCTACGACCAGATGCCCGACCCCAAGTGGGTGATCGCCATGGGCGTGTGCTCGAGCTCGGGCGGCATGTACGACAGCTACTCGGTCGTGCAGGGCATCGACTCGATCATGCCGGTCGATCTGTACGTGCCCGGCTGCCCGCCGCGTCCCGACGCGGTGATCGATGCGGTGCTCAAGCTGCAAAAGAAGATCGAGCGCGAGGCACCGCTGCGACGCCTCGTCGGCACCGACAGCCCCGCGGACGCGCGCGCGGAGGCGGGCACCGGCAAGCTCGTGTTCCAGCCCAATCGGGGCCTGCCCAAGGGCGCCGCCGACAAGCACGCGCACGACCCCAAGTCGCGGCTGCCGTTCGCCGATCCGCTGCCGCGCAAGACGGGAGTCAAGCCGTGAGCGACGCCGCCGCCAACCCTGCGCTCGCCGCGAGCACCTCGCGCATCGCCGCCGCGCTCGGCGCGCTGCCCCACGGCATGCCGCAGTCGCCGGACGGTCCGGTGATCGAGGTCGAGCTCGCGAACTTGCACGCCGCGCTGCGCGCGCTGCGCGAGCACGCGGGCTTCGAGCTGTGCACGTTCGTGACCTGCATCGACCACTATCCGACGACGCCGCGCTTCGCGCTGCACCACCAACTGCTCTCGCTCGCGCACAACGACCGCGTGCGCGTGCGCTGCGTGCTGCCCGGCGAGAGCGCGCCCACCTGCACCGACCTGTGGCCGGGCGCGAACTACATGGAGCGCGAGTGCTTCGACATGTTCGGCGTGCGCTTCGAGGGCCATCCCGACCTGCGTCGCCTGCTGATGCCCGACGGCTACGACCACCACCCGCTCCGCAAGGAGTTCCCGCATCAGGGCATCGAGCCCGACCGGCTGTACCGGCAGTGGGATCGCGCGCGCCGCGCGAGCTGGGCGGAGGAGTCCCGATGACGCTCACCAAGCAAGTCTTCGAGTACGCGCCCGCGCCGCCGCGGGGCGACGATCCGCTGCACGGCGAGCTCCTGACGCTCAACATGGGTCCGCAGCATCCGGCGACGCACGGCGTGCTGCGCATCGTCGTGACGCTCGACGGCGAGCGCA
>VGZD01000008.1 GCA_016872715.1 Planctomycetota bacterium
GGGAGCAGGAAGTCGTCCTGCAGGCGCGGTCGCAGGCGCGCGAACACGCCGCGCGCGCCCCGACCGTCGATGCGCCACGCGCCGGCCTCGGACTCGCTCCAGCGCGGTCGATCGAAGTGGAACAGCGCATCGAGCGCGTGCTGGCGCGAGTCGAACACCCGCACCCACGGCGCGCGCTTCACCTCGCCTTCGAGCAGCCGCCCGCCGATGTAGAGATCGCCGCCGGAGAGTTGCACGGTCTCGCCCGGCAGTCCGACCACGCGCTTGACGAGCGGGGCGCGCTCGCCGGGGCGCTCGAGCACCACGAGATCGAAACGCTCGAGGGCCGGACGGCGTTCGAAGCGCACGAACACGCGGTCGCCGTCGGTGGGGTCGCCGTGCAGCACCGGCTCCATCGAGCGGCTGTCGACGAGAAACAGATCGCCCACGAAGGCGCGCAGGGCGAGCACGGACAGGGAGGGAACCAACAGCGCGAGAGCGAGCGCCCACAGAATCCGACTCCACCTCCCCATCGACCTCCCCATCGACCTCACAGGGGACCTCCCCGTGAACCTCCCCGTGAACCTCCCCGTGAACCTCCCCGCAAACCTCCCCGCGAATCTCCCCGCGGGGCCCGACGCGGGGCCCGACGAGGGGCCCGACGAGGGGCCGGGCGGCGGGCGGCGTGGCAGAGGCGGCTCGGCATGGGCGGCGGGAGAATACGGGGCGCGCTACGGGGCGCGCACGGTGCGGTGAGGGGCGGTCTTGGTAGTTTGGGGGCGTCGAGGGACGCCATGGGGACCCGCAAGCTGCTCGTCGTCGACTTGGAAGCGACCTGCTGGGCGCGTGGGGAGCATGTGCAGGAGCGCATGGAGACGATCGAGATCGGCGCCCTGCTGGTCGACCCCGGCGGCGGCACCCCGAGGCGCGAGTTCCAGTGCTTCGTGCGCCCCTCGCGGCACGCGAGACTTTCGGACTTTTGTATCCAATTGACATCCATTCAACAGTCTGATGTAGACCGTGCTCCAACCTTTGCCCCGGCCTTCGCGGCCTTCTTGGAGTGGCTGGGCGAGCCTCGTGAGGTGCGTTTCGCGTCTTGGGGCGACTACGACCGCCGCCAGTTGCTACGCGACTGCGACGCGGCGGGCATCGTCAACCCGCTTGCGGAAGATACATTGAACTTGAAGCATATATGCTGCCCAATGATCGGCATGAAGCCCGGCGGCATGGCGCAGGCCCTCGCCCGCGCGGGTCTGGCTCTCGACGGCACCCACCACCGCGCCCTCGACGACGCCCGCAACATCCTGCGCCTCGCCGAGCGGGCCTTCGAGGGGCGGCTCGAGCTGCTGATGGCCTGTGCGCCGTCGCTGCCGCCAAGGCCGCGCGAGGCGCGCCGTCCGAGCGAGGGGCCGCCGCTCGCCCCCTGAAGCGACTTGCCAGATTCCGACCCGCCCCCGGCCGACTCGCCTCAGGCCGACCCGCCCCCGGCTGACTTGCCTCAGGCTGACTTGCCTCAGGCCGACTTGCCTCAGGCCGACCCGCCCCCGGCTGACTTGCCTCAGGCTGACTTGCCTCAGGCCGACTTGCCTCAGGCCGACTTGCCCGAAAACTCGGAGAAAACTGCGCAAAGTGCCGCGGGTCGGGGCGCGCGGGTCGCTTGATCCGCGCGGCCGTGGTGCGCACACTCGTGCGCGCGTTCCTTCGCTCGAGGCGCCCCCCCCACGTCTCGCGCCCGCCGGGTCCCCCTATCCCCATGGAGCCACCTCCGATGTCCCGAGCCTTGTTGCCGCGCGCCCTGCGAACGCTGGCCCGGTCACTGCCCCTGCGCACTCCGGCGGCCCTCGCCCTGCTCGCGACTCCGGCCCTCGCCGAAGGCGGCGAGGCGATCGGCGTCGCCATGCCGCTGTGGAGCCTGATCCCCTTCGCGGGGATCCTGCTCTCGATCGCGGTCCTGCCGCTCGTCGCCGGACACTGGTGGGAGCACAACAAGAACCGCGCGATCGTCTCTGGCCTGTTCGCGGTGCCGGTGGTGGCGTTCCTGCTCATGGGCTACGGCTCGGCGGGCGGAGCCAAGCTCGTCCACAGCCTCGAGGAATACGTCTCGTTCATCTGCTTGCTCGGGGCGCTGTTCGTGATCACCGGCGGCATCTACATCCGTGGTTCGCTCTCGGGCACCCCGCTGCTCAACACGGCGATCCTCGGCATCGGCGCCGTGATCGCGAGCTTCATCGGCACGACCGGCGCCTCGGTGCTGCTGATCCGCCCGCTGCTGCGCGCCAACGCGCCGCGAGTGAAGAAGGTCCACATCGTGGTCTTCTTCATCTTCATCGTGTCGAACTGCGGTGGGCTCCTGACGCCGCTCGGCGACCCGCCGCTGTTCCTCGGCTTCCTGAAGGGCGTGCCCTTTGGCTGGACCTTCAACCTGTGGAAGGAGTGGCTGCTCGTGAACGGAGCGCTGCTGCTCATCTTCAACTTCTGGGACCAGCAGGTGTTCGCCAAGGAAGAGCTCGAACGCCCGGGCTCGCAGCTCGAGCAGGTGCAGCAGCACGAGCCGCTCGAGATCGAAGGCGGACTCAACTTCCTGTTCCTGCTCGGCGTCGTGCTGGTCATCGTCGGCAAGGGTCACTTCCAGTGGGGCTTCGGCCCGCAGGAAGGCCTGATGGCGCTCTTGGGCGTGCTCGCCTACATGACGACGAACAAGGCCAATCGCGAGGCCAACAGGTTCTCGTGGGCACCGATCGTCGAGGTCGCGGTGCTGTTCGTCGGCATCTTCGTCTGCATGATCCCGGCGCTCGAGATCCTGAACGCGTGGGGCAGCGGAGCGCGGCCGGAGGTGCTCGGCGTGACGTTCGGCATGCAGCAGCCGTGGCAGTACTTCTGGAGCACGGGCGCTCTTTCGAGCTTCCTCGACAACGCTCCGACCTACCTGACGTTCGCGGCGACCGCGGCCGGCAAGGAAGGCCTCTCGGGCGATCAGCTCGGGCTCCTGCTCGACAAGGGCGCGGCCGCGCAGGCGCTCTTGATGGCGATCTCGTGCGGCGCCGTGTTCATGGGCGCCAACACCTACATCGGCAACGGCCCCAACTTCATGGTCAAGGCCATCGCGGAGGAGAACGGCGTCAAGATGCCGGGCTTCTTCGGCTACATGGCCTACAGCCTCGGCATCCTGATCCCGCTGTTCGTGGTCGTCACTTTGGTCTTCTTCCGCTGAGAGAGCCCGGAGCCGCTCGCGCGCGCCACGCCGCGCCTGTGATCGACAAGCATGCAATCAGGCCCCGCCTCGACCCAAGAACTCGCGCGCTCCCAAGGAGCGTCGCTGCGACAGCTCTCGCCGCTGCTCGTCTGGGCGGTCGTGTTCTCCGACATCGGCACGTCGATCTACTACGTGCCGGGGATCCTCCACCAACAGGTCGGCGACGCGGCGCCACTGTTCGTCGCGGTCGCGCTCGTCGGCTTCGTGCTGCTCGCGCACAAGTACATCGAGATCTGCTGGCGCCATCCCGAAGGCGGCGGCGTGGTCACGGTGGCGAGCGAGGCCTTCAGCCCGCGCATGGGGCTGATCGGCGGGCTCCTGATCTCGGTCAGCTACTTCGTCACGAGCGCGATCTCGTCGCTGTCGGGCGTGGTGTATCTGGGCAGCCTGTTCCCGTGGCTCGAAGAGCACGTCGTGACGGTGGCGATCGCTTCGCTGCTGCTACTTGCACTGATCAACACCGTCGGCATCCGCGAGAGCGCGGTGCTCGCGCTCGTGATGGCCGCGGCGGCGTTCGTGGTCAACGTGGGCGTGATCGGCGCGACGATGCTCAAGCTCGGCCCCGATGGCTGGGGCGCGATGTTCGACACCGTGTTCGACGGCGCGGGGCTCGGCGTGCCGACTCTGCTCGTCGGCTACTCGAGCGCGTGGCTCGCGTTCTCGGGCCTCGAGAGCATCAGCCAGCTCAGCCCGGCGATGAAGCTCCCGATCAAGGCGACCGCGAGCAAGGGCATGAAGTTCGTGGTGGGCTCGATCCTCCTGACCTCGCCCTTGCTGACGCTCTTCACCGTCGGCCTGCTCGGCGCGGACATCAAGGCCGACGAGCTCAAGCAAGAGCGCTTCGTCAGCGAGCTCGCGCAGGCCTTCGGCGGCTTCCCGGTGCGCGTCGCGGTCGTCGCCACGGCCTCGTCGCTGCTGCTCTTCGCCGCCAACACCGCGATCATCGGCGCCTACCACGTGTTCCTCGCGCTGGCCGACGCGCACTTCATGCCCGAGCTCGTCACGTGGCGCAACCGCCGTTTCGGCACGCCGCACATCGCCATCGCCATCGCCACGGCGGTGCCGATCCTGATGGTGCTCGTGACCGGCCGCGACCTCGTGATGCTGGGCAACTTGTATGCGTTCGGACTGCTCGGCGCGTTCGTGCTGACGTCGCTGGGGCTCGACTTGACGCGCTGGAAAGAGAAGGACCGCAGCCTCAAGTTCTGGCTCGGAATCGCGACCAGCGCCATGGTCGTCGTCGCGTGGTTCACGACGCTGATGGTGAAGAAGGACGCCACGATTTTCGGCGGCCTGCTCGTGATCGTCGGCTTGCTGTTCGCGATCGGCACGCAGCAGAAGTGGTTCACCGACTGGTTCTACGGCACCCCGCTCTTCAAGCGCATCGCGGAAGAGACGATCGAGCACTCCGAGCACGAGCTCGAAAAGGGCGAGACCGAGATCTTCAGCCTCGCGCAGGCCGAGCACATCGTCGCGCTCTATCCGTCCCACACGCTGGTCGGGATTCGCACGGCCAACGACTCACTGCTGCAAGAGGCGATCCTGCGCGAGAAGGGCCTCGGCGGGACGACGATCTACGCGCTCTTCATCGAGGAGCGCACGGGCCTGTTCGTGCGCAGCGGCGAGATCGACTCGCCCAAGCGCTCCGGCGCCGAAGGGCCGCTGCTCGACGCGGCGCGCAAGGCCGAGCGACAGGGCATGAACCTGATTCCGATCTGGACCGTGAGCTACAACGCCGTCGAAGGCATGGTGCGCGCAGCCGAGACCCTCGGCGTCGACGCCGTGATGGTCGGCGCGAGCCAGCGCAGCGCGGTCTACAACCTGATCCGCGGACACGTCGTCAACGGACTCGCCAAGCGACTGCCGTCGCACATCAAGATGGTGCTCTGTGGGTGATACGGGTCTGTGGATCGTGTTCGGCTCCATCGTCGCCATCTCGATGGCGCTCGACCTCGGCGTGTTCCACCGTCACGCGCACACGATCGACTTCAAGGAGTCGCTCGGCTGGACGCTGGTGTGGATCGTGCTCGCCGCGCTCCTTGGCGCTCTGGTCTGGTACGAGAAGGGAGCGGATTCCGCGGCCGAGTACGCGACCTGCTACCTGACCGAGAAGGCGCTCAGCGTCGACAACCTGTTCGTGTTCGTGGTGCTGTTCAAGTTCTTCCGCATCGTGCCGGAGAACCAGCACCGCGTGCTGACATGGGGCATCGTCGGGGCGCTGGTGATGCGCGCCATGTTCATCCTGCTCGGCGTCGAGCTCGTCGAGCACTTCCACTGGACGACCTACATCCTCGGCGGCTTCCTGCTGATCACCGGCATCAAGCTGGCCTTCCAGGAGGACAAGGAGATCGAGCCGGAGAAGAACTTCATCCTGCGGCTGTCGCGGCGCTTCCTGCGCGTGACGAGCGAGTTCGACGGCGCCAAGTTCTTCGTGCGGCGCGAGGGGCACGCCTACGCGACGCCGATGTTCCTGTGCCTGCTCGTGGTCGAGGCGACGGACGTCCTGTTCGCGGTCGATTCGGTGCCCGCAGCGCTCGGCATCACCCACGATCGCTTCGTGCTCTACAGCTCGAACGTCATGGCGATCTGCGGCCTGCGTGCGCTGTATTTCGCGGTCGCGGGTCTGATCGGTCTGTTCCACTTCCTCAAGCACGGACTGGCGCTGATCCTCGTGTTCGTCGGCGTGAAGATGCTGATCGCGCACTGGTACAAGATCCCGATTCCCTGGGCGCTCGCGGCGGTGCTCGGCATCCTCGCGCTCTCGGTGCTGCTCAGTCTGGTCTTCAAGCGGCGCGAGGACGCTGAAGGAGCGCCTTGAGCGCGAGCGGCGGCCACAACCGGATCCTCGCGGGCCTCGGACTGGGCGCCCTGTGCGGCGTCGTCGCCAACACCCTCGCGGCGGACTCGATCGAGGCGCGCCGCGCGCTCGACGTGGCGATCGACACGGTCGCCCACCCGATCGGGCAGATCTTCCTGCGGCTCTTGTTCGTGGTCGTGCTGCCGTTGGTGTTCGCCTCGATCGCCGTCGGCGTCTCGAGTCTCGGCGACGTCCGCAAGCTCGGCAGCCTCGGCGCGCGCACGCTCGGCTTCTTCGTCGTGACATCCGCCGCGTCGGCGGTGCTCGGCATTGCCGCGCTGCACGTGCTGCAACCGGGAGCCGGTTTCGATGCCGCCACGGTCGCGGAGCTTCAGGCCAAGTACGCCGGCGACGTGAAGTCGCTCGCCGACAAGGCCGCCGCGAGCGCGCCGCTCGACCTGCTCGGGCGCGTGAACCAGATCCTCGACATGTTCTTGCCGCGCAACATGCTCAAGGCAGCGGTCGAGATGCAGATGATCCCGGTGATCGTCTTCGCGCTGCTCCTCGGCGCGGCGCTGACGTTCATCGAGGCGCGCAAGCGCGAGCTGCTCACGAGCGCCCTCGAGGGTGTCTCGGACGCGATGGTGACCGTCGTCGGCTTCGCGATGAAGCTCGCGCCCTACGCGGTCTTCTGCCTGATCTTCGGCGTGACGGCGCGCTTCGGCTTGGGCTTGCTGGAGAAGCTCGGCCTGTACGTCGGGATCATCCTCGCCTGCTACCTGATCCAACTGCTCGTGCTGTACCCGCTGCTGCTCGCGCTGCTCGCGCGCCGCAACCCGTGGCAGTTCCTCAAGCACGCCATGCCCGTGATGGTGACCGCGTTCTCGACCTCGTCGAGCAACGCGACGCTCCCGACCTCGATCCGCGTGGCGCAGGAATCCCTCGGCATTCGCCCGCAGATCGCCGGCTTCGTGCTGCCGCTCGGCGCCACCATGAACATGAACGGCACGGCGCTCTTCGAGGGTGCCGTGGTGCTGTTCGTGGCACAGGTATTCGGCATCGAGCTCTCGCTCGGGACCCAGGCGGTGGTCGTCGGCATGTGCGTGCTGACGGCGATCGGCGCCGCGGGCGTGCCGGGCGGATCGCTGCCGCTGCTCATGGGCGTGATGGCGCAGGCCGGCGTACCGCCGGACGGCATCGCCATCGTGCTCGGCGTCGACCGCATCCTCGACATGGGTCGCACCGTGACCAACGTCATGGGCGACCAAGTCTGCGCCGCCTACATCGGGCGCGTCGATTCCCTTCGTTCCTGACCCGCATCCAGCTCTCGACTCCCCGCCAACCGGAGACACATCCCGTGAGACTCGTCCAAGCCCTGCTCACCGCCTGCATCGCCCTGTGCACGCTCGCCCCCGCGCGCGGCCAAGCGATCCCCGCCGACACCGAGATCGTCGTCGCGCTGCCCTCGGGACTCAAGTACTCGGTCCTCAAGCGGGGCGACAGCGCGACCAAGGCCATGAAGGGCGACATGGTGCGCATGCACTACACCGGCTGGCTCACGGACGGCACGGTGTTCGACTCGTCGGTCACGCGCGGCCAGCCGTTCGTGTTCGAGCTCGGTCGCGGCGAAGTGATCAAGGGCTGGGACGAAGGCGTGGCCCTGATGAACAAGGGCGACAAGCTCAAGCTCACCATCCCCTCCGAGCTCGGCTACGGCGCGCAGGCACGCGGAAAGATCCCCGCCCAAGCGACGTTGATCTTCGAGGTCGAGCTGCTCGACATCGTGTGGCGCTTCGCGCAGGTGAATCCGTCGACGAAGAAGACCACGCCGAGCGGCATCGGCTACGAAGTGCTCTCCGAAGGCAAGGGCGTGACGCCCATGTCCGGCGATCTGGTGCGCTTTCAGTTCGCGGTGTGGCGCTCGAACGGCGAGCTGCTCTCCTGCGACGATCGCGAAGGTCGCGGCCGTCCGCGACCGAAGCCGGGCACCTCGGGCACGGTCGGAGCGCTGCCCGCGCTCGGCCTGAACGAGGCGCTGCTGCTGTGTCCCCTCGATGGCTCCGTGCGCGTCGAGTTGCCGGCGTCCGCTTCGTTCCAGCGCCTGCCGCGCGACACCAAGCCCGAGTCGACCATCGTGTGGGAAGTGCGCCTGCTGGAGATCGTCAGCGTGCCGAGCTTCTCGATGCCCGAGCCTTCGAAGCTCGTCACGCTGCCGAGCGGCCTCGCCTACGAAGTCGTGAAGCCGGGCACCGGCAAGCGCCCCACCGCGAGCGACATGGTGACGGTGCACTACGTCGGCTGGCTCACCAACGGCAATCGCTTCGACACGAGCTACTCGACCGGCCAGCCCGCGAGCTTCTCGCTGGGCGGCGTGATCAAGGGCTGGACCGAAGGCGTGGCGCTCATGCAAGAAGGCGCGATCTACAAGTTCGTGATCCCGCCCGGTCTCGCCTACGGCGAAGCCGGTGCGGGCGCGGACATCCCGCCCAACTCCACGCTCGTGTTCCACATCGAGCTGATCTCGACGCCTTGACGCGCGGCGCGCACAGCCGCGAGCTTTTGGTCAGCGCAGCGTCTCGACCTGCGGCCGGGTGAAGCTCGTGCAAGCGTCGGCCTTGGTCCACAGGCCGACCTTGCCGGCGGCCGAAAACGTCGCGTCCTCGACGCCGAGCGAAAGTTCGCCGCAGGTGACGACGATCCGCGGACCGCGCATGCGCACGCAGAGGTCGAGCCAGCCAGCGCCAAGCTCGCCGGAGATCGAGGCGAGCTGCGTGCGCTTGCTGTGTTCGACCTTGTAGATGCGCAGGTTGCTCTCGAGCGGATTCCAGCGCGTGAGGTAGTAGTTGGCCGCGTCCTGCGCGCGCCACACCACGCCGCCGCCCTGATCCTCGACGCCCGAGTTCGCGCGCACTCGCGTGCGGATCGACACGTCGGGTCCGAAGGAGGCGTCGGAGAGCAGCAGATTGTAGGTGTGGCCCGTGTTGTCGGTGGCGACGGTCTCCGTGCGCCCGTGCTGTGCATCGAGCGTCGTCGTCCACACGGCGGGCGTTCCCGCGGAGTTGGTCTCGGCGCTGCTCCACGAGCTCGCGGCCGTGGGTGGCGGCGCTTGGCAGGCGACGAGCAGGACGAGGGGCTGGAGCAGCGCGGTGAATTTCATCGGGCGGGCTTGGGCGGTACGACGATCTCGAAGGCTGCGGCGTGCAGCGCGCGTGCTGCTAGCGCGAGCTGGGCCGCGGGTAACAGGTGAACGCGCGTCGCGAGCGGATCGGCGTTCCAGCGCGCTCGCACGTCGACACCCGCCGCGTGCAAGGCCGCATCGAGCACCACGGACGCGTTGCCCACGGTGGCGACGCTGGCGAGCTCGCGCTCGATGCTGACGCGCGCACCCAAGGTCACCAGCTCGCGGGGCAGCTCGTCGTTCGAGGGGGCGACGACGACGAGTTCGCCGTCGGCGCTCGCGATGTGCAGCGGCTCGAGCCCGAACTTCGCGAGCATGGCTTGGACCTGCGCACGGGTCTCGGTGCTCTCCGGCGCGATGCGCGCGAGCAGCACGCCGCGGCGACAGGCGATGCCGACAGCCTCCGCGCCGCTGCGCTCGCTCGACACGAGCGTGCCCGCGTCGAGGGGATCGCGCACGCAGAGCACGCGGCCGGGAATGCCCGAGCGAGCGAGCGGCTGCACGGACTCGGAGTGCAGCACGCCCGCGCCGTGGCGCGTGAGCTCGCCCGCCTCCTCGTACGAAAGCACTCGCAGCGTGCGCGCGTTCGGCACGAGCTTGGGATCGGCCGTCATGACGCCGCCGACTTCCTTCCAGAAACACACCTCGCGCGCGCCGATCGCTTCTCCGATCAACGTGGCGGAGAGGTCGGAGCCGTTGCGGCCGAGCGTCGTGAGGCGGCCGTGCTCGTCCGCCGCGAGGAAGCCGGTGATCACCGGAATGCCGTCGAAACGCGCGAGGGCGGCGCGCACGCGCTCGGCGCTCTGCGAGAGCACCTTGGCGCGACCGTGATTCGAATCGCTCCGCAATCCCAGATCGTAGGCGTCGATCGGCACCGCACGCAGGCCGCGAGCGTTCAGGTGCGCGGCGACGATGCGCGCGCTCGCGCGCTCGCCGAACGAGAGCACGTGGTCGCGCTCGTGCGCGGCGAGCACGCCGCGCGAGCGAATCGCGCCGAGAATCGTCGCGAGTTCCGCGAAGTGGCGGTTGAGCATCTCGGGGTCGAGCTCGAGCTGCGCGAGCAGGCTGCGATGGCGCACGCGCACCGGTCCTAGCTCGTCGCGACCCTCGGCGGCCGCATGGGCCACGCGATCGAGCGCCGAGGTGACCCCCTCGATGGCGCTGACCACGAGCACGGGACAGTCCGCCACGCGCGCGTGGAGCAGCTCGCCCACGCGCAAAACGGCGGGGCCATCGGTGAGGGACGCTCCGCCGAACTTGTGGACGGGGCGCGGGGTGGGGCGGGGCAGCAGGGTCATGGAGCGGCTTCGGAACGAGGCGGGACGGCCTATGATAAGGCGCTCCCCTCGAAGGAGCGCCTTCCCATGAGCACGATCGACCGCGACGCCCTGATCTACGACTGGAACACGACGGGGGAGGCTCCGAGAAAACCGGCCGGAACGATCCAATTCGACGACGAGACCCTGCGCGACGGCTTGCAGAGCCCCTCGGCCCGCGACCCCGAGCTCGGCGACAAGATCGCCCTCGTGCGGCTGATGGATCGACTCGGCATCCAGACCGCCAACGTCGGCCTGCCCGGCGCGGGCGCGCGCGCGCGCGAGCACATCACGGCGCTCGTGCGCGAGATGGCCGGCCTGAAGATCAAGGCCAACGTCGCCTGCCGCACCGTGATCACCGACATCGCGCCGGTGGTCGACGTGGTGCAGGCCACCGGTCAACCGGTCGAAGTGTGCGCGTTCATCGGCTCGTCGCCGATCCGTGTGTACGCGGAGAGCTGGGAGATGAGCACCATGCTCAAACTCTCCAAGGACGCGGTCGAGTTCGCGGTGAAGCACGGCCTCGACTGCATGTTCGTGACCGAAGACACGACGCGCGCGCATCCCGACGCGGTCAAGGCGCTCTACACCACGGCGATCGAGGCGGGCGCCAAGCGCGTGTGCGTGTGCGACACCTGCGGCCACGCCACGCCGGACGGCACGGCCAAGCTGATCCGCTATGTGAAGAGCATCGTCGACGCCACCAATCCGAAGGTCGGCATCGACTGGCACGGCCATCGCGATCGCGGGCTCGGACTGGCGAACGCGCTCGCGGCCCTCGAAGCGGGCGCCACGCGCGTGCACGCGACGGCGCTCGGCGTCGGCGAGCGCGCGGGCAACGCCGAGATGGACATGCTGCTCGTCAACCTGCGCCTGCTCGGTTGGATCGACAACGATCTGTCGGTGCTCGGCGACTACGTGCGGCTCGCGCACAAGGCCATCGGCGTGCCGCTGCCGTCGAACTACTCGGTGTTCGGCTCCGATGCGTTCGAGACCGGCACGGGCGTGCATGCGGCGGCCGTGATCAAGGCCTTCCGCAAGGGCGACACGTGGCTCGCCAATCGCGTGTATTCCGGCGTTCCCGCCGACATGGTCGGGCTCGAGCAGGTGATCAAGGTCGGGCCGATGTCCGGCAAGTCGAACGTGATCTGGTTCCTCGAGAAGCACGGCGTGCAGCCGACGGACAAGGCGGTCGACGCGGTGCTCGCGCTCGCCAAGACCACGCCGCGCCTGCTCGAAAAGGACGAGATCCTCGCCGCCGCGCGCGGCTAGGCGAACGGCGCGCGATGGAACACGCACCCGACCACGCGGTCGTCGCCCAAGGCGACATGGCGCTCCTGCGCGACGTGCAGGCCTACCTGCGCCAACGCGGCGTCGAGGCCGAGTTGATCTCGCCGCCGGGTGGCTGCGGGACTGGGTGAGGGACCAAGCTCTGGCTCGCGGTCGCGAGCCAAGACGCGGCGCTCGCGGCGCGGCTCGTGCACGAGCACTGGGGTTCGGACATCGACCCCGACGCGCTCGCGCGCGCGAGCGGCGCGATCGACCTCGACGCCGACGAGGCGAACTGCCCAGCCTGCGGAGCGAGCTTCAAGACCACGGCGCGGCGCTGCCCCGACTGCGGCTTGCGCTTCGGCTAGCAGCTCAGATGCTGAGCTGCAGCGAGAGCGCCACGAACGGAGCGGGGTCGGCTTCGGATTCGTTGACCTTGACGCCGGCGGAGTCGAGCGTCGAGAGTTCGCGCCAGACGTTCAGGCCGCCGAAGAGGTCGAGCTTGAAGCCGCGGTCCGAGCGGTGCGTCACGCCGATGCCGGCGCGGACCTCCTCGTCGCGGAACACGCCGCCGGGGAGCGGGTTGTCGTCGTTCAGGCGGAATTGGCGCAGTTGGTACTCGGCGCGCGCGAACAGGCTCCAAGCCGGATCGAGCGCGTAGCGCGCCTCGACGCTCGTGCCCTTGGCCTCGAAGGTCAGCGCGTCGCTCGCGCGCCACTTCAGGCCGAGGAACGGCCAGATCCACGGGTCATCCTCGAGCCGCGAGAGCATGGCGAGGCCGAAGTCGACCTCGAGCCGCTCGCTCGCGACGTAGTGCACGCCGCCGACGCCACCGGCGACGAGCGCGTCGGCCGGACTGGCCTCGTCCTCGCCACCGAGCGTGAACTCGAAGCCGCCGAACCAACCCATGCCGAGCTGCTCGGGCGTGCGCACCACGCCGGAGAACGAAGCTCGGTAGAGATCGTTGAAGGGCTGGCCGACGCCGGGTACGAGGTTCGGAGCGCCGCTGAAGTCGTAGAAGTGAGCCTCGGTGGAGAGCGAGAAGGCCGCGAGGCGGGCTTCGTCGAGCTCGGTTCCGAAGATGACTTGCCAGCCGCCGCGTTGGTGGGCGATGTCCCCGCCGCCTTCGAGACCGGCGGCCCCCACGGCGTCGAGGTAGCCGCGCGCTTCGAGGAAGCTGCTCGGACGGGGCGATTCCGCGGCGCGCTCGAGCTCGTCCATGTAACTCGCGAGCGACGGAATCGGTCGCGGTGCCGAGCCGGACCACTCCAGAGCCTCCGGCACCGCCGGCAGCGGGCGGAAGGCGTTCTGTGCCGACGCGGAGCCTGACAGCAGCAGGCTCGAAAGCAGCAGGGTGCGTTTGCGGCGGGAGAACATTGGAACGCGGTGGTTCGGGGAGAGGGGGGGCGAACTCGCGCTCGGGGGCGGAAGTGCCCGAGCCATGACTCGCCACCCGAAACCTACCCCGGGAGGGAGCCGCGAGCCGTCCGGCCGCAGAATCGACGCCCGCAACCACGCGCGGCAGGGAAAACGGTTCCGGCGCGACCTCGGCGGCCACGGTCAGCGGGCTCGGGACGCGTCGGGCAGCTGCGGGCGGCTAGCTGTCGTGCTGCCGACTGGGGAGGATCGAGGGAGCCGGCGGAGTGATAGCCCGCGTGTTGTAGTGCACGCAGGTCGGGCACTTGTGGAAGTGCTCACGCTGGTGCTTCTGGCAGGCGGAGACGTCGATGTTCGCCGTCATCAGCGCCGCCAGACCGTCGGCCCGAGTCGGGCAGACGCGCTGGTTCGTCGACGGGGTCGCATCGTCCTGCGGCTGTTCGTCCATGCTGCGGGCGCATTGTGCCCCTCTCGGACACGCGGTCGCAAGTTCGCTTCAGTTCGAACGGCCGAGCGCGGCTTGAATCCGGCGCAGGGACTCTTGGGCAGCCCATGCCCCTCGGTGGCTGTCGCGGGACAGCTCAACGGCCGCCATTCCATCGTAAGATGTTTCCAGCAGCGCATTTAGGGCGTCGGGCAGATTCAGCACGCCCTCTCCGAACAAGCGGTGCTCGTGGCGCCCGTCGGCGATGTCGTCGAGGTGGACGTGGGCCAGACGCGGGCGGAGGGCGCGAATCTGCTCCCCCACCGGAAGGTCACCCGTGACGAGACAATGACCGACATCCAGAGTCAGTCCGAGGTCGTCGCCGTCCGATCCGAGGCGCTCGCAGAGCTCGAGATAGCCGCAAGGGCGCTCGAGGAACATGCCGGGCTCGGGCTCGAACGAGACGGTGACGCCGCGCTCGCGACCGTGGTCGAGCACCTCGCGCACTCCGTCGCACAGGCGCTGCCACAGCTCGTCGGACGCCGCGGGGCCGCCGCGGCGATCGCCCACCGTGCCGCACGGAGCCGCGCCCGACCAGATCGAGATCAGGCTCGCGTCGAGGTCGGCGGCGAGGTCGATGCAGCGCTGGAGCAGGCGCACTCGGCGAGCGCGATCGGCGGCGTCGGGCTCGAGCAGGGTGGGCCAGTGCTTGCGGCGCGGGTCGAGCACGAAACGCGCTCCCGTCTCGACGGCGAGCGCGAGCCCGAGCTCCTCGCTCCAACGCCGAACGTCGTCCACCAGCCGCGGACTGGGCTCCAGCGGATCGAGCTGACCGACGTCCGGCGTGATCGCCACGCCCTCGTAGCCGAGGTCGGCGAGCATGCGCAGGGCGTCGAGCAGCCGGTGGTGGGCCAGACCGTTGGTGTTGTAGGCGAGGCGAAACACGGTGTGCGCGACCCCAAGTCTAGCGGCCGGGCGTGCTCCACCCGCCGCCCATGCGCCGCACGAGGTAGCGGTCCGAGAGCCGCGGCGAGAGCAGGCCGAGCAGCGAGAGCGCGCGCCACTTCCACGAGAGCCAGCGCTCGGGCTCGGGGTGCGCGTCGAGCGCGACGATCTCGTCGGCCACGCGTTCCGGCGAGTCCGCGGCGCCGACGTCGGGACCGCGCAGGCGAGCGGGGTTGGGCTGGTTGGCGAAGAAGGCCGTGCGCGTCAGGCCGACGTCGAGCAGGCACACCGCGATGCCATCGCCCGCCCACTCGATCCGCAGGCCCTCGCCGATCGAATTGAGCGCCGCCTTGCTCGCGGCGTAGGCCACCTGACCGGGAATGCCGCGCCGCGCCACGATCGAGGACACGAGCACCATCACGGGCCGCTCGCCGACGCGCAAGAGCGGCAGCGACTCGCGCGCCACGTCGAGCACGGCGGTCACATTCGTGGCGACGAGCGAGCGCAGCAGCGCCGGCTCGTACTCCTCGACGCGCGCAAGGTAGCCGTGCGCGGCATTTTGGACGACGAGGTCGAGAGCGCCCATGTGCGCGCGCACTTGGTTGAGCGCGGCGGCCACCGAGGTTGCGTCGCGCAGATCGCAGGGAACGCACAGGTGCGCCTGTGGATCGGCAAGCGACGCGCGCACGCGCTCGAGTTCCGCCTCGCGGCGGGCGAGCAGCGCGACGCGATAGCCCGCGCGAGCAAGCGCGCGCGCCGTGGCTTCGCCGATTCCCGACGACGCTCCCGTGACCAGCGCGCGACGAGGGGCCGCTCCCTGCTGCCCCGCGCTCATCGCTGCGCTCCCCACCGATCGAGCTTCACGTGCTTCAGCGCGCGATCGACTTGTGCAACCAACGCACCTTGTCCATCCAGTCGCTGCGCGTCTTCACGATGCGGCGCACCTCGGGGTTGGCGTCGCCGTACTTGGTGAAGAGCTCCTCTTCCCACATGGCGGTCATGTCGAAGGCGTCGTTGAGCTTGGTGCGCGCGGCCGCGCCCTTGTGGTTGAGGAGCGCCGTGTCGCCCGCCGTCTTCGCCGCGACGGCCTCGTCGTAGAGCTTCGCGCCCTCGTTCGCGATCAGGATCGCCTTCTGCCAGTTCGCGTCCTTTTCGAGTCCGTCCGGCGCGTCGGCGATGAAGGAGCGACCGTTGCCGCTCGAACCCGCCTTCTTCGAGGGCGGCAGTTCCGGCGGCAAGTCGTCGAAGGGCTTGGGCTTTTTGGACGCCGCGGGCTGCGGTGCTTGCTCGGGCTGCTTGCCGCTCCCTGCGACCACCGCCATCACGCCGCCGCCGAGAATCACGATCACGACGACCAGCGGGATCAGCGGGCTCATTCCGCGCTTGGGCGCTGCGCGGCGACCGCGCTCGGGTTCTTCCTGTTTGTGCTGCGGTCGTGCCATGCGTCGAGAGCTCCTCGTCGAACGGTGCAATGATAGCGAGCGCCGCGCGCGACCGATCAGCGGCGCACGAGTCGCGCGCAATAGCCGCCGTCGACGGGGCCCACGCCGCGCTCCTGCGCCAGCTCGACATCCGGTTGGCTCTCGCGCTCCTCCGCCAGCGACCAGTGCGCGTGGCGCGCGAGGAACGCCTCGATCAGGCGCCGGTTTTCCTCGGGCTCGAGCGCGCACGTCGACCACACCATGCGACCGAGAGGGCGAACCAGCTCCGCGGCGCGCTCGATCCAGCGCGTCTGGACTTGCGCGAGTTCCGCGCGGAAAGCGGGGCCGAAACGCCAGCGCGCCTCGGGGCGTTGCGCGAGCACGCCCGTGTCGCTGCACGGCGCGTCCACCAGCACGCCGTCGAACGTGCGCGTGCCGAGCGCCTCGCCGAACTCCGCTCGTTGCGCCTCGCTTCCCTCCGCGAGCGGCGACCGCGCGGACGTCGCCGTCGCGCACAGATGGAGCAGCTCCTCGCCCGGGCGCGCCTGCAACGCCTCCGCTGCGCGCAACGCACTCTCGCCTTGGAGCATGAGGCGGCCCTCGGTGAACGGCGCGCTCGACGTGACGAGCTCGACGGAAGTCGACGGAGCGAGGAGGATGCGTCCGTGGAGCCCTTCGCGCGCGTTCACGCCGAGCGAGGCGAGCTCGCGCGCGACGTGCGCGCGCTCACCGCGCACGACGCACATCGAGAGCGGCGGCTCGTCGAGCGCGAGGCGCGCGAGCGCGTGCGCGCGCTGCTCACCATGGCGCGCCGTCCAACGCTTGAGCAGCGGCGCCGGCATCGACAATGCCTCTTCGGCCCACAGGAGCGGATGCTGAGCGGGATCGCGGAAGACGGGCTCGCGGAACGAGAGATTGCGCCCGACGAGATCGCGGCGCGGATCGAGGGACTGCGCGTTCTCGAGGCGCTCGTAGATGCTCTTGAGGAATTCGCGCGCGATGCGGACCTTCGAGGGGCCGAGCGTCGTGCGCACGGCCTCGGAGCACTCCGACAGCACCTCGTGCGGCGGAATGCGATCGAGGAACAACGCCTGCGCGAGCGCGACGTGCAGATGCGTGATGAGCTCGACGTTCTTGAGCGCGGGCGCGACCGCGTGGACGATCGAGCGCAGGGTGGCGCGGCGACGCAGCTCGGTGCCGATGATGCGGCGCAGGAGCCCGCGGTCGCGAGCGTCGACGCCGAGCTCATCGGCGTGACGATCGACGTCGCACAACGCAGTGGCCGATCCGGAGCGCAGGATCGTGTAGGCGGCGAGGCGGATCATGGGGTCTGGGTGGAGGGCGTGCCGACGCGCTGGCCGGGCTCGATGCGCGCGCCGCGCAAGTACTCGGCGGCGGAGAGCGCGCGCTTGCCGGCGACCTGCACGGTGACGAGCTCGAGCGCGCCGTGTCCGCACGCCACGACCAAGCGTGCGCCAGATTCGAGCACGCAGCCGGGCTCTCCAGCACCTTCGACGACGCGCGCCTCGTGCACGTTGAGCTCGCGCCCCTTGGGATCGAGCATGCGCGAGAGCGGCCACGGATTGAACGCCCGCACCGCGCGCTCGAGCTCGCTCGCGTCCTTCGTCCAGTCGATCGCGCCGCGTTCCTTGCGGATCTTGCGCGCGTAGGTCGCGCGCGAGCCGTCTTGCGGCGTGAACACCGCGCGGCCTTGCTCGAGCAGATCGAGCGCTTCGACGAGCGCCTCGCCTCCGAGCGATGCGAGCGCGTCGAACAGCTCGCCCGATGTCTCGCGGTCGCCGAGCGCGCGCTCCTTGGCGAGCAGCACGTCGCCTTCGTCGAGCGCGAGCACGATGCGTTGGATGGAGACGCCCGTCACCGCATCGCCCGCGAGCACCGCGGCCTGAATCGGTGAAGCGCCGCGCCAGCGCGGCAGGAGCGAGCCGTGCACATTGAGTGCGCCGTGCGGCGCGAGCTCGAGCAACGCGGGCTTGAGGATCACGCCGTAGCTCGCGACCACGAGCACGTCGGGCGCGAACGCGCGCAAGGCGTCGAGGAACTCCCGCGCGTGAGGATCGGCGGGCTGCAAGACGGGGATGGCGTGCGCGCGCGCGACGAGCGAGAGCGCGGACGGCTCGACTTCGCGACTGCGGCCCTTGGGCTTGTCCGGTAGCGTCACCAACGCGAGCGGCCGGTGTCGGGAGCGCTCGAGGCGCTCGAACACTCTCGTCGCAAACGGAGGCGAACCGAGGAAGACCGTGCGCAAGGCGCGATCAAATCTTCGACAGGACCGTCTGCTTGAACTTCTCGTACGGCTGGCTGCCGACGATCTGGTGCAGGACCTGACCGTCCTTGATGATCAAGAACGTCGGGATCGCGTTGATGCCGTAGCGCGCCGGAACGTCCGGATTGTCCTGCGTGTTCAGCTTGAGGACCTTGAGCTTGCCCGCGGTCTCGTCCGCGAGCTTGTCGACGTACGGACCCATGGCCTTGCAGGGACCGCACCATTCGGCCCAGAAATCGACGAGAACGGGGAGGTCGCTCTTGAGGACGGTGGTGTCCCAGAGGCTGTCGGTGACGTCGGCGGCTTTGCTCATGTCGGGCGTGTGGAGAAGGGAGTTGGCTTCGAGGAGGGGCGGGCGCGCCCTTGGCGTGTCGGAACTATGGGGCGCGCATCGGCGCGCGTCCACTCCCGCGCGGAATCAGGCCTGGTCGTCGCTCTCGTGCGCCGCTTCGGCGGAGCCGGGAGCGCGCGCGCGCGTCGGCGGAAGCGGCGAGTCGTCGTCTTCGACATCCTCGAAGACGTCGTGCAGCGGCTCGCGCGGCGTGGCGGCGGCGGCGGTAGCGGCGGACTCGGGATCCTCGATGCGCTCGTCCTCGAACTCCGTCTGGCGCACGATGCTGTCGAGGTCGTCACCGAGGTCTTCCCGCAGCGAGATCGTGATGTCGGAGTCCTTCGACTCCTGCCGCGCGCGCACGGCGCCGAGCTTGACGAGCTCGAGCAGCGCGCAGAATGCGCCGATCAGCGTGCCCCTGCTCGCGTCGCCTTGGGCGACGGTCTCCTCGACGAGCTCGCGCAGCGACATCGAGCGGCGCGCCTTGACCTTGCGCACGAGCTCCTCGACGAAGAAACGCAGCGGGCGATGCTCGGTGGAGATCACCATCGACTTGTTGGCGAGCGTCTCGCGCATCAAGCGCGAGAAGGCGGCGAACAAGTCCCAGTTGGTCAGATCTTGCAGGTCGAGCCCCGAGTCGGCGGATTCGGCGGGACGGAAGCCGCGCTCGTGGAGGCGGTGGCGCAGTTGGGCGCGGTCTTGCAGATCGCGCGAAGCCTGCTTGAAATGGCGATATTCGATCAGGCGCTGGATGAGCTCGTCGCGCGGGTCGAGCTCTTCGGCGAGGTCGATGTTCTCGCTCGGCAGCAGCGAGCGCGACTTGATCGCCATCAGGGTCGCGGCCATCACGAGGAAGTCGGCCGCGAGCTCGATGTCGATGTCCTGCAGGTCCTTCAGATAGCGCAGGTAGCCATCGATGATCTTGTGCAGGTCGATGTCGTGGATCTCGACCTCCTGCTCGCGCACGAGGTGCAGGAGCAGGTCCATCGGTCCGCTGAAGACCTGTTCGAGCGAGACGGTGTAGTCGCGGGTCACCATGTACCACCCGTGAGGAGGTCGACGAATTCAAACAGCTGGCGCGAGCCGCTCATGATCATGCCGTCGAACGAGGGAACCATGCGCAGGAGCGTCACGAGCGCAAGAACGAGGAGCAGACCGAAGCGCTCGAGCTCTTGGTAAGGCTCGCGCAGGCCGGGCGGCAGGAGCCACGCCATGACGCGCGAGCCGTCGAGCGGCGGCACCGGGATCAGGTTGAAGGTCGTCAGCGCGAGGTTGGCGAACAGCGAGAACCGCAGCACCTCGAACAGGAGGTCGCCTTCTCGGTAGTCACCATGGTTGACGGCGACTTTGAGGCCGAGCAGGAACACGATCGAGAGCAGGAAGTTCGTCGCGGGGCCGGCGAGGGCGACGAGCATCATGTCGCGCAGCGGGTGGCGCAGGCGGTGGTAGCTCACCGGCACCGGCTTGGCTCCGCCGAAGGCCGGCAGCCCCATCGCCAACAACATCCCGGGCACGAGGATCGTCATGAACGGATCGATCGACGGCAGCGGGTTGAGCGTGATGCGTCCGAGGTCCTTGGCCGTCGGGTCGCCGCACTTCCACGCCACCCAAGCGTGGGCCGCCTCGTGCAAGGCCAACGAGATGACGACGAACACCACCACGAAGGCGATCTGGAGGAACTCGATCGACCCCGAGCCGAGCTGGGGCGCGGCGGCGACACACAGGGCGGCCGCGCAGAGGGTCGGGGTGTGTGGGCGCAACCGTGAGAGCACGTTGGGAGCCGCGCGGCGAGGCCTGCGCGGCGCGTTTTATAGCACAGGGCGTCGCGACGGCGGGCGGCGCGCGGATCGGCTATTCTCTGTCGCCTGCCAATGAGCGCCGACCGCCGAGCCCCCGTCGAAGAACGCACGCCCATGGCCCATCCCGGCCCCGCCCCCAAGGACCCCGCGCCGCTGCACTCGATCGGCGGTCCCGCCGATCGCCTCGAGCGCGCCCGCGAAGTGATCCGCGTCGAGGCGCGCACCATCGCGCGGCTCGAGACGCTGCTCGACCAGCGCTTCGTCACCGCGATCGACCTGCTGCTCGCCTGCAAGGGCACCGTGATCTGCACGGGCATGGGCAAGGCCGGTCTGATCGCCCAGAAAATCTCGGCCACGCTGGCGAGCACGGGCACGGACTCGATCTTCCTGCACCCCGCCGAGGCCCTGCACGGCGACCTCGGTCGCATCCGCCCCGGCGACGTGCTGCTCGCCCTCTCCAACTCCGGCGAAACCGCCGAGGTCAAGGTCGTGGTGCCCGTCGCGCGCAAGATCGGCGCCAAGGTCATCACCCTGACCGGCAACCCGCAGTCGGGCCTCGCCCAGCTATCGGATGTCGTGCTCGACATCGGCCGCGTCGACGAGGCCTGCCCGCTCGGCCTCGCTCCGACCGCGAGCACATCGGCCATGCTGGCCTTGGGCGACGCCGTCGCCATGGTGCTCTCCGCCGAGCGCCGCTTCAGCCGCGAGGAGTACGCCCTCTACCACCCCGCCGGCTCGCTCGGCCGCAAGCTGATGCGCGTGGTCGAGGTCATGCGCCGCAACGCCGAGCTGCCGCTCGTTCCCGCGGGCTCCACCCTCGCCGCCACGCTGCGCGTCATGGGCCACACGCCGGGCAAGCCGGGTGCGGCGCTCGTCGTCGCCAGCGATGGCCGCCTCGCGGGCATCTTCACCGACGGCGACCTGCGGCGACTCGTCGCCGAGCGCGGCGAGCTGCGGCGCGAGGATCCGATCGAGAGCTTCATGACGCGCCACCCCAAGTCGGTGCGGCCCGACCAGCTGCTCGAAGAAGCCGAGCGACTGCTGCGCGAGTTCCGCGTCGACCAGATCCCCGTGCTCGACGCCGAGCAGCGTCCCGTCGGCCTGCTCGACGTGCAGGACATTCTCGACACGCGTCTCTAAGCTCTGCCCCCGCGATGAAGGGGGAGGGGCTGGAACCGCGACTCGCAGAGCTGCTCGGGCCGGTGCGCCTCGTGGCGCTCGATGTCGATGGAACGCTCACCGACGGCGCCGTGACGGTCAGCGGCGGCGGCGAGGAGCTGCGCTTCTCGGTCGTCGACGGTTTCGGCATCAAGGAGCTCCAGCGCGCGGGCATCGTGGTCGCGTGGATCACCGGCCGCAGCTCCCCGGCGACGGTCGCGCGCGCCGAGAGCCTCCGCGTGACCGAGCTCCACCTCGGCCAATTGCACAAGACCGCCGCGCTGCGCTCGATTCAGGAACGCCTCGGCATCGCGCCGCGCGAGACCGCCGCCATGGGCGACGACCTGCCGGACCTCTCGCTGCGCCCCTGCGTCGGCCTGTTCGCGGCACCGGCCAACGCACGCCCCGAGGTGCTCGCGCGCGCGGACGTCGTCACGCACGCTCACGGCGGCGCCGGTGCCGTGCGCGAGCTCGCCGAGATGATCCTGCGCGCGCAGGGGCGCTGGGCAGCCGTCGTCGCTTCCTACGGCGCATGAGGAAGCTCGTCGTCTTCTTGCTGCTGCTCGCGCTCGGCGCGGGCGCGCTGTGGTGGTTCGACGCTCCAAAGCGTCCGTCGGACCCGCGGTCGGGTGAGCACGGGCCGCGCGAGCCCGCGACGACGCCGCGCGATTCCTCCGGCGTGCTCACGAACGCCGGTGCTGCCGATGGGACCCTCGCGCAGGTGGCGCTCTCGGGTGCGCTCGACGTCTGGTCGAACGACACCAGCGACCCCACTCAACCGCGCAAGCGTTCGCATCTGGTGGCCGCGGACTGCCGCACGCTCGGCGAAGGTCGCTTCGAACTCGCGCACGTCTCGCTCGATCTCTTCGAGCCCGCGAGCGGCGTCGGCGAAGCCTCCGCGAAGGCCGCGCGCGCACAGGCGCGCATTCGAGTCGAGCCGACCCCGGCCCTCGACGACGCGCACCCGATCCTCCTCGAGGACGCGGAGTTGCGCTACGAGCGCGGCTCGCGCTTCGCACCGCTGCTGCTGCGCATTCCGCGCCTCGAAACCGTCGTGGCACTCGAGCGCGCGACCTCCGACGAGGTGGTCGTGCTCGAAGGCCGCGGGCTCTCGGTCTCCGGCCGCGGACTGCGGCTCGAGCGCAAGTCGGAGAGCCTGACGATCGACCGCGAGCCGCGGGCGCGCGTCGCATTCGACGATGGTTCGAGCGCGGCGCTCTCGTCGCGTGCGCGACTGGTCGTGCGCTCGCGGCCCGATCTGGGGGCGGATCGCGCGGAGCTCGATGTCGAAGACGCGGCGCGCCTCGTGCTCGAGGGCGAGCTTCCGTTGGAGTTGCGCGCCAGCAAGATCCGCCTGATCGGTTCGATCGAAGCGGACGCTAGCTCGCGCCTGCGTCCCTTGCGGGCCGAAGCGGAAGGGCAAGTCGTGATCACGCTGCGCGATGGACTCGCGCGCGGCGAGCGCCTGCTGCTCGACTTCGATGCCCATGGCAAGCCCGCGCACGCGACGCTCGACGGGCGACCCGAGCTCGAGTGGCTGTTCGGAGACGCGACGCTCGCGAATCTGCCACCCGATCAGCGTCGGGAGGACGAGACGCTCGAAGTGCGGCTCGACGGCGCGGGCCCGCTCGAGCTCTCGCTCGGCACCTCGCGCGAGTTCAACTTCACGGGCCCCGCGCGCGTGCGCATGCCCTCGGTCGACGCAACGCTGGAGTGCGATGCTTCGATCCGCGGCCGAACGAGCGCGGCGAAGCTCGACGCCACCGAGTTGGTCGCGGACGGCAACGTGCGCTTCGCCCACGGTCGCGCGCGCCTCGCGACGGAGTCGCTGCACGTCGTTGCCGTTCCCCAGAGCAGTGGCCGCGCCGCGCTGCGTGTTGCGACCGAGGCGAGCACGCGCGTCCTCGCCGAGCTCGAGGACGGAAGCTCGATCGACGTGCTCGCCGAAGGTGGGCTGGTGGCCGAACAGCGCGCCGGACAGCTCTATCTGCCGCGCGCGCGCGACGTCACTTTCTCGCTCGGCGGCGCCAAGGGCCTGTCGGGCCGAGCCGACAGCGTGAGCGATCTCGATGTCGAGCGCGCGAAGTTGGTGGCGACGGGCAACGTGTGGGTGAAGTTGCCGGAAGGAACGGGTCGTGGCGAGCGCTTCGAAGCGCGCTCCGCGGACTCGGGCGAGTTGTCCGGCAGCGAGCGCGCGAGCGCGCGCGTCGAAGTCGCCGAGGGTTGGTTCGAAGCTCGTTTCCTCGACCTCCAGCCGGGGCTGGTCGAAGCGCGCGACGATGCCCACGGCAAGCTCTCCCATGCTGGCACGCGCTATGAGGTTCGCGCCGGCTGGATCGTGCTGCAGCGTGATGCGCGGCTCGAAGACGTCAGCGATCCCGCCGAGCTCTTGATCGATGCCGGTGAGTCCGTGTTCGTTCAGCGCACCGACGACGTCGAGAATTTGGTGCTGCGCGCGCAGCGCTTCCACGTACAGGCGCGCGCCACGGGCGCGGAGCGTTTCGATCCGTCCTTGGTCGTCGCTCTGGGCGACGTGCAGTTCGCGCTGTCCGACGGCGCGCCGCGCTACGAGGGGCGCGGCCACCGGCTCGAGCTTCGCGGCGACCGCACGGGTCGACTCGAGCCCGCCGTCGAAGGTGAGAAGGTCGCGTTGTCGGGCCGCGTCGGCGAGCGCGCGGAGCGCGTGAAGATCGACGCGTCGCGCCTCGACTTCTCGCCCGAGCGACTCGTGGCGGGCAACTTCGAGGCCGAGTTCGATGGTCTCGTCGCGGGCCTCGGTGAGCGGGGCGGGGCGGGCGGACTGCGGGCGATCGGTGGCCTGTTGGCGATCGATCCGACGCAAGTGACGCTCTCCGAGGGCGTCTATCTCGGCGGCACGGAGGCCAGCGGTCGGCCGTGGTCGCTCGACGCGGACCTGCTCGTGCTGCGCGCGCGACGCACCGACGGCGAGCTCGATCCGCAAGCGGCCGACGTCTCGCTCGTCGACCTCGTCGCTCGAGGCACGGTGCGCATCGATGCGGAGCCGCTCGGACGCGCGCGCGCCGAGGTCCTCACGGTCGATCACGATTCGCGGCGCATCACCCTGCTCGGCGATCCGAGCGACGCGACGAGTGGCGAGGCGAGCATCGAGCGCGGCGGCGTGAGCTGGTCTTCGCCGGCCTTCACCTTCGATCTGGCGTCCGGCTTTCTCCGGTCGGAAGGCGGCAGCGTGCGCTCGTCCCCCGACGACCTCGAGAACTGGTCGATCTCCTACGAGGGGCTCGAGCCGCTCTTGCTCAAGGACCGCACGGCGCTGATCTTCCGCCAGCCGACGTGGCGCGAGGGCGCCAACGTGCTGCGCGCGAACTGGGCGATCCTATGGGTGGATCAGGGCCAGTGGCGCGCGCTCGCGAGCGATCGCAAACCGGGCCCGCTGCTCGTCGGCGATCCGGATGCGCCCGGCGGAGGGCGCGTACCCAAGGTGCTGTTCGGCGGATTTCCGCTGCACGACGGCGTGAACTGGCTGCAGGAGCTCTATCTCGACGGAGACGTCGAGTACCGCATCAACGACGTGCGCAAGGCGCGCGCGGACAGCGTGTACCTCGACTTGATGGACGGCCACGGCTGGGTGCACCAGTTCGTGCTCGACGTGGAGCTGCCGATCGGAAGCCGCGAGTACTTCCTCAAGCTGGAGGTCGATTGGATGCGCACCTCCGCCGATGGTTCGATGAGCGCCGTCGGCGCCGTCGCGACGACGTGCCAGCACGATGTCCCCCACTACAAGATCAAGATCGGCAATCTCGCGGTCGCGCCGCGATACAAGCACAGCACGCGGCGCGATGCTCGCAGCGGAACGCTGGCCGAGGAGATCGAGCGCGACGGCTGGGACATCGCGCTCGAAGGCAACGAGATCGCGCTCGCCGGTGGATTCGGGCTGCCGCTGCCGCGCATCGCGGGCCCGATGACGAACGACTACAAGCTCGATGAGGATGCGCTGTCGATCGGCGGCTTCCGCCTGCCGTCCTTCGGCAGCGATTCGAAGCTCGGCACGTTCATTTCGGCGAGCATCTCGGCCGAGCTCGGCTGGATTGGCGACGGTTTCGCCTGGCTCTTCGACCAGATCGCCCCCGCTGACCTCGAGCTTCCCAAGCCCGAAGGCAGCAACCGCGCGCGCGTCGATCTCACCAGCCGCGGCATCGTGCTCGGTCTGGAGACGCAGCTGCGCGCTGGGGACACCTACCGCTACGACATCAATCTGGACACGGTCTGGGACACGGGCCGCGATCGCGGCTTGGTGCGCGTCGACGCCTCCGATCGCCCCGACCTGCGCTCTTGGTTCCACAGCCGCGGACGCTTCCGGCTCGGCGAGGATGAGTGGATCGACACGGTCCTCACCTACCAGAGCGATCCCGGCGTGCAGGCGGAGTTCTGGGAAGGCGACTATCTCGCCTACGAGGAACGCGAGAACTTCGCCTACTGGCGCAAGGTGAGCGGCCTCGACTTCCTGAGCGCCACCGCCGAGGCGCGCATCGAGGACTTCCGCACCGCCGTGATCGACCAGCCGTCGCTCTCGTGGCTCTCGGGGCGTGCGCAGGTCGGGGAGCTCGCGGGCCGTCCGCTCATCTCGTCCACGGCGGTCACGCTGGACAACCTCGCGCGCTTCGACGGGGACCCGCAGTACGAGTCACCGTTCGCCGATGGTCTGGGCGACCGATCCGTCACGCGCCTCGATGCCCTCGAGCGACTCGAGCTGCCGATCGACCTCGAGTTCGGTGGCCTGCGCGCCACTGCGTTCATCGAAGCTCGCGCCACGGGATGGAGCGATGCCGCGAGCTCCGACTCCAGCGCGTCGCGCGCCGCGCTGATCGCCGGCGTCACGACGTCGACGTCGTTCTGGCGCACGTTCGCCGATGGCTCGCGACACGTGGTGGCTCCGTCGATCGAAGTGCGCGGCGATCTGATATCGGCGGAGAACAACCTGCCCGTGGTCGAGTTCGACGTGGCCGATCGTTCCATCAACGGGCAGTTCGTCGACTTCAACCTGCGCTCCCGTTGGGAAAACCGCGAACTCACGAGCGATCTGGACGTCGAGCTGTCACAGACTTGGGCGCCCGAGGTCGGAGCGGGCCTGCGAGATGGTTGGTTGCCGACGGCGGCGCGCGTCAATTGGCTCTCGGTCGCCTACGGCGTCCCCTACGGCGTTCTGCACGACGGCCGCTACGACACCGAGGCCGGCGAGACGGCCTACTCGCAGACCATCGCGGGCTTCGAGCCGTATCAGGGGCTCACGCTCGAGACGGGCTATCACTCCGCGCGCGACCCGGCGGGCCAGCGGCTGTTCGAGGCGCTGACCGTGGGTGCGCGCTATGCGCTGTCGTCGAAATGGGAGCTCGAGGGACGACAGACGCTCGGCGTCGGCAGCGCGCAGGATCAGCTCGCCTACTCCGTGAGCCTGCGCCGTTTCGGCCACGACTTCGTGCTGGAGATCCAGAACTCCTACATCGCCGGTGAAGGCGTGGGCAGCCTGCGCTTCAACATCACGCCGACGTTCGCGTGGAAGCGCGGCGACGGGACGCTGCTCGATCGCTGGCGATCGCTGCGCCGCTAGCTCCGCAGCCCTCGTCCCCGATCGCCGCTACAATGCGGCCCCATGGAGTTCTTCGGTCTCTCGTTCGCCGAACTCGTCGTGATCTTCGTGGTCGCGATCCTGGTGTTCGGTCAACGACTGCCGCAGGTGGCGGGCGAGACGGCCGCGACGTTGCAGCGCGTGCGCCGCTCGCTCTCGGACCTGCGTCGCGAGACGGGCATTGACCAAGAGATCCAGAAGGCCAAGCGCGAGTTCGAAGACGCACAGCGCGGAGCGCAGGCGTCCGTGCAGCGCGAGGCCGCGATGCTGCGCGCCGAAGTGGAGCGAGCTGCTAACGCGACTTCGGCGGCACCGGCAACTTCGGAAACACCGACTGCGGCGACACCTGCGCCGGCAGCGGCGCCGGTGGCGCCGGAGCAGCCGACGCCTGCTCCCCATCAAGGTTGAGCAGCACCGCCGCATCGCCCTCGTCGAAGATCTTGTTCCACGCCCCTTCGCCGCCAGTTTGTGGCAGTGGCGCGGGGAGATGCTCGAGGATCCAGCGGTTGTTCGTGTGGACCGTGCCGACCACGGGCACGACCTGAAGGTCGCTCATGGTCTGGAGCTGCGCGAGGATGTCGGCGGGCACGAGCGCGGGCATCGCGATGGTGAGCAAGCGCTTGTGGCGCGTGAGCGGCACGACGCGGTGCTGGCGCAGGAAGTCGAGATCGAGGCCGATCTGGGCTTCTGGAACCGGCGCATACAGGTCGACGGGAAGAAACGGGAGGCCGAAGAGGTCGCACACCACGCGCGAGAGATCCCAGTCGGCGATCAGGCTCCCGCTGACGAGCAACTCCGGGAACGAAGTCGGGCCCGCTTGGCTCGCTTGCAGTGCCGCTTTGAGGCGCTGTGGCTCGACGAGTCCTCGCTGGCCGAGGATCTCGGCCAAGCTCTGGTAGTCGAAACGATAGCTGTGCTTCACGGCGGGGGAGCTCGGGGAGAGGTATCGACCCTCGAACCCTCCGATCCTGAGCGGCCGGAAAGAAATTCCGGCCCCCGCCGCGCGCCCGCCCTACACGTCGAGGTTCGTCACCTCGAGCGCGTATCGCTCGATGTACTCGCGGCGCGCGTCCACCTGATTCGACATCAGCACGGTGAAGATCGCGTCGGCCGCAAACTCGTCTTCGAGGCGCACGCGATACAGGCGGCGGCGCGTGGGATCCATGGTCGACTCCCAGAGCTGCTCGGGGTTCATCTCGCCCAGACCCTTGTAGCGCTGTACGTCGATGTCCCCTTCCGCGCTCTTGCGGATGGCTCGCGCCAGCTCGACCAAGTTCGCGCACGGAGTGGTGGACTTCGTGCGAACGAGCTCCCACGTGGAGCCCTTCACGGCGAATCCGCGCGACTCGAGGTTCACGAGCGCGCTCGAAACTTCGCTCGCGTGCGGGAGTCGCGACGCCAGCACGTGCGCGTCATCGCGCGGGACCTTGCTGTCGGGGCCGTCGAAGACGAGCAGCTCGCCGCGCCTGCCGACCCGTTGCAGCTCGAGGAAGTCCTTCTGCTTCTCCTCGCTCTCGAAGAAGTGGTCGCGGCCCTGCGCGTGAACCCAGTGCGAGGCAACGCGGCCGCCGTCCCAGGTCTCGACGAGCAGGTGCGGGGGGATGCGCGTCCACAGCGGAATCGCGCGCTCGAAGGCTTCTTCGACTTGGCGGAGCGCATCGAGCAGCTCGGACAGCGCGGCGCCCTTCCACACCCCTCCGGTGGCGGCGTCGCGAATCGTCATCGAGTCGACCGCTAGATCGACCAGCGCGCGGCGCAGCTCCGCGTCGCTCGCGAGGTAGCGCTCCGCGCCCTTGGCCTTGACCTTGTAGAGCGGCGGCTGGGCGATGTAGAGCATGCCGGCCTCGATCAGCGGCCGCATGTGCCGGAAGAAGAACGTCAGCAGCAGCGTGCGGATGTGCGATCCATCGACGTCGGCGTCCGTCATGATGATCGTCTTGCCGTAGCGCACCTTGTCGATCGCGAACTCCTCCGCGATGCCGCAACCGAGCGCCGAGATGATGGTCTGGATTTCGGAGTGCGCGAGCATCTTGTCGAGCCGCGCTTTCTCGACGTTGAGGATCTTGCCCTTGAGCGGCAGGATGGCCTGGAAGCGCCGGTCGCGACCCTCCTTGGCCGAGCCACCGGCCGAGTCACCTTCCACCAAGAACAGCTCGCTCTCGGACTTGTCGTCGCTCTGACAGTCGGCGAGCTTGCCGGGAAGGTTGCCGCTCGCGAGCGCCGACTTGCGCCGCACGAGGTCGCGCGCGCGCCGCGCCGCCTCGCGCGCCGCCTGAGCGTTGATCGCTTTTTGGATGAGCGTCTTGGCCGTGGCGGGATGCTCCTCGAGATAGCGAGCGAACACGTCCCCCACGATCGAGTTGATGACGCCTTCGACCTCGCGGTTGCCGAGCTTGTCCTTGGTCTGGCCCTCGAACTGCGGATCGGGAACGAAGGTCGAGATGATCGCCGTGAGGCCCTCGCGGAAGTCGTCGCCGGTGAGCTGGATCTTGTCGGAGTCCTTGATCAGCTTCTCTTGCTTGGCGTACGCGTTCAGCGTGCGCGTGAGCGCCGTGCGGAAGCCCGAGAGGTGCGTGCCGCCGCCGGGCGTCTTGATGTTGTTGACGAAGGTGAAGACGCTGTCCTGATACGCGTCCGTGTACTGCAGCGCGATCTCCGCGCGGTACTCGACGCCGGGGTTCTCCTCGGCGAAGCCCGTCTTGTCGAAGTGGATGACGTCGGGGTGGAGCGGCTCCTTGTTCGTGTTGATGTGCGCCACGAAGTCGCGGATGCCGCCGGGGAACGCGAAGTGATCGCGGTGCCCCGTGCGCTGGTCCACGAGCGTGATCGAGAGGCCGCGCGTGCCCATCAGGTAGGCCGTCTCGCGCAGGCGGTTGGAGATCGTCTCGTAGTCGAAGTCGACGACGCGGAAGATCTTGGTGTCGGGTTTGAACACGACCTGCGTGCCGCGCCGCGGGGAGGCGCCGCGGTCCGCCAAGGGGGCTTGCGCGGCGCCGCGCTGGAAGCGCATCCAGTGCTTCTTGCCGTCGCGCTCGACGGTCACTTCGAGCCACTCGCTCAGGGCGTTCACGCACGACACGCCCACGCCGTGGAGGCCGCCCGAGACCTTGTAGGCGCCGTGATCGAACTTGCCGCCGGCGTGCAGCTTGGTGAGCACGAGCTCCACCGAGGAGATGCCGTAGGGCTGCTTGATCTCGGTGGGGATTCCGCGGCCGTCGTCGGTGACCGAGAGCGAGCCATCGGTGCGGATCTCGACCTCGATGTGGCGGCAGGGGCCGTTGAGCGCCTCGTCGACGGAGTTGTCGACGACCTCCCAGATGAGGTGATGCAGGCCGCGTACGTCGGTGTCGCCGATGTACATCGCCGGGCGCATGCGCACGGCCTCGAGCCCCTCGAGGACGGTGATCGATGCTGCGCCGTATTCGTTGGTCGTCGTTTCGCTCATGTGGATCGTTCGAGTCGGAAGACCACCTTGCGGATCCTCTCGGAGCCGAGCTTGCGGTTGGCCTTGATGCGGTACTGCTCGCCGGTGAAGGCGGTGAGTTCTTGGAGATGGGCGGAGGACAGGACGCTGACTTCGAGCACGCCGTTGTCGAAGGACACCGGCCGCGCGCGCTGTGCGAGCACGATGCCGATGGCGTCGCGCCAGGCCTTGAAGATGGCGACGTTGCGCAGCCGCGAGCGAAGTCCGGTGTCCTTCAGGAATCGGCCGAGCGCCACTTGCATGGGCGTGATGCCGCCGCGGCGGCGCTCGGGATCGTTCGCTCCCGCGGTCACTAGGCGTCGATCGTGATCGGCATCACGATGTAGATGTAGTTCTCACCGAGGTTGAACTTGCCCGGCGAGGTCTTCTCGCTGAACTCGAGCTTCACCAGCCCGTTCTCGGTGTTCTTCAGTCCGTCGATCACGTAGTCGGGGTTGAAGGCGATCTCGGCATCTTCGCCCTTGTACTCGACGGGCATGTAGGCGTGAGCTTCGCCGCGGCCCGCGCTGCGACCGAAGAGCTCGAGGCGGCCGTTGGAGAGAGAGAAGCGCACGGCGCGCGCTTCCTCGCCCGTGACGTTGGCCACCAGGCGGATCTTGCGCTCGAGGAGCGCTGCGTCGGCTTCGCAGTAGTTGCGGCATTCCGCCGGAATCACGGCCGAATAGCGCGGGAACTCGCCGTCGAGCAGCCGCGCGAAGACCTCGGCATTGCGGGTGCGAACGCCGATCTGGCTCTCCGTGAAGGAAAGCCTGACCTGATCGAGCGGGTCGCTCATCACGCGTGAGATCAGCTGCGTGCCGCGCGTCGGAACGATGGCGGGCTTGTGCGGGCGGTTCGCCGACAGGGTGTCCATGGGAGCGCTGGCGAGCGCGAGGCGGCGACCGTCGGTGCCAACCATCCTGAGCAGACCATCACCGATCTCGACCAGCACACCGTGCATGGCGTAGCGGCCCTGCTCGCGCGCCGCGGCGAACTGAGTCTTGTTCACGAGCGCGGTGAAGGTGCCCGCTTGCAAGGTGAACGCTCCTTGCTCGTCGAACGGCTTGACTTCCGGGTACTCGTCCGCATCGGCCGTGACGAGCTCCGCCGTGTCCTCGTCGCTGCGCACGTTGCACAGGCCGTCCTTGCTCTGGATCTCCACCGTCTCTCCGGCGAAGTCGCGCACGAAGTCGTGCAGCACGCGCGCCGACACGACGACCGTGCCGGGTTCGAGCACCTTCACTGAGTCTTGGATGCGGTAGCGCAGGGAGACGTCGAGGTCCGTGCCGACGAGCTCGAGCCCATCGCTCACGGCAGTCATGCAGACGTTGGTGAGCACCGGCTTGGGGCTCTTGTTGGGGATGACGCTGTTGGCGAGGGCGAGACCTTCACGGAGCTTCTCGCGAGAGCACAGGACCTTCATGGGGACATCCAGACGGCTTGGGGTTGGACCGGGTGCGGAGCGAACGGGATCGGCGGTTTTCCCGCTCCTTCGAGGTAGCTAGATTTCATCATCATCATAACGGGCGCCGCGGCTGTGAAGAACGCTCGGCTTGGCCGTCACAGGTGCTTTTCTGCCAAGAGTTTGCGTTCGTTTCGAAGCAGCATCCCGCGTGCGGAAAACGGTGCATGAGCCGTGGACTGGTGGCGCGGTTTGGCACACGTCTCCACGGGGAGAACTTGGGAGCACTCTCCAAGCCGAGGTTGTGCCCGCTGATCCCCGTTGAGCGCAGAGCTTGCAAGCCACGATTCCCCAGCTTGTTGACGTAGTTCTCGACGTTGCTGTGCGCGGCAGGGCATCGGCAGTGGCTCGAAGAACATGGCTGGAAGGACATAGCTCGAAGGACATAGCTCGAAGGCCGCGGCTCGGGAGTCGCGGATCGGAAACGAGGCCAGACCGACGACGAGCGCCGACGACGAGCGACGCGCGACGGCGCCGCGCAACACAGTGGAGCGCAGTGGAGCGCGCGCGGCGTACACCGCACACGCAGGGCGTGCGCACGCCGAGCACGCGCCCTTCGAAACGCGCCCGACTCAGCGCTGCAACTGCCCGAGCAGCCCCTGGATCAGCGCTCGGAAGCGATCGTCCGCCTTCATCTGCTTCTCGATCTGTTCCACCGCGTAGAGCACGGTGGTGTGATCGCGGCCACCGAAGAAGCCCCCGATCTGTTCGAGCGAGTGACGCGTGATCGAGCGCGCGAGGAACATGGCGATCTGGCGGGGATGCG
The DNA here is from genome assembly GCA_016872715.1 of Planctomycetota bacterium. GTDB lineage: Bacteria > Planctomycetota > UBA1135 > UBA1135 > F1-120-MAGs118. The sequence continues at coordinate 32,828 of VGZD01000008.1, forward strand.
CGATGGCCTTCGTGCGGCGCCGGGACTGCAGCTCGGTGACCTTGATCTGGAAGTGCGACGTGACGAGGCGAAGGATGTCGTCCATGGACGGCTGGCCCTTCGGGGACAGGAACACGTCGCGCAGCACGTGGCGCGCGAGATCGGGCGTCACGTCGAGGCCATTGAGGCTCGCGTACCCGAGCAAGCGGTTGACCGCGCCCTCGAGCTCTCGGATGTTCGAGTCCACGTGCTCGGCGACGAGCTGCGCCACGCTGTCGGGCAGTTCCTTGCCACGCTCGCGGCTCTTGCGCTTCAAGATCGCCATGCGCGTCTCGTAGCAGGGCTTCTCGATCTCGGTGACGAGGCCCCACTTGAAGCGCGAAACCAGGCGATCCTGCAGCGTCGGGATCTCCTTGGGGGGCGAGTCCGACGAGAGCACGATCTGCTTGGAAGCGTTGTAGAGCGTGTTGAACGTGTGGAAGAACTCCTCCTGCGTGCGCTCCTTGTTGGCGAGCAGGTGAATGTCGTCCACGACGAGCACGTCGACGTTGCGGTACTTGTTGCGGAACTTCTGCAGGTCGCCGTTTTCGAGCGCGCTGATGAAGTGGTTGATGAACGTCTCGCAGGAGAGGTAGAGGATCCGCGTGTCGGGGTTGCGCTCGAGCAGCGAGTAGCACAGCGACTGCAGGAGGTGCGTCTTGCCGAGGCCGACCGACCCGTGGAGGAAGAAGGGGTTGTAGGAGCGTCCGGGCGACTCGGACACGCCCACCGCGGCGGCGTGGGCGAAGCGGTTGCACGGCCCGACGACGAAGTTGTCGAAGCGATAGTGCGGGTTGAGCGCGACGTCCGAGCTCCACAGCAGGCCAGCCTCCGACGGCGCGCGGCTCTCGCGCGGCGCGGCGCGGCCAGAGGTCGAGGCCGAGGTCGATGACGCGGGCGGCGTCGCAGGGCGTGCGGACGCCGACGCAGCGCCGCCGGTGGCGCTGCTCGTGGATGCGACGACGGCCGTGGCGGCGAGAGCGGTTGCCGGGGCGCGAGCGCGCACCGTGAGCTCGGCATCGACGACGATTTGCACGGGCCACGGAGATCTGAACACGTTGCGGACCGCGGTCTCGAGCGCCGTGATGTAGGGCGCGGCGCGCAGCCAATTCGAAGTGAAGGTGTTCTGCACCACCACGACCACGCCTTCGGGGCCAGCGGAGCGCAGCAGCGCGGTTCGGAACCACGTCTCCATCTGCTGGCGGTTGAGCAACTTGCGCAGCTCCTCGAGAACTTCGTCCCACGCGCGAGCGAGGGCCTCGTCACGCTGGCCGTGGCGCGCCTCGGTCGACGAGCTCGCAAGCTCGTGAATCGCGTCGGCGTCGGAACTCGCGTTGGGCAACACGAGGCCGTCACCGGCGAGGCTGGGATCTTGATCGGGATGCATGGGGGGCAGCGTCCGAGTCACGCCGGGCCCAGAAACGGGGTTCGGCGTCGGTCAAGGGGATGGGGTGGTTGGAACCAGAGCTGGGGGAAGCGAGTCAAACGGGAAGCGAGTCAAACGGATCGACGGGCCGCTGTCGGCGGGCGCGCGCCCCTCGCGGGGGCGCCGGCAGCCTCGTCGGTGGTGGCCAACGGGGCGCCGAACGGGCAGCTTCAGGCCATCAAACTGCCCACAAGTTCTCCGGCTGCCTTCAGCCCGCTCGGCTGGTTGGGGAGCGGGGGCCGGGGATGGCCGAAGGCGAGGGAGACGGGTGGAGCGGGCTGTTCGAGGCGCGGAAGCCGATCGAGTGCGGCTACAGACGCGGAGTGGCATTCGACGGCCGCGGCGGGAGCCTGTCAACGGCCACGGGCCAAACTATCTACCAAGAACTCACAAGCGCCTTGTCGGCGGCCAGTTTACGTTCGGCCCCTCAGGGTTCTCCACAGGCTTTCCACCAGCCTGTGGACGTCTTCTGCACGCGTCTGGGGGCCGCAGGACAGGCGCAAGCCGCTGCGCGCTTCGTCGTCGCTGCAGCCGATGGCCTTCAGGACGTGGCTTGGCTCCAGGGAGCCACTGGCGCAGGCCGAGCCCGCACTGGCGGCCACGCCGGCGAGGTCCAGACGCATCACCAGCACCTTCCCTTCGAGCCCCGGCGACAGGATGTTCAGGGTTCCGGGCAGTCGTCGGGGGTGGTCGATGGGCAGGCCGAGCAGCTTCAGGTGGGGTAACTTGGTGACAAGTTGTCCCCAAAGCAGGCCAGCTAGGGCGCCCAGCCGTTCGCGGTGGGTCGCGAGCTCGGCCAGCGCCAGCTCGACCGCGGTGGCCGCCGCCACCGCTGCTGCGACGTTCTCCGTGCCGGGTCGCAGGCCCTGCTCCTGCTCTCCGCCGTACATGAGGGGCTCGAGCGCGACCCCGGAGCGTCGGTACAAGAGTCCGAGACCGACCGGTGCGCCGACCTTGTGGAGGCTGAAGCTCGCGAGGTCGATGCCCAGCCCGCGCAGGTCGAGCGGCACGCGACCGAGCGCTTGCACGGCATCCACGTGCCACAGCGGGCGGTTGGAGGCCTGCTCGAGCGCGGCCGCGATTTCCGCGAGCGGGGCACAGGTGCCGAGCTCGTTGTTGGCAGCCATGGTGGCGACGAGCGCGGTCGCAGGATGGGCGAGCGCGGCTTCGAGCGCCGCGGGGCGCAGCGATCCGCTCTCGTCGACCTCGAGCGTGAGCAGCGGATGGCCCGCGCGCTCGAGCGCCCGAGCCGGTCCGAGCACCGAGGCGTGCTCGATGGACGAAACGGCGAGGCCAGCCGAGCGGCCGCGCGCGCGCAGCGCACCGAGGAGGGCGAGGTTGTTGGACTCCGTCCCACCGGAGGTGAACACGAGCTCGTCTTCGTGCACGCCGAGCGCGGCAGCGATGCGCCCGCGCGCTTGGTCCAGCATGTGGCGTGCGTCGCGCCCCGGGCCGTGGAGGCTCGAGGGGTTGCCGCGCACGCGCTCGAGTGCTTCGACATAGCTCGCGCGCACCTCGGGGCGCAGGCGTGCGGTGGCGTTGGAATCGAAGTAGAGCGGGTCGCTCACGACGCCGAGCCTAGCACTCGCCGATAGAGCGCCTCGTACTGGGGGACGATGGCCGTTCGCTCGAAGCGCCGTACAGCGCTCTCGCGCGCGGCGTTCCCCATTCGGCGCGCGGCGTCGGGCGTGAAGAGCAGCCTTGCGAGGTGCGAGCCGAAGGCCTCGAGGTCGTTGGCCGACGACAGCAGTCCCGTGACGCCATGCTCGACGACCTCGCTCACACCACCCACGTCGGTCGCGACGACCGGAGTGCCGCACGACATCGCTTCGAGCGCGGAGAGACCAAAGGACTCGGACGAGCTCGAGAGCGCGAACACATCCGCCGGTGCGAGCAGTTCGGCCAGCGCGTCGCGCTCGCCGAGGAACAGCACGTGCTCCCCGATGCCCAGCTCACGCGCCAGCGCGCGGCACTCGAGCTGGTCGGGTCCGTCGCCGACGAGCACCAAGGTTGCCGCTCGACCCTCGAGCGCCGCCGCAAACGCACGCACAAGCCATGGAACACGCTTCACGGGGCGGAAGTTGCTCACGTGCACGACCGTTTTCCCGCGCGCGCGTTGGCACGCGCTCGCTTCGCGCAGCGCGCTCGGAGAGAACTCGGTCGTGTCGACGAAGTTGTGAATCACCTCGAGGTGGCAGGGAGCGCCGCCATCGACGCAGAAGCGAGCGCGCGTCTCACGCGAGAGCCAGTGCGAGACGGTCGTCACCGCATCGCTCTCGCGGATCACGAACTGAGTCAGCGGCGCGTAGGAGGACTCGTTGCCGATGAGCGTGATGTCCGTGCCGTGCAGCGTCGTGACGATGCGCGGCGCGGGGCGCCCCTGATCGCTTCGTGCAGCGGCGCGGGCGAGGTAGGCGGACACGGCATGCGGAAGCGCGTAGTGCGCATGCAGGATGTCGAGCCCAGCGGCGCGGTGAACGTCCAGAATCGCCGACGTGATCGCCAAGTCGTGCGGCGTCGAGTGGAACAGCGGGTAGGGCACGCCTTGCGCGCGGTGCATCTGGACGAAGCCAGGTGAACGCGCGAGCCGCGGCGGAACTTCGTGACTGAAGACGTGGACGTCGTGGCCCGCATCGGCCAGCGAGAGCGCGAGCTCGCTCGCCACCACACCGGAGCCACCGTAGGTGGGATGACAGAGGATGCCGATGCGCAGCTTGCGACTCACGACCCTAGTCAGCGGCGCCTTCGAGCAGCACCGCGTCGGGAGGCAACTCGGGCAGCTCGTCGTCGTTGGCGCGCTCGGGCGGTGACTTCACGCTCGAGCGCGGCTCGAGCTCGACCTGCGCGAGCGCCGCGGGCTTCTCCAGCGTCGTCGCCGGAGGGTTCGCCGAATCAGCTAGCGATTCGGTCGCGCGCGCGCAGAGCTGGTGGTCGGGTTGCTCGTGTGACGTTGGCGTGTGCGCCGTTCGCTTGTGAGTCGGCGCGCCGCGTGCCCTGAAAGTGGACGTCGCGGAAGTCGACGTCGCGGAAGTCGATGTTGCTGGGAAGCGCGCGAGCAGCTCGGCGTGCGCGGCTTCCTGTGCCATCACTTCGGCGGCGACGAGCTCGTAGTCCTGTGCGCCCGTCGACTCGCTCGCGTACTCGAAGATCGTCTTGCCGTAGCTCGGCGCCTCCGCGAGCTTCACGTTCTTGGCGATGGCGCGCGTGAAGACCTTGCCGGGGAAGTAGGACCGCAGCTCCGCGATCACCTCGCGCGCGAGCTTCGTGCGGTTGTCGTACAGGCACGGCAGGAAGCCCGTGATCTCCAGACGCGGGTTCAGTCGACGGCGCAGCAGGCCGACGACGTCCACGAGCTTGGTCATGCCCTGCAGGGCGAAGAACTCGGTCTGCACGGAGATCACGGTCTCGTAGGCCGCGACGAGCCCGTTGACGGAGAGCAGCCCCAGACTCGGCGGACAATCGAGCAGCACGTAGTCCGCAGGCGCCTCGCCATGCTGCTCGCGGTGTTCTTTTTCCCACGTGTCGATCGCGTCGCGCAGGATCAGCTCGCGCCCGAAGGCGTTGGCGAGCTCGAGCTCGGCGCCCGAGAGGTCGATGTTCGAGGGCAAGAGCCGCAGACCAGGCGTCTTGGAGTCGCGCAACGCAGCGCCGAAGGCGCAGTTCCCGAGCAACACCGCGTACGTGGACGGCTCTCCACTCTCGAGCTGCACGTCGAGGTGCAACGAGAGATTGGCCTGCGGGTCGAGGTCGATCACGACCACGCGTCGGCCCGCTCGCGCGAGGGCAGCGCCGAGATTCACGGTCGTGGTGGTCTTTCCCACCCCACCCTTTTGGTTGATCAACGCGATGCGGCGCATGGACCAGAGAGTCTAGCGCGCGGCGCCGCGGCGGGCGCGCATCCAGCGCGGGCGTCGGCGGTTTTCGCGCCGCTGCGAACGAGCTAGCGCAGTCGCAGCGGATCGGCGATCGGGAGCGGCCCGAGCGAGAGCAGCGGCTCCCCCACCCGCACGCCGATGCGCTCGCCGAAGAATCTCGCGCGCGTCTCCATGCGGGCGAGGATGTCGGCTCCGAACAGGAAGTGCTCGCCCCTGTCGTCAGCGTGCATGGGTTGGAGTTGGCTGCGGTAGCAGCGCACGAGCTCGAGCTTGCGCTCCCACACGGGGCCGATGTCGACCACCAGCGTGGGTTCGAATGGAACGTGGCCCATGAAGTGGTACAGGCGTCGCGGACGCCGCGCGCTCGGGCCGCCGTCTTGCTCGGCCAGACGGGCGAGTCCGCTCAAGTACCACGCCTCGCGCGCCAGGCGGCCGGTGGCGGCGTGGTCGGGATGCAGGTCCTCGACGTGCTGCGCGAGCACGACGTCGGGTGCGTGCTCGCGCAGCAGGCGCGCGAGCCGCTCCCGCGCGTCCACGCCGGCGACGACTCGGCCGTCGGGGAGCCCGAGGTTGTGGCGCACCGTCAGTCCCAGGCAGCGACTGGCGGCGGCCGTTTCGGACTCGCGCTCGGCCGGCGTGCCGCGCGAGCCCATTTCTCCCCGCGTCACGTCGATGATCCCGATCTTCCAGCCCGCGTCGACGAGCCGCAGCAGGGTGCCACCGACGCAGATCTCCGCGTCGTCGGGGTGGGCGGCGATCACCAGGAGATCGAGCTTCAAGGGGCGGGCTCCGCGTTCGACTTGGTGGGGCTCAACCGCACGAGCAAGTGAGCGGTGGAAAGCGGTGTGAGCGTGTCGAGCAGCTCCCCCACCCACTCCGTGCCGTGCCGCGCGAGGAACGGGAGCGCACTCAGCACGCGTTCCTGCAACTCGCCCCGCGGGCACAGTGCGTTGGTGACGCGGCGCACGAGTCGCCGGCCGCGACCGGTTCGATTGGCGTGCACTCTCTCGGCCCGCTCGCACAGCTTCTCGATCAGGGAGCGAATCTGATCGCCGGTGCGCGGCAGGTTGGCGGCCAGACCGCGATCGAGCTCCGCCAGCGCGGGCCTGTGGGACACCAGCTCGCGCGCTGCTCGCAGGCCAAGCTCGCGCAACTCCGCGACGACCGGCGGGGGCGGCGCTTGCTCGTCAGCGGCGATGGACTTGCCACGCGAGGCCAACACTTCGTGCAGCTCGACCCCAAGTTGCGCGGCGGCGTCCGCGGTTTCCGCCTCCACCAACGTGGCCGACCAGCGTGGAACGGCGGCCGTGCGCGCGACGCCGACCGCATCGCGCAGTGGACCGAGTTGGGCGAGGTAGTTCAGCTCACTCCAGCCGCCGACATACGCCACGGACGGCAAGACGCTGTCTTGCAGCAGCGGTCTCAGCAGTGCGCCAGCCGACCAGTCGGTCGGGTTCCGCACGATCTCGGCCGCCACCTCCGCGCCCGTGCGCGAACCATCTTCTCCGTCGTAGCGAAAGCCATCACCGCCCACGCGCAGCGCGTGCCTGCCACGCTCGTCGACGCGATAGAGCAACGCGGCTGTAGCGGATTCGATGGCGACCGGCGCGCCGTGTTCCAGCAGATGCGCTTCACCGCTCGCGAGTGCCGACGCCAGCTCTGGCCGAGCGACGATGCGCGCGAGCGCGCGGGAGAGCGGCTCTCGGATCCAGTCGGGTTCGAGCATCACCAGGCCGTGGGGTCCGAGCACGTCCGTCATCGCGCGCGTGAAGGCCGTGGCGAACGTCTCTCCGTCGCGAGGCAGGAAGAGCTCGATCGCGCTCTCGCCGAACGGCTGTCGACCGTAGAGCTGGCGCAGGGCCTCGCGCACGGCGGACAGGTGTTGCTTGTCCTCGCGCAGCACGATGCGCGAGACCGGCTGCTTTCCCGACGAGAGCCCCGCGAGTCCGAGACGTTGGAGGTCGAGGTTTTCGTTGAGCACCCAGGCGTGGTGCAGCTCGGCGATGTCGTGGTCGTCGGCGTGATTCCAGAACAACGGCACGACCGGACGCTCCCAAGCCTGCGCCAAGGAACGCGACAAGCGGATCGCGTGCAGCGCCTTGAGCAGGGAATACAGCGGGCCGCCGAGGAAGCCGGGCTGTTGGCCTGTGATGACGCAGCACGCGCCAGGCTGCGCGAGCTGCCGAACGCCATCGAGGACGGCGACGTGGGGCTGGTGGGCGGCGATCCCGCGCTCGAGAGCCAGCGCGAGCTCCATGCGTTCTTCGCTGAGCCATTCATCCTCGCGCGGAGCGATGTCTTCGAGCGTGCGCGGGACGCCGATGCCCGGCACGTGCTGCGCACGCGAGGCAAATGGCGGCAGAGCGAGCAGCTCGAGCGGGACGAGGGTCGAGGAGATCATCGCTGCAGGGATCAGCGCGCGGCGGTCAACGCCGCGCCAATCTCGGCGATCATCGTGTCGAGGGCGTCGCGCGTGGCGTCCTTCCAGTGCTTGCCCGCGTGCGCCTTCTCGCGCCACGCGAACGTGATGCCGCGCGAGGAGTTGACGAGCGCTCCGCACGGCGCCCCGCTCGCGGACAACTCGAAGGCGCCGAGCACATCGCGGGCCGCCGCGCCTTGCGCGCCGTATCCGGGCAAGAGGAACGGAGTGCGCGGCATGCGAGCGCGGAAGTCGCGCAGTTCGGCTCCGTGCGTGGCGCCCACCACGGCGCCGACGCTCGACCAACCGCTCGCTCCCACCAGCCTGCGTCCCCAGCGCACGACGTGCTCGGCCACGAGATGGGAGAGTTCGGGCGAACCGTGGCGTTGGAAATCGGCGCTGCCCTTGTTCGAGGTGCGCACGAGCAGGTACAGCCCCTTGTGCGTGCGCTCGCAGGCATCGAGGAAGGGCTCGACCGAATCGGAACCCAGAAACGGATTCAGCGTGACGGCGTCGCACAGCGAAGGACCGTCCTCGGCGCTGGTTCCTTCGAGGAACGCTGTTGCGTACGCGGCTGCCGTCGTGGCGATGTCTCCACGCTTGACGTCGCCGATGACGATCAATCCCGCGGCATGCGCATCGCGCACGACCCGCTCCCACGCGAGCGCGCCGTCGGCGCCGAGGGCTTCGAAGAAGGCCGACTGCGGCTTGATCGCGGCGACCTTGCCCCCGACGACGTCGATCACTTCGCGGCAGAAAACACCGAGACGCGCCGCGCGCTCGGCGCGCGAGCGCGACGGGTCGCGCACGTCGGCGTATTCCTGCGGAAGGAGCTCGAGGTGTGGGTCGATGCCAACCAGACAGGCGTTGCCACAACGTTCGATGGAGCTCTGAAGGCGGTCGGCGTAGTTCACGTGCGGGCTGCTCTGGGGTTGCGATGCTCGGGGCGCGGCGAGTTGGCTGCATCACCTGCCGAGCAGCGGCTTGTGCGCGGATCCTAGCCCAGCAGCTCCGCGGGCGCGGGTTGGTTCAGCTGCCCCAGGCGCAGGAACTCCCTCGCGACGGCGTCCGCGAGCGGCCAGCCGCGCTGCGTGAGCGCCCAACGCTCGCCAATCTGCTCGAGCCACCCCTGTTCCGAGGAGCGCCGTGCGATGTCCAGCGCGGGATCCGCCTCGGGGCGCCAGTCCGTCAGCCCAGCTCGCGTCCACGCCTCCAGCGCGCTGAGCCCCTCCGTTCGACGCAGCCCCAGCCACCAGCTCTCACCCAGCCGGGCCCAGGCCGAAGGCCGCTCGTCCCAATCGCGCGGATCCTCGTCGTGCGCCATCCTGCGGCGGTACTCGCCGAGCTGACGGACGTTTCCGCTGCGCTCGAACCCCAGCTTGCTGACGGCGGAGGGCCCCACCCCGACGTAGGTGCCGTTGTTCCAGTAGTTGACGTTATGTGCGCATTGATGTCCATTTAGAGCGAAATTAGATATCTCATAGGCCGCTCTTGCCGTGGATGCGAGGTGCTCGCGCGTCCACCAGAAGAACTCGAGCTCGGCGTCGTCGGACTGGGGTTGAAGGCGCCCCTGTTGGAGCCAGCGTCGGAACAACGTGTCTTCTTCGAAGGTGAGGTTGTAGGCGGAGACGTGCTCGGGCTCGAGCGCCAGCACGCGCCGTAGGTCCGTTTGCCACTGCTCGAGGGTCTGGCCGGGGTTGGCGTAGATCAGGTCGACGTTCAGGCTCTCGATGCCGGCGCGGCGCGCGGCGTCGAAGGCTCGAAAGCTCTGGTCGACACCATGGACGCGGCCAAAGAGCTGCAACGTCTCGCCCCGCAGGCTCTGAAAGCCGATGGAAAGCCGCGTGACGCCGAGGTCCAGCAGGGCTCTCGCCTTGTCCTCGTCGAGGCTCTCCGGGTTGCACTCCACCGTCACCTCGACGGCGCTGTCTCGGAAACCCGTGCTCTGCTGAAGCGCGTCGAACAACCGGCGCAGCTGCGAGATCGAGAGCAGGCTCGGCGTGCCGCCGCCGAGAAACAACGTCCGCGGCGCTCTCGGCGCGCGCAACCGAATCTCGAGCTCGACCGCGGCCAGCGTGCCTTCCACATCCTGACCCTCGGCCGGGACCGAGAAGAAGTCACAGTAGTGACACTTGGCGGCACAAAACGGCAGGTGCACGTAGAGCGGCGTGGAAGGCGGTGCTTCGAACTGCCTTCCTGCTCCGCTCGCCGTCACTCTCGTTCACCGCCCAAGGCATCATAGAGCTTCCGCAGTACTTCTCGCTCGATCTGGCGCACACGTTCGCGGGTCAGGCCCACGACTTGACCGATCTCCTTGAGGGTCATGGGCTCACGATCTTCGCTTCCTAGGCCGTAGCGCAGCCTAAGGATGGTCGCCTCCCGCTCGTCGATCGCGCCGAGCAAGCCCTCGAGACGCTTGAGCTGGTCCTCGTCGAGAAGGTGCTCGTCCGGGGTCTTGGAGTCCTCGTCCTGCACGGTGTCCTGAGAGCCCGTGAGGACGTCCAGCGAGACTTGGGCTGCGAGGCTGGAGGACTGGATGGTCCGTCGGAGCAACGACCAACTCTCCTCCGGGATGCCCAGCTCCTGAGCGACCTCTTCGACCGTCGGCATGCGGCCACGGCGGAAGACAAACTCCTGACTCACGCTGCGCCACTTCGAGATGTTCTCGGCCATGTAGCTGGGAACCCGAACGGACTTCACGGTGTTCACGAGCGCGCGGCGTATGGACTGCTTGATCCACCACGTTGCACAGGTCGAGAAGCGACATCCGGCATCGGGGTCGAACTTCTCGACCGCCTTGAGGAGCCCGACATTGCCTTCGGCGATGAGGTCCTGCAGCGACAGACCGCGCTCCACGTAGATCTTGGCGATCGAGACGACGAGCCGCAGGTTGGCTCGGGCCATGTGCTCCCGCGCCTGTGGATCACCCCTTTGGATGCGCCGAGCGAGCTCCTTTTCTTGGTCGGCCGTGAGGAGCGGCGTCTCGTTGATCTCGATCAGGTACGTTTCAAGGCAGCGTTCCGAGCTAATGGCTGGCTCCTGGGCGATGGCCCAATGGGACAGGGGAGCAGCCCAGATCGGGAGTTGAGCGAAGCCGCCTCCAGTTGAAAGCGACTTCCTACGTGGGCGCTGTGGAAGCCGTTTCCACCGGGGAGGGCCCTCTGCTATGGTCTTGCGGTGCCCGCTGACCGCCCGCTGGAGGAAATCGTCGTTGAGCCCGCCTTCGCGCCCCTCTTGGGTCGGGAGAGCGCGGCCTTCTGTCGACTTGCCAACGCGCTGAAGTCCGATCCACCAGGCCCCTGGTCCAAGGGCCTCTTCCAGCGGCTGGCCCACGAGGCCAACCGGCTGGAGTCTTTCCTCGATGACCACGGGGCGCGCTTCAACCGCAGTTTTGCCCTCACGCGCGAGCTGGTCGCCAGCGCCCGCTGGCTCTCCCTCGCGGGCTTCAGTCTCTCCCACTTGGATGCGCGGTTCGACACGTACGGCCTTGGGCAAGTACTTTCACCCGCGGAACAGGAACAACTTCGGGGCACACTCGGTCAGGCCCGCTCGTTTCTAAGGGCGTCCACAGAGCGCGTTCTGCTTCGACAACGAGACGAGTACGAACAGCGTGGGGTCGTGTGGGACGCGGGGCTAGCTTCTCTCGACGACGCGGATCTAGGCGCCGTTCGCCGCCGCCTCCCGAGGAACCTCGGCCAAGAGGATCCCGCCGATGACAGCCAGCGCATCGCCGAGATTGCCTCCAAGTTCCTCGCCGCTTGCACGATGCTGGAGTCCTTGGATCTCCGCGTTGTCGCGGATGCGAACGCCTTGCGAGGCCGCGTTCGTACGGTCTGCAAGGAAGAGCAAGCGCGCGTCTACGAGGCAACGGTCCACAACCTCCAGTCGACCTACGACACCCACATCAAGAACACGCTCGTTGAGTCGCAGGACGAACGCCTGCCGCGACTTCGAGGCCTGCTCTCGGCCGCGCTCCACCTGCTGGAGACCGTCACCGTTCTGGCGCACTTCGTGGAGCGACATGAGTCCGAGGCTCGCAGCGAGCCAACCAGCCACGCCATCGCGTCCATCGTTCAAGCTGATCGAGTCCGCGCCCTGATGCTGAACGAGCTGCTGCACTGGGCCAACATCCTCATGCAGCGCGGTCGGGTCACGGCCGAAGAGCTGCTCCCGAGCTACATCGAGCTGCGTGAGCTCCGTGTCGAGCTTCCGCCGAGCCTCAAGCTGCATGCTCGACCCGCGGCGCTGATCGTGAACATCGTGGCCCACCACGGAACGCCGGTGGAGCTCGAGATCGGGACCCATCGCTGCAATGCGGGCTCAATCCTCGAGATCCTGATCGGCGTGGGATCGAACCCCGAGGTTCGTCATTTCCTGTTTCGCGGGGACATTCATCCCCTCAACGACATCTCCCTGCTGTTCGAGAGCAATCTGGGCGAGGACGGCCTCGGCAACCTCCCCGCGGCGCTGCAGTACCTTCGCGAGCGCTAGATTCCAAGGAATAGACGGTCGGCGAGCATGGCGGGCAGTCCCGCCTGCCGGATGCGCCGGGCCTCGCGCTCGACGTCATACTCCTCGCGCAGAATCCTGACGGTGTCCGCATCGGAGTCGAACAGCGCGAATGCGGTGCGCGAATCCTCGTCGCGCGGTTGACCCACGCTCCCGACATTGACCAGTGCGCGCTCGCACTCAGATAGGTCCAAACAGGCGTCGTGGCTGTAGGCCGTTCGCTCAGGGTCATCGCGCAACCTGAGTACAGCGATAGGAATGTGGCTGTGGCCGACGAAGCACACGGACCGATTCAGCGCCTGAAGCGACGGCTCTGCGTCTCGGGCTTCAAGGACATAGTCGAAGCGCTCGGGTTGGTGGAACGTCCCGTGGGCCACCGCGCAGTCCTCCAGCTCGAGGGTGAGCGGCAGATTGTCGAGCCAATCGAGCGCTTCCTTGTCGAGTTGACCGCGCGTCCAACGAACCGCGTCCTTGGCGAAGGGGTTGAAGTAGGCCAAGCCAAGACCTCCACTCACGGCCGCGTCGTGGTTTCCCTGCACGACATGGGAACCGATCTGCCGCAGCAGCTCGATGCATTCCGCCGGCGCGGCCCCGTATCCAACGACGTCTCCGACGCTGATGAAGCGACGTGCGCCCAACTTGGTCAGCCGAGCCACGGCGACTTCGAGCGCCGAGATGTTTCCGTGGATGTCGCCTAGGACTCCGTACTTCATTGCACCCTGATCAGGCTAGCTGCAGCCGAGCGCAGATGCGGAACCTACTGTCTGGCCATCGGAATGATCGCCGGCACGATCCAGCATCCCACGACCAGCGCGCTGGATGCAGCCCCCCCCGCCATTCCCAGTTGGGCCATGGCCCATCCGGCGAGGCTCGGTGCCCAGAGGGAGGCCATGGTCGGCACTTCGAGGCCTGCCCCACCGATCCAAACGCCCACCACGTAGGCCAGCGGCGACGACAGGTAGCCCCGCGCTTGGGCTCGGACTCGCTCGGTTCGACCCAATTCCCTCGCGCGCCAGGCCCTGCGCCTGTCCACCTCGGTGCTTCCGAGCGCAAGGATGAGCCCGAGGGGCCGCGCTGACTCTGGACCAAGGGCGTAGCCGCAGGCGGCCACAGCCAGGAGCAGGGCGAGCGGCCCTCCCATCGATCTCGCCGAAGAAATCACGTTTACCCCGCGACCAAGATGCCCTTCGTAAGTCTCTACGTGAGGCGATGCTACGTCTCCTTTGGCGGCGAAGCGAAGCTGTTTGTGTTGGAATGTAGCCAACACACGATATCTTGTGCCAACCGTTCCACGTGGAACACCCCTACAAGCGAGCGAGAAGAATCATGGAAAGACGACTGGGCAAGGGACTCAGCTCCCTACTTGGAGGACGGGTCGATGGGACAACGAGCCAGGACCTGCCGCTGTCGCAGATCGATCCGAACCCGTTTCAGCCGCGCGTGACGATGGACCCCGCTGGGCTCGAGGAGCTCCGCGACAGCATCGGCAACCATGGCGTGCTCCAGCCCATCGTTGTTAGGAAGATAGACGGAAGATATCAAATCATCTCGGGGGAGCGTCGTTGGCGCGCAGCGCGACTTGCGGGCCTCGAGCGCATTCCGGCCGTGCTGCGCGAGGTGGTCTCGGACAACGAGATGCTCGAGCTCGCTCTGGTCGAGAACGTCCAGCGTCGGGACCTCGATCCGCTCGAGCGCGCACGCGGGTTCAAGGCCCTCATGGAGGGGCTGGGCATCACCCAGGAAGCCGTGGCGATCAAGGTCGGCCTCAAGCGGGCGACGGTCGCCAATCACATGCGTCTGCTGGAGCTTCCCGACAAGGTCCAGCAGGCTGTGGGCAAGGGACTGCTCAGCATGGGCCACGCCCGCGCGTTGCTCGGACTCTCGACCGCTGAGCAGATCGAAGGGTTGATGGAGCAGTGTGTTCGCAAGGACCTGTCAGTTCGCGATGTGGAGCGCCTCGTCCGAGATCAGGTTCAGCGCAGCGCCGGTGCCGAAACCGGAGTCGTGGTGGAGCCCACATCGCCTTGGATCGCGCAGATCGAGCGTAGGCTGGGGGATGCGCTCGCCACCAAGGTGACCATCTCCGCCGACAAAGACTGCGTCGGACAAATCCGCGTGCAGTTTTTTGACAAGGACCAGCTGAACCGCCTCATCGAGCGGCTCGCCCCGCAAGCACAGCTTCGATAGCCCGCGCCGATGCCAGGCGGCGCGGACAAGGGAGGGGGCGTCTCGAGAGTTCGAGACGCCCCCTCGATCCTTGCGGTGGGAACCCGGATCTAGAGTCGATCGATGCGCGAGACCGTGACGGGGCTCTCGGGACGACCGGAGCCATCGGTCGCTTGGGCCGCCCCAGCGATCTGAAGGACGATGTCCATGCCGCCGCTCACGACGCCGAACACCACGCGCTGGCCGTCGAGGTCATGGCGATCCTTGGTGAGGATCGAGAACTGGCTCGTCAGGCTCTCCTTGCGAGTGGCGCCTTGCGCCGCCGTGATGACGCCACTGAAGTGGTAGAGCCCGGCGTCCATATAGGGCGTGGTCTTGTCCTTGCCGCCTTGGCCCCACTGCGCCACATCCGTGCCCACCGAGTTCGGGTCGCCACCGTCCAAACCCAGTTCAGGGTCAATACGATGGAATTTAGTATCCACATAGTAGCCGCTAGAGCACTGATCGAGGAAGGCGCTCACGTGGGCAGGGGCCTTGTCCGCGTACAGGGTCAGCTCAATGTCGCCGAGCGACGTGCGAAGCGCGACGCGAGGAGACCCCTCGACGGGTGCGGGGTTGGCGAACAGCTCGGCATGGGTGCTCTCCCAGGCCGACCGCGCCGCGAGCGACCTGATCCACGCGTCGGTGAGCGATCCGTCTTCTCCGCCGAGCTTCCAGACGTCGGCGACGAGCGGGTGGCCCGGGTAATCCGCCCTGAGCTTCTCGAGCGCCGCTCGCGCCTCGTCCAGCTTGCGCTGGTTGAGCAGCGAGTTGGCCTCGAGCCAACGCGTCCAAGGCCCGACATCCGTTCCACGAAGTTCGCTGGCCAGTGCCTCGAAAGCGGCGGGGTCGGCCTTCGGGATCCGCCGGGAGACGCCCTCGAGCGTGGAGGCGGCCGCGAGCTTGTCCCAGGACTCGGCGCGACCCTTGGCCTGCGTCTGAGACTGCTGGAAGTTGAACACGACCCAGCCCGCCACGGCCAGAAACAGGATCAACCCGTGGATCCAGAACTTCGAGACGAAGACGGCGAAGGGCGACTTTTCCGCGACCGGCGCGAGCGTCACGGAGGTCGCGGACTTGTGGGTGAGGTTGGCCATGGGGGACAGGTCGGAGGGCTGTGAGCGCGAGCCGCCCGCCCGCGACGGGGGCGCGGAGAAACTCGGGCGACGGGCGCGTATCGGCCAAGGAGATCGAAGGCCCGAAGTATAGGCACGAGCCGAGGCCCTACAAGGAGAACGAACAGAGGTGGAACCGCGCCCCGCCCCCGCGGACGGTAGCCTTGCGTCTTGCTCCACGCCCCCCTCCAGCCACCGTTGCCCATCCACGCCATGGCGCTCCTGCACGCTCTCGCCCTCGGCCTACTTGCCCAGCCCGTCGCTCGACTCGCCGTCCCGGAGGCCGCGGAGACACGCGTCCAAGAGGACCGCAAGGCTGAGTTCGAGAAGCGCTTGGCTGCTGCGGAGGGGAACAAGGACAAGCTCTGGAAGCTCTACGAGTGGTGCGACGCGAGCGGCATGGAGAAGGACGGACGCAACGTGCTCCGCAAGATCGTCAAGCTCGACGACGCCGACCGCCGCGCGCATGAGCTGCTAGGCGAGATCGAATACGACGGGAAGTGGTTCCCGAGTGAGAAGAAGGTCGAGGAGTACAAGAAGAAGAAGCTCGACGAGGAGGCCAAGAAGTCGGGCAAGGTGGTCTACAACGGTCGACTCGTCGACCCCGCCGATGTTCCGTTCCTCCAGAAGGGGCTCATCAAGACCGACGACGGTCGGTGGGTCGATGCCGAAGAACAGAAAAAGCTCGCCGAGGGCTGGGTCAAGCAAGACCTCAACTGGATCGCACCCGCCGAGCTCGCCAACCTCGAGAAGAACCTCTGGAAGTGCGGCGACACATGGCTCGCGGAAGCGGACGCGAACAAGTTCCACGCCGAGCTCGACCGGTGGTGGAAGATCCCGAGCGATCACTACGTGCTCTTCACGACCTGTGACCGTGCGCTCGCCATGCCCGCGCGCGATGAGTGCGAGCGCGCGTTCCGCGAAGTCAACCGTGTGCTGGGCAAGACGCCGAGCGCGCCCGTTGCCGTGCTCGTGCTCCGCTCCGGTGCGCAATACGGCGAGTTCGCTGGTCAGCGGCAGACCGAGCTGCGCGGCTTCTCTTCGCTGCACGGCGCGAGCATCGCGGAGGTCTGGACCGAGCCGTTCGCGGCCGGCATGACCAGTGCTGGCTTCTGCTACTGGGATGCGGCGAACCAAAAAGACAACGCGTTCGGTCCGATGTTCGTGCGCCACGCCGCCGCGCAGTCGCTCATCGAGGCGCTCGACCCCAGCCCGAAGGCGCTCGCATCCATCGCGTCCGGAAAGCCGGGGCCGGCGATGGACAGAGCTTGGTGGGACGAGAAGCAGCTTCCGCAGTGGCTGCGCTACGGCGCCTGCGCCTACGCCGAGCGCTACATGACCGACCCGTTCATCAAGCAGGGCGGCGATCCGCACTGGATGCGCAAGTGGTCGCTCGACAACATCGCCAACAAGGGCGGCATTGATCCGCTCGACACCATCCTGACCCTGCCGCTGAGGCTGGAGGACGTGTCCGCGTCGGGCAAGCTCATCAATCAGGCCGGCCTGCTCGTCGCCTTCATGCTCGACGGCAAGTGCACGCCGGTCGTGCAAGCGCATCAGGCCTTCAAGGACGCCTTCAAGAGCGGCAAGGACTTGCGGCCCAGTGTGAAGGCGCTCGAAGAAGCGCTGCGCAAGAACGAGGCCGAGCTGCGCAAGTTCGCTGGCATCTGAGAACGAGCCGCACGACCAACGATGAACCTCGACGCACCCACCTCGCCGTGATCACTCCGATTCTGCTGGCGTGCGTTCAGGCGGCGCCCGGCGTCGACCTGCTCGCGCTCCACGCGCCGACGCCGCATCTG
Organism: Planctomycetota bacterium; assembly: GCA_016872715.1. Lineage (GTDB taxonomy): Bacteria > Planctomycetota > UBA1135 > UBA1135 > F1-120-MAGs118. The sequence continues at coordinate 50,197 of VGZD01000008.1, forward strand.
CTTGTCGACGTGCCCGATGTTCCAGCTCTGCTGAACGCCTACTCCTCGGCGCCTGCCCTGCAACTGGCCGCCGATCCGGACGCGCGCGAGGCCTTCTCAAAGCTCGAGGCGAACCTGCAACTCGACATGGCCGACAGTCTTGCGAGCGCGCTCGCGCTGCTCGGCCTCGATCGCGCAACAGGTGACGCAGGCCTCATGGCCTTGGCCCGTCGCGCGCGGCGCATCGTGCTCTCCTACTCGACCGAAGAGTCCACGTCGGGCGAGCTCGCGGCGGAGCTCGCGCGCATGAGCGAGGCGCAGCTCGAGGCGCTCGACCTCGAGGAGTTGCTCGAGACGGCTCCTGATGCGCGAGCGGACGAGCGCTTGAGTCAGGATCCCTGGGGTCGTGCCTACGAAGTGACGCGCTCGGCCCAAGGACGGCCCCGTGTGCTCTCCCTTGGAGCCGATGGACGACCGGCGGGGGAGGGGAGCGCCACCGACGTCGGCTCCGAGTTCGATCCATCAGGTTGGCTCGCGGTCGAGCTCCTCCGCCGCAGGTCCCTGCTCCTCACGATCGAGTTCGTGAGCGCGGACGTGGCGAGCGCTTCATGGAGCGCGATGCGCGACGGACTCGGCGCGCAGCCGAGCGGTCCCGATGAGACCCACGCGCTGCTCGAAGCGCGTGGAACGCTCGAACGTTTCGAAGTCGCCCGCATGGACGGCGCCGCCGGCTGGTGCTGGCGCTCCGACGAGCGCGTGATCGTGTCGCTGGGTGCGACGACACTCGAGACAGTACAGGCGCGAGCGTCGCGCACTCGCCCATCCTTCGCGGTCGAACCGACGTGGAGCGCGCTTCACTCGCTCCCGCTCGATTCTGGCGGCGCGACGGTCGCGCGCGGCGCTGTCGACACGGACAAGCTCGCCGAGCTGCTCTCGGGCGCCATCGACCTGCTTCCGCAGCCGAGTGAAAACCGGCCCACCTTCGTCACTCCACGGCCGACGGCGTTTCGCATGCAACTGATCGGCGCGCGTTTTTCCACCGACATCGTGCGTCCACCCGCGAACGCGAGCTCCTGGTGGCGCGCTTTCGGCGGATCGGCGCCGACCTCGAGCTTGCGCGCTCTGATTCCGAGCGACGCGGCGGGCGTGCTGGTCACGCAACTCGACGCACGCGAGCTGGAACGACAGTTCGTTGCATGGGCGGGGCTCGAAGGAGCGGGCGAAGCGCGCCTTGGGGAGATGGAGCAGCGCCACGGCTTCGACCTGCGCCGCGATGTGTTCGGCAGCATCGGCAGCGATGTCGCGCTGTTCGTCATGCCGGTCAACTCGATCGGTTTGCCCAACGCGGTCGCGGTGGTGGAGCTGCGCGATCCCGCGGCCTTCGAACGCGGGATGCAAGGGCTCGCGAGCGCCTCCGCGGACGTGGGTGCGACGGCGGTTTCGATCCGCAGCGCGCGCTATCGCGAGTCGCCCATGTGGTCGTTCGAGATGGAGCGCACGGAGTCGAGCCAACTGCCGTTCGAGATCTCGCCGACGGTCGCCATCGCCGGATCGCGCGCGGTGCTCACGACCACGACGCTGTTCGCGAAGCGCGAGATCAAGCGCCTTGCGAGCGAGGTAGCGTCCGCGGCCGACACTTCGCAACCGCTGGAGCTCGCTCCGGGCGCGACGCTCGCGGGCACGATGGACTGGCCGACGATGATCGCGAGCCTCTACACATCCCTGCGCGGCGCCGCGGCGCTCGCGGGCAGCTTCGCGGACCTGCCGATCGACCTCGGGCTGCTGACCGCGGGTCTTCCCGATCGCGCCGAGACCTTCACGCGCTTTTTCTCCACCACGCAGCTGTCGGGCGGGCCGCTCGGCGAGCGCTTCCATTTGCACATGGAGTCCTCCTTCGGGCCGGAGACTTGGCTCGGGCTCGTCGGGTTCACGACCTCCGCGCTGCGCTCGCTGCGCGCGCCCGCGGCGGCGAGTGGTGCATCGCTCGACGGATCGAGCGAGCCCATCGACGCGCGCGCGGAGGGGACGACGACCGAGAATGAGCCCGCGCGCAAGCTCGAGGCGACGCGTGCAGCGCTCGACCGCGTCGCGACGCGCCTGCTCGTGTTCCAGCTCGACCGCGGCACCTATCCGGACGCCCTCGAGGAACTGGTGCGACCGTCGCCGAACTATCCCGAGGGCTATCTCGACGGCGAGGCGCTGAGCGTCGACGGATGGGGGAGGGCGTTGGCGTATCGTCGTGACGCCGATGGCGCACGGTACCGCCTTTGGTCGCTCGGGCCCGACGGCATCGATGCGACGGGCGACGAAGTCGCTCCATGAGTTCCTCGACGACGTTCAGCGGTCAGCTTCGGGTCCCACACTGATGCGAGGGAGCGCCGCGTGAACACTCGCAGGACCTTCAGACGCGCGCGTCGCCGCGTCGGCGGTGCACTGCTCCGGCTGTGCGGCCCCCAGGCGCTCACGTGGCTCTCGAGCCAGTGGAAGTACGACATCGCGGGGCTGGAACACCTCGACAAGGAGTTGGAACGCGAGGGCGCGCTGATTGCGATGTGGCACGGGCGCATGGTCGTTCCGGTGCACCCGTTCCGCGATCGCGGCTGGCACGTGCTCGTGAGCCCGAGTGAAGACGGCGACCTCTCCGAAGGCATGTTGCGGCGCTTCGGCTTCAAGGTCGTGCGCGGCTCTTCGAGTCGGGGCGGTGCACAGGCGTTGCGCGAGCTGCTCGGCGTTCTCAACGCCGGCGGAGTGGTCGCCATCACGCCGGACGGTCCGCGCGGCCCGATGCACAACGTGAACCTCGGACTGGCGTGGATGGCGCGGGCGACGCGGCGCTCGGTCTTGCCGTTTGGATGCGTGGCCGACCGAACTTGGCGTCTGTCGAGCTGGGATCGGTTCACGATCCCCAAGCCCGGAGCGCGCGTGGCCTTGACGTACGGCCCCCCGATCGCGGTTTCGCGCGAGGGCGGTGATGCGGAACTCGAGCGCGCGGCGCAGGCGATTCGCGAGGGTCTGTTCGCTGCCGAGCGCGCGGGTTTCGCGCGCCTTGGCATGGAGCCGGACTTTTGATCCGCACGGGCACGGCGGGCTGGTCCTATCCCGACTGGGAAGGCGTCGTCTACCCGCGCCACAAGGGCTCCAACTTCCATCCACTGCGGCATCTCGCGCGCTTCGTCGAGTGCGTCGAGGTCAACAGCACCTTCTATGCACATCCGGGGCGCGACGTCGTCGCGCTCTGGTCGCGCGTGCTCGCCGGAAGACCCAACTTCCTGCTCACCGCCAAGCTGCATCGCGACTTCACGCACGCCGAGGCGCTCGGGGCTGACGCGCAGGCCAGCGCGACCAAGTTTCTCGCGGCGCTCGAGCCGATCGTGAGCACCGCACGCCTGCGGGCCCTCTTGGCTCAATTTCCGGTCAGCTTTCAATACGGAGCGGGCGAGCTGCGCCGACTGTCGCGACTGCACGGCCTGTTCGAGTCCGTACCGCTGGTGCTCGAGCTTCGCCACGCGAGCTGGTTCGCGCCGCCCGCCCTGAGCGCGATTCGCGGCCTTGGATGCTCGCTCGCGCACATCGACTTGCCCTCGGCGTGGAATCACCCACCGACCTGGTTTCCAGCGGTGGGGCACCTCGGCTACCTGCGTCTGCACGGTCGCAACAAGGCGGCGTGGTTCGACCCTCGCGCCGGTCGCGACCAGAAGTACGACTACCTCTACGACGACGCCGAGCTCGGCGACATCGCCGCGCGCGCGACGCGCATCTCGAAGGAGCACGACGAGACGTTCGTGATCACCAACAACCACTTCACCGGCAAGGCGCTCGTCAATGCGCTGCAGCTGATCGCCCGACTGCGCGGGCAACCTACGCTGGCGCCCGCCGAGCTGGTCCACGCGTATCCCGAGCTCAACAAGTGCACGCGCCACGAGGGACAACAGGAGTTGTTCTGACCGCGCGCGCCGCTTGCCGCACGAGGATCGAGTCGCTGGAATGCCCGCCATGGTTCTCGCCTGCCGCCGACTCGCGCTCATTGCGCTCGTCAGTTTCTTGCTGTTCGCCGTGAGCGAGCTCGTCGCGCGCGTGGCCGAGCCCGGGCCGTTTCGATGGTACGACCACTCGCCCTACGAGAAGGTCGCCAACCTCCCTCACGTGCACCGCCGCCATGCTCGCGCGCGCTGGGACGGCTCGTTCTATGAGATCGACTCGCACGGCTGGCGCGGACCGGAGTTCAAGCCCGACTACGGAGCGGATGAGCTGCGCGTGGTGGCGATCGGCGACTCCTGCACGTTCGGCAAGGGCGTCGTGGAGAGCGACACGTGGCCGCGGCAGCTGGAGCGGGAGCTACAAACGCGACTGGGCGCGTCGCGTCGTGTGCGCGTCGCCAATCTCGGCGTGAATGGCTACTCGTCGCGCGACTATGTCGAGGTGCTCAGGTCGCAGGCGTTGGCCCTCGAGCCCCACGTCGTCATCGTCGGCTACTGCCTCAACGACTTTCCAAACACGCTCAAGCAGGTCGACGCAGCCGTTTACCACGGCAAAGACACCCTGCACGCGCAGCTCTCGTGGTCTGCGCGGGAGCAGCTTGGGAAGCTCGCGCTTTTTCGCTGGATGCGCGCCACGTACTACGAGATCAACCGCGAGCGCGATCTCGAGCAGGTGGAGCGATTCGCGGCGCAACTGACGGGCGACCCCGCGGATGCCGCGGCCACGATGGCGCGCGAGAGCGAGCGACTCGACGCGCTCCGGGCGCTCTGCGCAAGCGTGGATGCGCAGCTGCTCACGATGCTCTTTCCGTACGAGAGTCAGGTGTATCTCGAACGACCCGTCGAGGGACCCGGACTTCAACTGCGCGCACTCATGCAGCAACGTTCCGTGCGCTTCGTCGATCTGCTGGCCGAGTTTCGCGCGCGGGCGATGGCGAGCGAACCGCCCGCGCGGCTGTTCGTGCGCGGCGATCGCTATCACCCCAATGCGACTGGCTACGGGATCGTCGCGGGGGCGCTCGTCGGCCAAGTGCTGGAAGCGCTCGACCCGGTCGAGACTCGCTGATGGTCGTCGAGCTCGTTCCCATCGCCTGCGCCACGGCGCTCGACGAGTCGCACGACACGCTGCGCGAGAGTCACGACGCCGCTCGCGCTCGCGTCGAGCATTGAAGGAAGACATGGGAGCCACGTTCGACCGCACGCGCCTCGAGCTCGTCACGCTCGACTGCTACGGCACGCTGATCGACTGGTCGGGCGGCGTGCGCTCCGCGATGGAGCGCACCGCCAGCCTGCACGGGTGCGATGTCGAGCGGCTGGTGCGCGATCGAGAGTCCAGCGACGAGCGCGAGGTGCAGGGCGGCTACGCGCACTACTCCGTCAAGCTCGCGGCGAGCTTGCGGCACGCGGCTGCTTGCCAAGGCCGCGACACGACGAACGAGGAGGAGCGCGCGTTCGTCCAGAGCATGGCGACGTGGCCGCCATTCGAGGAGACGCGCGAGGCGCTCGAGCGACTGACCGCCGCCTATCAGGTCGCGGTGCTGTCGAACGTCGAGACGCGCGTCCTGCGGGCCAGCCTCGAACAGATCGGAGTGGAGGTCAACTTCGTCGTGACCGCCGAGCAGCTGCGTTCGTACAAACCGGCGCGCGCGCACTTCGACGCGGCGCTCGAGCGCAGCAAGCGCGACAAGCCGCGCGCGCTGCACGTCGGCGCCAGCCTGTTCCACGACGTGCGACCGGCGCTCGAGTACGGCTGGAACGTGGCGTGGGTCAACCGTGCCGGTCGCCCCGCTCCCGCCGACACCATCCCGAGCCTCGAAGTGCGCAGCCTGCGTGAGCTGTGCAAGGCGCTGCTGTGTTGAGTGCGGAAGGCCGACATGCGACGCGGATTCGGTGACGAAGCGCGCGACGAACTCGCGCGTGCACGCTGGCTGGCACTCGGAGCGAGCCTCTCGTTCTCCGGGATGTACGTGTGCGTCAAGTTGCTCTCGCCGCAGGTGTCGTCGTTCGAGGCGCTCTTCGTGCGCAGCGTGATCGGTCTCAGCCTGTGTCTCGGCTTGCTGCGGAGTGCACAGAGCCCGCTGCGCTGGGGCGCGTGGAAGCTCAACCTCGTGCGCGCGACCTTCGGACTGCTGTCGATCGGAGGTCAATTCGTCGCGCTGCACGAGGGCGGCTGCTCGCTCTCGACCGTGGCGTTCCTGCGCCATGGTGCGCCCGTCTGGATGCTCCTGTTCGTCGGTCCGCTGCTGCAAGAGTGGCCCGATCGTCGCGCGAAGTTGGCGGTCGCGATCGGCGTGGTCGGAACGCTGCTCGCGCTCGCGCCTCAAGGCGGCGAGAGCGCGTGGGGCCTCGCGATCGCCCTCTCCTCGGGTTTCACCGCGGCGCTCGCGCTCATCTCGGTGCGCAGGCTGACTTCCACGGACCACCCGCTGACGGTGGTGACGTTCTTCATGGGCTTCGTGGCGCTCGTCACGGGTCCGATCGTCGTCGTGCGCTGGGCGAGCGCGGCTCCGCAGTGGACGGCGCGCGATGCGCTGCTGCTCGGGATCGCCGCGCTGCTTGGAACGGTGGGCCAGTTGCTCAACACGCACGCCTATCGACACGGTCGCGCCGTGGCGATGGCCGTCACGGGGCTGTCGGAGGTCGTGTTCACGCTGCTGCTCGCGTGGACGATCGCAGGCGACGCGCTGCCGCCTTGGACCACGTTCGTCGGTGGGGGAGCGATCCTCGCCGCCGCGTGGATCGCCACGCGCCCGCGCGGACTGCCCGACGCGGCGGCCTAGCCCGCATCATTCACGAGAAAACAGGTACGGGCGGGTCGGTTCGTGACCGGCTAGGTGCTTTGCATAGACACGGCGCCGATCACGACCAACCGCTCGCATGACGGACCTTACCCAGCAGCGCGGCCTCTTCGAAGGGACTTTTCCCAAGCCCGTGACGGTGGATTTCACGGCCCGGCGCCAGAGCTCGGATGGCGGTGTGGTGCTGCTGCGGCAGATCGACGCGCGCACGGGCCTGACGGCCTCGCTGGCGAGCAGCCTGGACGAGCGCCGGAGCACGGCACGCGTTCAGCACGACCTCGGGCTGCTCGTGCGCCAACGCGTGCTGTCGATCGCGTCGGTGCTTGTCAACGATTTTGAGACACATCGTGGTTGAGCTCAGTGAGCTCCGACCATGGCGAGCGGTGCCGTCGTGGGTGGGTTGATCCACGCGGACGTGGGACGCCGTTGCTCGGCGGGCATGCCGCGCGAGAATCGCTCGGGATGTCGTCGATGAGCCTCGACGAGCGTCGCCTGGCGTCGCGCGATGACGGCTTCGACGTCGCCATCGACGATCTCGACCGTGCCCCAGTAGAGCTTCGCAAGAAGCGCTCGCCGCGCCAGCTCGCTCGGCACCGAGTAGCGCACGCGGTCCACGCTGATCGTCGCGTACTTGTCCGCCACGCACGGCACCACCCGCGCACATTCCGGCAAGCGCGGCGGCAGCGGGCGCAAGTGCTCACGCTCAGCCTGCAGCGCCTGGCGCGACGTGCGCCCGTCGGGCAGGCGACGCTGGCCGAGGTCGTGCTCGAGCTCGGCCAGGAGCTGCGCGTTGAGATCGTCCCACGACGCCACCTCCGGCATCGGCCGGAAGAAAAGCCCGCGCACGTGCTCGTTGCCGCGCTCCACCGAGCCTTTTTCGTTGCCCTTCGCCGGAGCGCAGAAGTCCACGTGCAGCGGATACCCGCCGCGCCAGCCCTGGAACGCGCGCGTCTCCTCGCGCTCGGTCCCCGGCAGGATCTTCCTCACCGCAGCACTGGTGTTGTCGAGCACCGCGCGGCGCGGCACGCCGCCAAAGTACGCGAAGCTCGCGTTGAGGCCGTCGAGCCAGCACTCCAGCCGCTCGATCGGATAGGCCTTCGCGAAGTAGCTGTTCGAGCACGGCAGCGTCCCGATAAACACGTGCACCTTGCACGTCAGGCCGCCAATCCGCGCCCAGCTCTCGAAGAAGTCGCCCTCCAGCGTGTCACCAGGCGAGTGCGTGCGATGCACGAACGCCTCCGCGCCGAACAGCTCGCGCTTGAGATCCTGAACGTACCTCCGCAGCGCGCGCTCCCGCACCGCCGGAGCCTTCAAGCCCAGGAGGCGCCCCACGCGCTTCGCCGACACCCGCGGCTCCAGCCGCAAGAGCGCCACGATCTCCTCGCGGCAGGCATCGAGCCGACGCCCACGCCGCGGGCTCGCACGCCGCTTGGGGAAAGCCTCCAACTCCACCGCCCG